>NZ_JBITLI010000010.1:0-66448 GCF_044465085.1 Streptomyces sp. NPDC049813 | reverse complement strand
GCCCGGCCCGCGTGTCAACCCCCCCCCCCCCAACTTACCCCCCCCCCCCCCCCCCCCCCCCCCCCCCGGGGGCCGGGCCCGGGCGGGGGGGGGGGGGGGGTCCCCCCCCCCCCCCCCGCGCCCCGGTGCGTTCCCGCCGATCCGCGCCCGCCCCCTTGACACCCCGGTCCTTGATCGGAAACATCGCCCGCGGTCCTTTGACATCGTTATCAAGCCCTCCCCCCAAGGCCTGTCCGCCCTGTGCGACCGGCGTAAGAAGGCACCGCATGACGACGACAGCTCCCCCCATCCCCGGCGCGGTCCCGCGCCGCCGGCGCATACGTCCGGCCCGCACCGGCCTGCTGACCGGCGCCGCGGCGGCGGCCCTGGCCGGCGCCCTGCTCACCACCGCGGTGGCGCCCGCGGACGCCGCCCCCGCCCGGCCCGCCGGCACCGCCGCCGCCCTGGTGAGCGACCCGGTGCGGCTGGTCGACCCGCTGATCGGCACCAGCAACGCGGGCAACACCTACCCCGGGGCGGTCCGCCCCTACGGCATGCTCTCCTGGAGCCCGCAGACCTCCACCGGCACCCAGACGAAGAACCCCGCGCCGGGCGGCTACCGGTACGACGCGACGCGGATCCGCGGCTTCTCCCTGACCCACCTCAGCGGTGTCGGCTGCTCCGGCGCGGCGGGCGACATCCCCGTCATGCCGTACGTGGGCGACATGACCGGCTCCCCCTCCGCGGACACCGGCGACACCACCTACGCGTCCGGCTTCAGCCACGCGCGGGAGAAGGCCACCGCCGGGCGCTACCGGGTCGGTCTGGACAGCGGCGCGAGCGCGGACCTGACCGCGACCACCCGCACCGGCACCGGCCGCTTCGGCTTCCCCGCGGGCAAGACGGCCTCGATGCTCTTCCGGACGTCGAACTCCGAGAGCGGCAGCACGGACGCGCGGGTGCGCGTCGACGCCGCCCACCGGACCGTCACCGGCTCCGTCGACGCGGGCAATTTCTGCGGCCCGCAGAGCGAGAACAACCGGCACCAGCTCTACACCCTGCACTTCACCGCCCACTTCGACACGCCCTTCGCCGCGACCGGCACCTGGCACGACAGCGAGCTGCACCCCGGGGCCACCGAGGCCGCCGGCGGCACGGGCTACGACGAGAACGGCAACCCGCGGCCGGGCAAGGGCTCCGGCGCGTACGTGACCTTCGGCGAGGACGTACGCCAGGTGCAGATGAAGGTCGGCATCTCCTATGTGAGCGCCGCCGGGGCCGAGGCCAACCTGCGCGCGGAGAATCCCGCGTCGGCCTCCTTCGACGACACCGCCGCGGCGGCGGCCGCGCAGTGGCGCACGGAGCTGCGCAAGATCGGCGTCGGCGGCGGCACCACGGCCCGGCAGCGCACGTTCTACACCGCGCTGTACCACTCGATGCTGGAGCCGACCGTCGCCAACGACGTGGACGGCCGCTATGCCGGGGCCGACGGCCGCGCCCACCGGCTGGCCGCGGGACAGCGGGCGCAGTACGGCACCTTCTCCGGCTGGGACCAGTACCGGGCCCAGGTCCAGCTGATGGCGTGGCTGTCACCGAAGGCGGCGAGCGACTACGCGCAGTCCCTGTACGCGTACGCCGGCCAGCGCGGCGGCGAATGGGACCGCTGGCTGCTCCAGCAGGGCAAGACCAGTGTGATGGCGGGCGACCCGTCGGCCGTCGCGCTCGCCGGCATGTACGCCTTCGGCGCCCGGGACTTCGACGTGCGCGGCGCGGTGGACTCCCTGGTCCACGCCGCGACCGTGCCCTCGGCGAACGACGCGTCCGACGCGGGCTGCCAGGTCGAGTGCGTCGGACAGCGGCCGTCGCTCGACTTCTACCTCACCCACGGCTACGTCCCCGCCGACGACTGCCACTGCTGGGGCGGGGCCGCGGAGACGCTGGAGGACGCCGCCGCCGACTACGGCCTGTCCGAGCTGACCGGCGCGCTCGGCGACCATGACCGGCAAGCCGCCTTCCTGCGCCGCTCCGGCGCCTGGAGCCAGGTGTTCGACCCGGACGCCACCGCGCAGGGCGGCTGGATGCGCGACCGCGAGCGCGACGGCGACTGGGCCGGGGACTCCTTCGACCCCGGGACGGGCGACGGCTTCGTGGAGGGCAGCAGCGCGCGCTACACGTGGATGGTCTACTCCGACGTGGCCGGCCTGGCCCGGGCGATGGGCGGCAAGGACAAGGCCGTGGAGCGCCTGGACTCGTTCTTCCGTACGCCCGAGGGGGCCTTCGACTTCTCCGCGAAGGACGACACGCGGTACGACCCGACGAACGAGCCGGACATCAACGCGCCCTATCTCTACGACTATCTGGGGCAGCCCGCCCGTACTCAGGAGACCGTCCGCGCCGAGCTGGACCAGCTGTGGACCGACACGCCCGGGGGCATCCCGGGCAACGACGACGCGGGCACCATGTCGGCCTGGTACGTGTTCTCCGCGCTCGGCGTGTACCCGCAGGTACCGGCCCGCGCGGACCTGGTCCTCACCTCGCCGCTGTTCCCGCGGGCGCAGGTGCACGGGGGGCTCGGCCGGACCCTGCGCATCGAGGCGCCGGGCGCGGGCGCGTCCGCCCCGTACATCCGGGGTGTGCGGGTCGACGGCCGGGCCTCCGACCGGACGTGGGTGCCGGCTTCGACGGTCATGAAGGGCGGGACCCTGCGGTTCTCACTGGGCGCGACGCCCGGCACGGCCTGGGGTACGGCCCCCGAGGACGCGCCGCCGTCGTTCCCGGCGGGCGGCTGACGCAGCGGCGGTGAGGGGCGCGCGGCGCGCCCCTCACCAGCCGGCGGTTCACTCCGCCGTCTCCTGGAGGCGGTGCAGGCCGTCCTCCCACCGTTTCCTGCGCTCCGCCGCTGACTGGTCCCACCAGGCGGTGCCGCGCTCCCCGAGCGCGGTCTTGGCCAGCTGGACCCGGTCGCGGGCCCGGCGTTCGGCGGCGGTGTCCTCCTGCCGCAGCGCGTCACGCACGGCCCGGCGGGCGGCCATGAGGTGCCGGCGCAGCTGCGCGGCGGTCTCCTCCGGGACCGAGGGGTCGGTGGCCCGCCACTTGCGGCCGTCCACCACGATGTAGCGCCCGTCCTCGCTCCGCTCCACCGTCAGCCGCCCCAGCTCACGCGTCGGCGACCTGGATGAGGATCTTGCCGTGCACATGTCCGGACTGGCTGAGTTCGAAGGCGTCCGCGACGCGCTCCAGCGGGAACGTCTCGGCCACCGGCACCCGCAGCTGCCCCTTCTCCGCGAGGTCCGCGAGGGCGCGCAGGCCGTCGGCGTCGGGGCGGGCCCACATCCACTGCCCGCCCTCCTTGACGACGTCCGGGTCGGCGATGGACGCGTGCCGGCCGCCCTCGCGGAGCACGGCGCGGGTGACGTCCAGGACGCCGCCGACGTAGTCGACCACCACGTCCACGCCGTCGGGGGCGAGCTCCTTGATCCGGTCGGTCACGCCGTCCCCGTAGCTGACCGGTTCGGCGCCGAGCGCGCGCAGCCGGTCGTGGTTGCTCTCGGACGCCGTGGCGATGACGCGGGCGCCCAGGGCCTTGGCGATCTGGACGCCGAAGGTGCCGACGCCGCCGGCCGCGTTGTGGATCAGGACGGTGTCCGAGCCGCCGGTGTCCAGCCGGGTCAGGCTCTGGTACGCGGTCAGCCCCGCCAGCGGCACGCCGGCCGCCTCGCCGAAGCTGAGGGACGGCGGCTTGGCGACGAGGGCGCGCACGGGGACCGTCACGAACTCGGCGAAGGTCCCGCCATGCACGTAGTCCTTGCGGGCGTATGAGAAGACCTCGTCCCCGGCCGTGAACTCCGGGGCGTCGATGCCCACGCGCTCGACGACGCCGGAGACGTCCCAGCCCGGGATCACCGGGAAGACGGTGTCCATCATCGCGTCCAGGCCGCCGGACATGACCTTCCAGTCGACCGGGTTCACGGCGGCGTAGCGCACGCGGACGAGAGCCTCGCCGGGGCCCACCTTCGGCAGCGGCTGGTCGGTCAGCGACAGGACGTCGCGGTCCCCGTACTTCTCGTAGGTGATGGCCTTCATGGTGGCCGCCTCGTTCTGTTCGTTGCCCATGGTTCGCTCCGGCCGGACGTGGGTGGGTGCGGAAGGATGTCCGGTACCCATGTTTGCCGGGGGCAGTCGGGGCGGCCACCTGTGACGGCGGCGCGCGGGGCGTGCGGGGCCGGGCCCCGGCCCGGATCAGGGGCGCGCGGCGATGAGGGTGGTCACGCGGACCAGCGTGGGGCGCGCGGGGGTCGAGCCGAAGCCGAACCGGACGGGCGGGGTGACGTCGCGCAGCGGGCCGAGGTCGCGGCCGTCGAGGCGGGCGGCGGCCGCGGCGAGCCGGTGTTCGTCCAGGGCGCAGTAGTACTCGTGGCGCCCGCCGCCCGCGCTGCCGACGGTGCGCACGCCCTGGCGGGCCAGCCGCGCGAACGGGTCGGTCAGCCGGCACCAGGCGCGGGTCCGGGCGAGCGGCCTGGGCACGAGGGTGAGCAGGAGTCCGGTGCCCGTACGGCGGCCGACGGTCAGGGTGAGCGTGAGGGAGGGGGTCCGGACGACGAGGCGGCCCGACGGCCGGACGGCGAGGGCGACGGGCTCGACCCGTACGGTGTCGAACGTGTAGGTCGCCGCGATGTAGTCGGCGGCGGCGCGGGTCGGTGCGATGAGTGTGCGGTGGCCGTCGGCGCGCTCGACCATGACGTCGGTGAGGGGCCCCAGCGGCGAGCGGCGCCACATGCCGACGACGAGACGGACGCCCGAGCGGGTGCCGATGCCTGCGATCGCGCCGTCGAACCGGTCCACGCCCGTCAGCCTATGCGGTCGGTGCCGGCGGGGCAGGGCGGGGCCGCGGGTTCAGGAGCGGGGCCAGGGCTGGCCGCTGAGCTGTTCGATACTCGTGTTGAACCGCTGGAGGTAGTGCGCGAACTCCCGCACGTCGTCGGCCGGCCAGTGCGCGAAGACCCGGTCCAACTCCTGCACCTGCTTCTCGTGCTCGGCGTCCAGGCGCCGCTCGCCCTCGGCGGTGAGCCGGAACTTGCGGGCCATGCCGCCTTCGGGGTCGGGGATCCGCTCCAGCAGCCCGGCCCGCATCGCCTGCGCGGTCTGCCGGTTGACCGTCGAGGCGTCGAGCACGAACGCCTCGCTGAGCTGACCGATCGACATCGGCCCCTGGACCCGGATCCGGCTGAGGATGATGTACGTGCTGCGCTCCAGGCGGTCCGCCTGCCGACGGCGCTTGTCATTGCCGAGCTGATGCCGGCCCAGCACCATGTGCTCGAACTCGACCAACTCCGAGGGCTTGTCCATGTGCGTGCGTCCTCCCAGGTCCGACGGTATCGCAGGGCGCCACGGCCCGGGCCCCTCCCCCGGCGGCGGGCGACCGGGAAGTACCTGCACCCTGCATGCAATGTGCGCGATACATAGTCTGTGTATGATGCACATCCTTGCACGTGCCGGTCCCTTCGCGACGACGGGGCCGAGAGACAGAGGACCCCCGTATGGATGCCCCCGAGACGAGCAGCCGGTCAGGCGCCGTCGTCACCACCCTGGCGCTCGCCGGTACCACCGCCGCGATCATGCAGACGCTGGTGACACCGCTCATCGCCGAGCTGCCCCAGATCCTGCACACGTCGTCCTCGAACGCGGCGTGGGTGATCACCGTGACGCTGCTCGTGTCGGGC
This sequence comes from Streptomyces sp. NPDC049813, assembly GCF_044465085.1. NCBI lineage: Bacteria > Bacillati > Actinomycetota > Actinomycetes > Kitasatosporales > Streptomycetaceae > Streptomyces > Streptomyces sp. NPDC049813. The sequence goes on along the minus strand of NZ_JBITLI010000010.1, from coordinate 60,749 downwards.
GTCTGCGTCCCCGTCTCGGGCCGCCTCGGCGACCTGATAGGCAAGCGCCGCATGATGCTCGCCTGCGCCGTCCCGCTGGTCGGCGGCTCGGTGGTGTGCGCGCTCTCCTCGTCGCTCGTGCCGATGATCGTCGGCCGTGGACTGCAGGGCATGGGGATGGGCATGGTGCCGCTCGGCATCGCCCTGCTCCGTGACGTCGTACCGACCGAGAAGCTCAGCGGCTCCATCGCCCTGGTCAGCGCCTCCATGGGCATCGGCGGTGCCATCGGCCTGCCGATCGCCGCCGCGGTCGCCCAGTACGCGAACTGGCGCGTGCTGTTCTGGGGCTCGGCCGTGCTCGCCCTGATCATCGGCGTCATGATCTACGTGATCGTGCCGGACGTCCCGGCGGGCGCGAAGGGGCAGCGCTTCGACGCGCCCGGCGCCGTCGGCCTCGCCATCGGCCTGGTCTCGCTGCTGCTGGCCATCTCCAAGGGCGCCGACTGGGGCTGGACCTCCGGCACCACCCTCGGCCTCTTCGCGGTCGCCGTCGTCGCGCTGCTCGTCTGGGGCTTCTACGAGCTGCGCACCCGCGAGCCGCTCGTCGACCTGCGCACCACGGTCCGGCCCCGCGTGCTGTTCACCAACGCCTCGTCGATCCTGATCGGCGTCGGCATGTACTCCTTCATGCTGATCGCGCCGCAGCTGCTCCAGTTCCCGAAGGCCACCGGGTACGGCCTCGGCCAGTCGATGCTCGCGGCGGGCCTGTGGATCGCGCCCGGCGGCATCATGATGATGCTGATCTCGCCGCTCGGCGGGAAGCTGATCAACGCGCGCGGCCCGAAGACCGCCCTCATCTGCGGCGCCCTCGTGATCGCCGCCGGCTACGGGGTCGCCCTGCCGCTCATGGGGACGGCCTGGGGCATCATGCTCTCCGGCATCGTCATCAACAGCGGTGTCGCCCTCGCCTACGGCTCGATGCCCGCCCTCATCATGAGCTCGGTGCCGCTCTCCGAGACGGCCGCCGCCAACGGCTTCAACACCCTGATGCGCTCGCTCGGCACCACGATCGGCTCCGCCGTCATCGGCGTCGTCCTGGCCCAGATGACCATCAGCATGGGCGGTTTCACCTTCGCCTCCGAGAACGGCTTCCGCACCGGCCTGATGATCGGCTGCGGCGTCGCCCTCGTCTCCGCCGCCGTGGCGACCCTCATCCCGGCCCTGGCCAAGCCGGACGGCGAACCGGCCGCGGGCGAGCAGCCGGCCGGCACCGGCCAGGCACCCGCCCGCGCCTGACCCGTCCAGGCCCGCGCGCCTGACCACCGCTCACCCGCACGGTCCGTCCGCGCATGCGCGGCTCCGCCGTGGCGCCGAAGGTCGAAGCAGTATCCGGCGCGCGACGAGCGGGGGACGGTGTGGGCCAGGCGGGAACGCTCATCCTGATCATGGCAGCGGCCGTCCTCGCTCCGCTCCTGGCGCACGGGGCCGGCCGCTGGGCGCGGATCCCGCTGGTCATCTTCGAGATCGTCCTCGGCATCCTGCTCGGCCCCGACGTGCTCGGCTGGGCGCACGGCGGCGAGGTCATCGACGTCCTGTCCGATCTCGGCCTGTCGATGCTGATCTTCCTCGCCGGGTACGAGATCGAGTTCGCCGAGGTCCGCGGGGACACGCTGCGCCGCTCGGTGTGGGCGTGGCTGCTCTCACTGGCGGCGGGGCTCGCCCTGGCGCTGGCGCTGACCGGGGGCGACCCGGCCCGCAGCGTGATCGTCGGCACCGCGCTGACCAGTACGGCGCTCGGCACGGTGCTGCCGATCCTGCGCGACAGCGGTGACCTGGAGGGCCGCTTCGGCACGGTGATGATGGCGTTCGGCGCGGTCGGCGAGTTCGGGCCCGTGATCGCGATGGCGGTCCTGCTCAGCGGCCGCGCCCCGGGGGCCTCCACGGTCGTCCTCATCGCCTTCGGTGTGATCACGGCGGGGGCCGTACGGTGGGCGCTGCGCCCGCGTCCGGTCTGGTTCGGGGAGGTCGTCCGCGCCACGCTGCACACCAGCGCGCAGTTCGCGGTCCGCTTCGTGATGCTGCTGCTCGTCGCGATGCTCGCGCTGTCGCAGGCCCTCGGACTCGACGTCCTGCTGGGCGCCTTCGCCGCGGGGATCCTCACCCGGCTCGTGCTGCACAGCTCGGCCCCGGAGAGCAGCGGGGAGGTGCTGGCGAAGGTGGAGGCCATCGGCTTCGGCTTCCTCATCCCGCTCTTCTTCATCGTGACCGGCATCGAGTTCGACCTGTCGTCGCTGCTCTCCGGCGGTCGTGCGCTCGCGCTGCTCCCGGTCTTCCTCGTGCTGTTCCTGCTCGTCCGGGGGCTGCCGGCGTACCTGCTGGCGCCGCGGGACCTGTCCGCGCTGAGCCGCCGGGCGCTGACGGTCTACTCCGCGACCTGCCTGCCGCTCGTGGTGGCGATCACGACGATCGGCGTGGACGCGCACGTCCTGCCGGAGAGCGACGCGGCCGCCCTGGTCGGCGCGGCGATGATCTCCGTGCTGCTCTTCCCGCTGGTGGCGATGCGGCTGCGCGCCCGCGCGCGGGACGTACCACCGCGGCTGCCCCGGTCGACGGGCACGGAGAGCTGGTGAGCTGAGGGAGCCGGACCCGGGCGGTCCCGCGGACGGTCTCTGACATGCTGTGCCGATGCGGGTACTGATCGTGACGGCGGGCAGCTGGGGCGACGTCGCCCCGTACACCGGCCTCGGCGTGCGGCTGCGCGCCGCGGGTCACGACGTGGCGGTGGCCACGCACGCGCGGTTCGAGGAGGCGGTGACCGCCCACGGGCTCGGGTTCCGGGCGCTGCCCGTCGATCCGCGGCAGGAACTCGCCTCGGCGCAGGGCCAGCGCCTCGCCCGGGCGGTCGCTCCGCCGGTGGAGATGGCGCGCATCGCCCGGATGGCGCGGGCGTTCATGCCCCGGCTGAGCGCCGGGGTCGCGGACGCGGTGCGGCAGGGCGCCGACGTCGTGCTGAGCTCCACGGTGACCGACCCGGTGTGCGTCACGCTCGGCGAAGCGCTGAGGCTGCCGAGCCTCGGGGTGTACCTCCAGCCGATCCGGCCGACCGCGGCCTTTCCTCCGCTGATGACCGGCGCGCGGTCCTTCGGCGCGTACGGCAACCGGCTGGCCGGTTACGCCCTGTGGGCAGGCTCCGACCGGATCTTCGCCCCTGCCGTCACCGCGCTCCGCCGCGAACTGGGCCTGCCGCGCCGCCCGTTCGGCGGCGTGCTGGGCATGGAGCGGGAGCGGGACGTGCTGCACGGGTTCAGCCCGCGGGTCGTGCCCCGCCCGGCGGACTGGCCCGTGGGGCACCGGGTCTGCGGCTACTGGTGGCCCGCCGTCCCGCCCGGCTGGGAGCCCGAGCGGCGGCTGCTCGACTTCCTCGACGCGGGTCCGCCGCCGGTCTTCGCCGGCTTCGGCAGCTGCGTGACGCCCGACGCGCAGCGGCTGAGCGCCCTGCTCGCCGACGCCCTGCGCCGGGCGAAGGTGCGCGGGATCATCCAGGCCGGCTGGGGCGGCCTGCACGCCGAGTCCGACGACCTGATCACGGTGCGGGAGGTGCCGCACGCCTGGCTGTTCCCCCGCACCGCCGCCGTCGTCCACCACGCCGGCGCCGGAACCACCGCCGCCGGGCTGCGCGCCGGAGTCCCCTCCGTGCCGGTCCCGGTCCAGCTGGACCAGCACTTCTGGGCCGCGCGCCTGCACGCCCTGGGCGTGGCCCCGCGTCCGCTGCGCTTCCAGCACCTCACCGCGGAGCGGCTCACGGCGGCCGTGGCCCGCGCCGTGCGGGACCCGGCCCTGCGCACCCGCGCCCGGGAGATCGCCGCGGTGCTGGCCGGGGAGGACGGCCCGCGGGACGTGCTCGCGACCCTCGACCGGCTCGGCTGACCGGCCGCGGAACCGTCCGGCGACCTGATCATCTCGCGTGTTCGAATTCCAGTTCGATAATGTGGGGGTGGGAGGTGCCGTGATGACCAGGACTGATGATGTGGCGTCGGTGATGCACGTACGGGTACCGGCAGGTCTGGCGGAGCCCGCCTACCGGGCCGTGCTGGAGCTGCTGGCGGAGATCTCGCCCGTCGTGCAGGCCCTGCCGCCCGGCGCCGCCGTGGTGGAGCTGCGGGGCGCGCTGCGCTACTTCGGCGTGCCCGCCGTGCGGCTGTGCGAGCGGGCCCGGGTCCGCTCGCTGGCCCGGCTCTCCGTCGACCTGCGGATCGGGCTCGCGCCGACCTGGGCGCTGGCCGCGACCGCCTCGGCGCGCACTCCCGAGCATGGCGGACTCGTCACGGTCGAACCGGACCGGGTCGGTGACTTCCTCGCCCCGCTGCCGGTGGACGCCCTGCACGGGATCGGGCCGGTGCAGGCTGCCGCCCTCACCGACTACGGCATCCACAGCGTCGGCATGCTCGCCGCCCTGCCCGTGGCCACCGTCCAGCGGGTGCTGGGCGGCCGCGCCGGACGGCTGGCCGCCGACCGGGCGCGGGGCGTCGACCCCCGCCCGGTGACGCCGCGGTCCCTGCCCCTGTCGGCGGCGGTGCGGCACCGCTTCGCACGCCAGGAGACGGACGGCGCCGCCGTCCGCGCCCGCCTGCTCGACCTCGTCGTCCGGCTCGCCGCCACCGTGCGCGCCCGGGAGCAGGTCGCCCGCGGCCTCACCCTGCACCTCGACTTCGCCGGCGGCGCCCACTGGTCGAAGACGCTGCGGCTGCCCGAGGCCTCCGCCCACGACGAGGACCTGCGCGCCGCCGCCTACCGGCTGATGGACCGGGCCGGTCTCCAGCGCGGCCGGCTCGTGGGCCTGCTCGTCCGGGCCGAGGACCTGGTGGCCGCCGGTGCGACAGCGGAGCAGATCACCTTCGACCACGAACGTGAGATGCGGCTGCGCGCCGAGCAGGCCGTCGACCGCGCCAACCGGCGCTTCGGCCACGGCAGCGTCGGCCCCGCGGCGCTGCTGCACAGGGCGGCCTGAGGACCGTGGACACCGAGGGAACGCCGGCCGACCGGCTGGCCCAGCTGCAGTTCCTCGCCCGCGTACAGGAACGCGACCTCGCCCGGACCCGGCGCTGGATCGAGGACGAGGAGCGGCGCCGCAGCGAGCACGCCCGCGGCGAGGCGGCCCGGCCCGAACCGCCGGAGTGGGTGCTGGAGGTCGGCCTCACCGGGCGGGCGGCCGTCTACGTCCACGCGGGCAGCTGCCACATGACCGGCCGGCGCACCCGCCCGCTCACCGCGGACCAGGCCCGTGACGCGCTGCACCACGGCCCGGTCCCCGCCTGCCCGCACTGCCGGCCCGACTCCGCCCTCGGCCTGACCGGCTGAGCCGCCGGCCGCGTGGACCGCCGGGTCGGGGGGCTGCCGTCGACGGCTACGTCCCAGGCGGCCCGTCGGTCTCGGTGTCCACCGCGTGGCTGGCGAACGGTTCGGGCGGGGGCCCGCCGGCCGCGAGGTGTTCGAGCACCTCCGCCAGCTCGTTGCAGGCGTTCTCCACCGAGCGGCGCGTCGCCCGCGCCTCGGCGACCATCGCGGACAGCAGCAGGGCGGTCAGCGCCGCGGCGCCGTTGAACGCCTGGAGCTTGACCATGATCTCGACGGCGGACAGGTGCTCGAAGGCGCCCTGGCGCGCGTTCGCCTCGAACGAGGTGAGCACGGACGCGAACAGCGCGCACAACATGCTCCCCGCCAGCTGGAAGCGCAGGGCCGCCCAGATCAGCAGGGGAAAGACGACGTACAGCAGGCTCAGCCGGCTGATCGCCGCCACCGGGACCAGGACCGCCGCGGCCAGGACCAGACAGACCAGTTCCGTCCAGCCGTTGCGCCGCGGCCGCCCCACCGCCCCCATGGCCACCAGCAGCAGCGGCGTGACCAGCAGGACGCCCATCGCGTCCCCCACCCACCAGGCCAGCCACACCGACCAGAAGTCGCCCGTCTCCAGATCGCCGGTGAGCACCTGCATCCCGACGCCCACGGTCGGGCCGATCAGCATGGCGGTGAGGCCGCTCAGGACGAGCGCCAGCCCGTCCCGCAGCCGCGAGATGTCGAGCCGGAACCCGGTGCGGCGCAGCAGCAGCGCGGCGCAGAGCGGTCCGGCGACGCTGCCGAAGACGGTGACCAGGGTGGTGAGCCGGGGCGTGGTGAGGGAGGCGATGACGAGGAACGAGCCGAGCGCGATTCCGGGCCACACCCGCAGCCCGTACACGAGGAGCGCGACGACGGCGACGCCCGTCGGCGGCCAGATGGGGGTGACCACCACGCCCTCGACGACGAGGCGGCCCAGCAGGCCGAGGCGCCCGGCCACGTAGTAGCACAGCGCCACGGCCAGTGCCTTGAGGACCGGCTCCACGAACAGCCGGTTCGGCCGAGTCACCACCACACCAGCCATCACACACCGGCCGCGGCGGCCCGGCCAGGCGAGCGCCCCTGTCCGTGTGTACGCCCCCGCCCGCCCGGTCGTCAGGACACGGCTGCGTCGTGGCCGACGACGAGGACGGCCGCGTCGTCCTCATGACCCACCGTGTCGGCCAGCTTCATGACGCCGTTGGCGAGGGCGTTGATGCCGAGGCCCGCCCCCGCGGTGACCTCGGCGAGCCGTTTCACCTGGTGCAGGCCGTCGTCGAGGCTGAGCGAGGGCCCCTCGACGACGCCGTCGGTCAGCAGCACGAAGACGCCGCCCTCGGTGAGCCGGTGGCAGGTCACGGGGTACTCCGCGCCGGGCAGGACCCCGAGCGGGGGCCCGCCGTCCCCGTTGTCGATCCCGGACCGCCCGTCGGCGGTGGCCCAGATGTGGGGGATGTGGCCGGCCCGCGCGCACTCCAGGACGCCGCTGGCCGGGTCGAGCCGCAGGAAGGTGCAGGTCGCGAAGAGATCCGAGTCGAGGGAGCCGAGGAGGTCGTTGGTGCGCCCGAGCAGTTCGCCGGGGTCCCCGGTGACCGAGGCGAGGGCGCGCAGCGCCACGCGGATCTGGCCCATGAACGCGGCCGCCTGGATGTTGTGCCCCTGGACGTCGCCGATGGACAGGCCGATGCGGCCGTCGGGCAGGTCGAAGGCGTCGTACCAGTCGCCGCCGACGTTGAGCCCGTGGTTGGCCGGTGAGTAGCGCACGGCCAGCCGGACGCCGGGCGGGTGGGGCAGGGTCTGGGGCAGCATGCCGCGCTGCAGCGCCACGGCAAGCTCGACCCGCGAGCGCTGTCTCGCCGCCAGCTCGCGTGCCTGCGCGGTGAGTGCCCCGAGCCGGGCGAGGAGCTCCTCGCCCGCGTCGGCCGCCCCGATGCGGAACATGCCCTCTACCTTGCCGAAAGAAGGCGGCACCTGCATCTTCCCGCCACCGGGTCCGATGCCCGGGGCCCGCGCTCCGGGATCTTGGCCGGGTCCGGCGTCGCCTAGGCTCGTCACCACGATGAACAGCAACGATGTGGCCATGACCCCGCCCAAGGCGGACAAGGCGACCGTACGCCGGCACAACCTCAGCCTGGTCCTGACCACCGTCCACGACGCGGGCGAGACGACCCGGGCCGCGGTCGCCGCCCGGGTCGGGCTGACCCGGGCCGCGGTCTCCTCGCTCGTGGACCAGCTCCTCACCGAGGGTCTGCTCACCGAGTGGGGCAAGACCTTCAGCGGACAGGCGGGGCGCCCCGGCACGGTGCTGAAAGTGGCGCGCAGCGGGCCCGCCGGGCTCGGCGTGGAGATCAACATCGACGCCGTCACCGTCTGCGTCGTCGACCTGGCGGGCACCGACCGCGTCCGGCTCGTGGAGCGCCGGGACAACCGGGGCGACGCGCCCGCCGCGGTGCTCGCGCAGGCGGCCCGGATCGCGGCCCGCGCCATCGAGTCGGCCGCCGAGCAGGAACTGCGCCCGGTCGCCGCCGAGCTGGCGCTGCCGGGGCTGGTGTCCGGCGGCGCGGTGCGTCAGGCGCCGAACCTCGGCTGGAACCGGGTGGCCGTCGAGGGGCTGTTCGCCCAGGCGCTGACCGCGCTGCGGCCCGCGCACCGCGCGCTGCCGGTCGGCGCGGACAACGAGGCGAACCTGGCGGCCATGGGCGAGCTCTGGTTCGGTGACTGCGCGGGCGGCGACGGCACGGCCCGCGTGCCCAGCTTCATCTATCTGACCGGCGAGATCGGGATCGGCGGCGCGCTGGTCCTGGGCGGCCGGCTGCTGCGGGGCGCCCACGGGTTCGCCGGGGAGATCGGCCATGTCGTGGTGGAGCCGGACGGACCCGCGTGCCGCTGCGGTGCGCGCGGGTGCCTGGAGCAGTACGCGGGCCGGGCGGCGCTGCTGCGCGCGGCGGGGCTCGACGAGGCGACGGGCGCGGCCGGTGTCGCGGAGCTGGCGCGCCGCGCGGGTGCGGGCGACCGGGTGGCGCTGCGGGCGCTGGAGAGCGCGGGCCGCTCGCTCGGCCGGGTCCTGTCGGGCGCGGTGAACCTGATCGATCCGGACGCGGTCGTGCTCGGCGGTGTCTTCCCCGGCTTCCTGCCCTGGCTGGCCCCGGCCGCGGACCGGGAGCTGGCGGCCCGCGTGGTGTCGGGTCTGTGGACGCCGGGCAGCGGACGGCTGCGGGCCGCGTCCTCGTCCGGTGACGCGGCCCGGGGAGCGGCCGCCCGCGGGGTCCGCGAGGTGCTCGCGGACCCCGCGGCGTACGCGGAGCGGGTGGCGGGCCGCTCCCGCTGAGGGACTGTCGTCGGACCCAAGGCCCGTGCGGACGTCGCTCAGGGCCGGTGCGCGGCGATCAGCTCGCGGTACCAGTGGTAGCTGTCCTTCGGGGTGCGCTGCTGGGTGGTGTAGTCGACGCGGACGATCCCGAACCGCTTCGCGTAGCCCAGCGCCCACTCGAAGTTGTCCAGGAGCGACCACACGTAGTACCCGCGGACGTCGACGCCCTGGTCCATGGCCGCGCGCAGCGCCGTGAGGTGGCTGTGCAGATAGCTGACGCGGTCGGTGTCGTGGACGGCGCCGTCCGCGGCGACGGCGTCGTGCTCGGCGGAGCCGTTCTCGGTGATGTGGACGGGCGGCAGCGCGTCGCCGTAGGCGGCCTTCAGGTCGGTCAACAGGTCGGTGAAGGACTCCGGGACGACCGGCCAGCCCATGGCGGTGCGCCGGACGTCCGGGTAGGCCACCTCGGCGTACCGGTTGTCGGTCGCGACGCGCGCCGCCGGGTCGCTCTCGCGGTGGGGCGCGGCGGCGACGACGATGGGCCGGTAGTAGTTGATGCCGAGGAAGTCGAGCGGCTGCGCGATCAGTTCGAGGTCGCCCTCGCGCCGGAAGTCCTGGCCGGTGATCAGCGGCCCCCAGGTCTCCTCGTCCGAGGCCGGGTAGCGGCCCGCGAGGAGCGGTTCGGTCCACACGAGGTTGTGCTGGGTGTCGGCGCGCAGCACGGCGGCGCGGTCGGCCGCCGAGTCGGTGGCGGGGACGTTGCGGTCGAGGTTGAGGGTGATGCCCGCCTCGCGCACCCCTGCCGCCCGCAACGCCTTCATCGCCAGGCCGTGGCCGACGAGCAGGTGGTGGGCGGCGGCGAGCGCGCCGGTGCCCTCCTGTGCGCCGGGGGCGTGCCGGCCCACGGAGTAGCCGAGGAAGGCGCTGCACCACGGCTCGTTGAGGGTGATCCAGCGCGGTACGCGGTCGGCGAGGTGCTCGGCGACGAGGGCCGCGTACTCGCCGAACCGTTCGGCCGTCTCGCGGACGCGCCAGCCGCCCCCCACGGCGGAGCCGCTCCCGGACGGAGTCTCCAGGGCCTGCGGCAGGTCCCAGTGGTAGAGGGTGGCGGCGGGTTCGATGCCCGCCGCCAGCAGTTCGTCCACCAGACGTGAGTAGAAGTCGAGGCCCTTGGGGTTCGCGGGCCCCTTCCCCGTCGGCTGGATGCGCGGCCAGGCGATCGAGAAGCGGTAGGAGTCGACACCGAGGTCGCGCAGGAGCGCCACGTCCTCCGGGTAGCGGTGGTAGTGGTCGCACGCCACGTCACCGGTGTCGCCGCCGTCGGTGCGGCCCGGGGTGTGGCTGTAGGTGTCCCAGATGGAGGGGCCGCGGCCGTCCTCGGTGACGGCGCCCTCGATCTGGTAGGAGGCGGTGGCCGCGCCGAAGACGAAGCCGGGAGGGAAGCTGGGCAGGTCGCTCATGAGTGGCCTTACTTGACGGAGCCGCCGGTGATGCCGGCCGCGATGTACTTCTGGGCGAGGACGAGCAGGACGGCCGCGGGGATCGCCGACAGGACGGACGCGGCCATGACCGAGCCCCAGTCGCCGACGTGGGCGCCGATGTACTGGTAGATGCCGAGGGTGACCGGCTTGACGTCGTCGGTGGTGTTCAGCGTGAGGGCGAACATGAAGTCGCTCCACGCGTACAGGAAGGAGAACAGGCCCGCCGTGATGAGCGAGTTGCGGCTCATCGGCAGCACCACCCGCACGAAGGTGCGCAGCCTGCCCGCGCCGTCGACCTCGGCGGCCTCGATGACCTCCCGGGGGATGGCGACCATGAAGGAGCGCATCAGGACGATGGCGAAGGGGATGCCGAGCGAGGCGTCGGCGAGCATCAGCCCGAAGTAGGAGTTGACCAGGCCGAGGTCGACGTAGGCGCTGTAGAGGGCGTTGGCGATGACGATGCCCGGGACCATCTGGGTGATGAGCGTGCCGAAGACGATGGTGCGGGTGGCGCGCAGCCGGAACTGGGCGAGCCCGTACGCGGCGGGCGCGGCGATCGCGAGGCAGATGGCGACGGCGCCGAGGGCGACGGCGAGGGAGGTCAGCAGGTGGCCGCCCTGCTCCCGGACGGCCGAGGTGAAGCCGGACAGGTCGAGCGAGTGCGGGACGGGCGAGACCTCCAGGAGCCCCGACTCGGGTTGCAGGGCCGTGTTGACCATCCAGTAGAGCGGGAAGAGCATCACGCACAGGATGGCCACGCCGGCGACGGTCGCGCCCCAGCGGCGCTTCGGCGCGGTGGCCTCGGAGACGGCTGCCATGCCGGTCACTTCCCCTCGGAGCGGTTGGCCCGCAGGTAGAACACCGCGAACACGGCGGAGATCAGGATCAGGATGTTGCCGACGACGGCGCCCGCGCCGAAGTCGAGCTGGACGAAGGAGTTCTGGTAGGTCAGGGTGCCCAGCGTCTGGGTGGAGTCGGCGGGCCCGCCGTCGGTCAGGGCCAGGATCAGGTCGAGGATCTTCACCGTCGACATGAAGCCGAGGACGAGGACGACCGTGACGACCGGCTTCAGCAGCGGCAGGGTGATCGAGCGGAAGGTGCGCCAGGCCGACGCCCCGTCCAGGGAGGCGGCCTCGTACAGCTCCTTGGGGATCTCCTGGAGTCCGCCGTAGAGGATGACCATGTTGAACGGGATGCCGATCCAGACGTTCACCAGGATCACGGAGAACAGCGCCATGCCGGGGCTGGTCAGCCACGGGGTGTGGCCGGCGAGGCCGACGGTGTCGAGGAAGGAGTTGAGGACGCCGGTGTCCTGGTCGAGGACGCGGCGCCACACGATGCCGGAGACGACCATCGGCACCAGCCACGGCAGCAGGATCAGAGAGCGCAGGACGCCGCCCAGCGGAAACCTCTTCGTGAAGAAGACGGCGAGCGCGAGGCCGATGCCGAACTGGCCGATCAGCGAGCCGACGGTGAACACGATGGTGTGCCACAGCGCCTTGCCGAAGAGGTCGTCGTGGAAGACCTTGCTCCAGTTGTCGGTGCCGTTGAAGGGCGACTTGCCGTCGAAGAACGTGGACGGCGAGAAGTCCTGGAAGCTCATCACGACGTTGCGCACGAGCGGATAGCCGAAGAAGAGCAGCATGAAGGCGACGGCGGGGACGATGAAGCCCCACTGGGAGAGCGTGCGGCGACGGCGCGTGCCGCGCGGCTTCGCGGCCGCGGTAGGGGCCGGGCGGGCGACGGGGGCCGTGGTGGTGGTCGTCATGATCGCGTACGTCCCCTCAGTTCCCGCTCGTGGCGCGGCTCTGCGCCTTCTTCAGCGCGGCCTCGCTCGACTGCCCGGTCAGCGCCGACTGGAAGGCGCTCTGCAGGGCCAGCGACACCGACGACCAGCGCGCCCCGACCTTCGCGGTCCGGGAGCGGGCGGTGGCCACCTGGTCGGCGAGCGCGTCGAGTTCGGGCACTTCCTTGCGCCACAGCGCGGCGGCCTTCTCGTTGGCCGGCACCATCCAGCTGTTGCGCGCGTAGGAGATCTGCTCCTTCTCGCTGGACATACAGGCGATGATCTTCGCGGCCGTCCGCTGGCGCGCGGTGTCGCCGGTCTTCGGCACGGTCAGCACGGCGCCGCCGAGCGGGCCGACCGACTTCGCGCCGGTCCGCGGGACCGGGATTCGCGCGATGCCCCAGTGCAGGCTCTTCTTGGTGTCGAGGGTCTCGACCTGCCAGGGGCCATTGATCATCATCGCGGCGTTGCCCGCCATGAACTGGTCGTTGACGTCGGCCTGCGTCCAGTTGACCGTCGACCTGGACAGCGAGCCGTCCTTGAGGAGGCCCTTCCAGTAGTCGAGCGCCTGGGCCACGTCCGGCGTGGCGAGGTCGGTCTCGTCGCCGCCGTTGGACCACATGAAGGGGGTGAACTGGAAGACGCCGTCCTCCGCGCCGCCCGCGCTCAGGGCGATGCCGTACTGCTTGCCCCGGGTCAGCTTCTTCGCCGTCTCCCGCATCTCGTCCCAGGTGGTGGGCACGTCCAGGCCCGCCTTGTCGAGGATGTCCTTGTTGTAGAAGAGCGCGAGGGTGTTCACCGTGCGCGCGGCACCGTAGTACGTCCCCTTGTACGAGCCGAAGTCGACGATGCCCTGCGGGACGTCCTTCGTCGACAGGCCGAGGGAGCGCAGGTCGACCAGGCCTCCCGGCTCGGCGAAGGTCGGCATCTCGGAGGCGTCGAACTGGATGACGTCCGGCAGTGACTTCGACGACGCCATCCGCAGCGACTTCGTCATGACCTGCGCGGCGGGCACGCTCTGCTGCCGGATGTCGATGCCGAGCCGCGTGCTGCACCGGCCGAGCGTGGCGGCGTCCCAGCCGTGGTACGAGTCGTCGGTCGAGGAGTTGAGCACGGTGTAGACGTCGTCGTCGCGCTGGGCGCCGCAGCCGGTGAGCGCCGCGGCGGCGACGAGGACGCCGGCGACGGCGAGCGGGGCTGCGGTGCGGCGGGCTCGTCGGCCGGGGCGGCGGCGCCCGGGGCGCGTCGCGTCCGGTGGAGGTACTGCTGTCACGGTTGGTTGCCCTTGCCTGGGAGGGATGGCCGGCCCGGCGGGACTCCGGCGTCCACCGGTCGTTTGTTTTCTCCCTTGACTAATACGCCACTCGGCGTCGAAGCGCTAGACCCCAGGGCCTCGATCACACTCGGCTCACAGCCCGTTACCAGGCACGACAAGCGTCGAAGCGCTTCGACAATCTGCCCTCCGAAGCCTTGCCCTTTTGTTTTCCGTGCGATCAAATGACGTCGGCAGAACCTTCGTGGGCCGGGTCTCACACCCCGTGACCGAGCGGCTGTCCGCCCCACCGACCGAATCACCGCTGCTCCCAGGGAAGAACATGAAGTTCACCGACGGTTTCTGGCTGATGCGCGACGGGGTCGAGGCCTCGTACGCCACCGAGGTCCGCGACGTGCGCGCGGGCGCCGACAGCTTCACCGCGTACGCCTCCGTCAAGCGCGTCGAACGTCGCGGCGACACCCTCAACGCGCCGCTGCTGACCACCGATTGCTTCTCCCCCGCCGAAGGCGTGATCGGCGTCCGCACCACGCACCTCGCGGGCACCCGGCGCCCCGGCCCGGAGTTCGCGCTGGACGGCGCGGAGGCACGTGCCGCCCGGGTCCGCCGGGACGGCGCCGTGGTCGAGCTGACGAGCGGCTCGCTGTCGGTGCGCCTGGACACGGCCGCGCCCTTCGCCCTCTCCTTCCGGGACGCGCAGGGGCGCGAGGTGACCTCGGCGGGCCGCAAGGGCACCGCGTTCTTCACCGGCGGCGACGGCGCCCACCACATGGCCGGCCGGCTGACGCTGGGCATCGGCGAGCAGGTCTACGGCCTCGGCGAGCGCTTCACCCCGTTCGTGAAGAACGGCCAGGTCGTCGACATGTGGCAGGCCGACGGCGGCACCAGCAGCGAACAGGCCTACAAGAACGTCCCGTTCAGCCTGCACCTCTCCCCCACGGGCGCGTACGGCGTGTTCGTGAACCACCCCGGCCGGGTCAGCTACGAGATCGGCTCCGAGGCCGTCGGCCAGATGCAGTTCAGCGTCGAGGACCAGACGGTCGAGTACTACGTGATCGCCGGCCCCACCCCGAAGGACGTGCTGCGCCGCTACACCGGGCTCACCGGCCGCCCGGCCCTCCCCCCGGCCTGGTCGTTCGGCCTCTGGCTGACCACGTCGTTCACCACGCGCTACGACGAGGAGACGGTGACCTCGTTCGTCGACGGCATGGCCGAGCGTGACATCCCGCTGAGCGTCTTCCACTTCGACTGCTTCTGGATGCGCGAGTACCAGTGGTCGGACTTCACCTGGGACCCGGACGTCTTCCCCGACCCGGTCGGCATGCTGGCCCGGCTCAAGGAGCGCGGCCTGCGGATCTCCGTCTGGATCAATCCGTACATCGCCCAGAAGTCGGCCCTCTTCCAGGAGGCCGCCGCCGCCGGCTATCTGGTGAAGAGGGCGAACGGCGACATCTGGCAGTGGGACCTGTGGCAGGCGGGCATGGGGCTCGTCGACTTCACGAACCCCGACGCCTGCGCCTGGTTCCAGACGAAGCTGAAGGTCCTGCTCGACCAGGGCGTGGACTGCTTCAAGACCGACTTCGGCGAGCGCATCCCCACCGACGTGGTGTGGCACGACGGCTCCGACCCGGCGCGCATGCACAACTACTACACGCACCTCTACAACCAGGTCGTCTTCGAACTCCTGGAGAAGGAGCGCGCCGTCGGCGAGGCCGTCCTGTTCGCCCGCTCGGCGACGGCGGGCGGCCAGCAGTTCCCGGTGCACTGGGGCGGCGACTGCTGGTCGTCGTTCGGCGCCATGGCCGAGTCCCTGCGCGGCGGGCTCTCGCTCTCGCTGTCCGGGTTCGGCTTCTGGTCGCACGACATCGGCGGCTTCGAGGGCACCCCGGACCCGGCCGTCTTCAAGCGCTGGCTCGCCTTCGGCCTGCTCTCCTCGCACAGCCGGCTGCACGGGTCCAGCTCGTACCGGGTGCCGTGGGAGTTCGGCGACGAGGCGGTCGACGTGGCCCGGACCTTCACCAAGCTCAAGCACCGGCTCATGCCGTACCTGTACGGCGCCGCCGCCGAGGCCCACGGGGCGGGGGTGCCCCTGATGCGGCCCATGATCCTGGAGTTCCCGGACGACCCGACCGCCCGGTCCCTGGACCGCCAGTACATGCTCGGCCCCGACCTGCTGGTCGCGCCGGTCTTCTCCGCCGAGGGCGACGTCGAGTTCTATCTGCCGGCGGGCACCTGGACCCATCTGCTCACCGGCGAACGGGTCCAGGGACCGGCCTGGCGCCGCGAGACGCACGGCTACGACAGCCTGCCGCTGTACGTGCGCCCGGGCGCGGCGCTCCCGTTCGGGGCCGACGAGCAGCGCCCGGACGGCGACTGGACCACCGACCTGACCCTGCTCCTCGCTCCCGGTGCGCGGGACGTGACGGTCACCGTGCCGGACCTGCACGGCCGCCGGGCCGCCACCTACCGGGTGACGCGGGACGCGGCCGGGGCCGCCGTGGCACAGCCGTCGCCCGACGGCGTCCCGGCGCCCCGGATCAGGGAGCTGTGACCCGGGGTGCGCGCGCCGCCGGGCTCCCGGCCCGGACCTGCGGCTACTTCTTCTTGCGGCGCAGCAGGACGTAGGCGGCGACCACGGCCGCGCCGGCGGCGACGAGCGCCTTGCGGTTGTCGCGCACCGACTCGGGCGCCTTGTCCTGCCAGACCTGCTGCGCCTGGGCCGCCTTGGCCTTCACCTGCTCGGCGGTGAGCGCCGCCTTGTCCTTGGCCTCGTCGGGCAGCCGCTCCTGGAGCGAGTGCACCGCCTCGGAGGCCTTGGCCTTGGCCTGCGCCGTCAGCTCCGAGGCCTTCGCCGTCGTCTGCTCCTTGAGGGCGGCCGCCTTCTCCTGCGTGCGGGCCTTCACGTCCGTCTTGTCGGCCAGCGCCTGCACCGTGTCACCGAGTTCGTGCCGGGTCTGCTCGACCTGCTCGCGCAGTTCCTCGGTGCTGGTGGCGGTGGGCTCGTCGTGGGGCGGCTGCGTCATCGCTTGGCACTCTCCTTGATCTCGGCCACGTCGGCCTTGACACTGTCGATGGTCTGCTCGGGGGTGGGCGGGGCGGCCTGGGTGACCTGTTTCTTGCCGGTCAGCGCGAGCACGGCGGCGATCACACCGAGCACCACGGTCACGATCAGCGCGGCGGCCCAGACGGGCAGCGGCACCGCCAGCCCGGCGATCGCGGTGGCGACCAGCGCCTGCAGCGTCAGGAAGCCGACGAGACCCGCCCCGCCGAAGAGACCGCCGCCCTTCCCGTACCGCTTGCCCTTCTCCTTCATCTCCGCCTGGGCCAGCCGCATCTCGCCGCGGACCAGCTCGGTCAGCTGCTGCGAAGCACGCTGGACCAGCTCGCCCACGGGCTCCTCGGTCCCGCCGGGCTGGGCCGCCGCGCGCCCGGACCCCTGCCTGACTGTCTCATCCATCCTGGGCCTCCTTTCCGTGGCGACCGCGTACCCCCGAATCCGCGAAAGCGACACCCGCGGAACGTGCAGACCCTGTGATCATCGGCGATACGGGGGCCGCCGCCCCTCGGCGCAAGCGTGTGCGATGCTCCTACTCACCAGTAGCCTGGCGTCCCGGTGGCGCCGCCGGAGCTGCGCGTACCAGCAGCGCGTACCAGTGGAGAAGGATTCCCGTGGCCCGAGTGTTCACCGTGAGCAGCAGCATCGTGATCGGCGTGTCCGCGTCCGCCGCGTACGCGGCGGTCAGCCGTCCCGAGGACATGGGCCGGTGGAGCCCGGAGAACCGCGGCACGACGCGGGACTCGCCCACCGGTCCGGTCGCCGTCGGCACCACGTTCGTCGGCCGCAACAAGCGCGGCGCGTTCCGGTGGGTGACCCGGTGCACGGTCACGGCGGCCGAACCGGGCCGGCGCTTCGCGTTCCGCGTCCACGCCATCGGCCGCCGCCGGCCGTCCCTGCGCGCCCCGATCGCGACCTGGGAGTACCGCTTCGAGGAGACGGGCGCCGGTACCCGCGTGACGGAGACGTGGACCGACGACCGGCGCTCCTGGCCGGCGTTCGTGGCCGCCGCCTTCGACCGCGTCGTCACCGCGGGCACGACGTTCGCCGCCTTCCAGCAGCGCAACATCGAGCGGACCCTGCGCAACCTCAAGCGCGAACTGGAGGCGGACAGCGGCGCGCGTCGCTGAGGAGGCGCACGCCGCCCCGGCCTGGCCTCGGGCAACCCTGCCGTCCCCACCACCGCGCGGCGCGCCCCTCCCACTGGCCGGAAGCGGCGCGGCCCCGCGGGCTTGACCTACCGGGATGTGGGTAACCAGTCTTGTCGCACCGCAGCGTCGAAGCCAGCACCGAGGACACGCATGGACGTCGCCGACAACGGCTTGGGGGGCAGAGCCGCCCGCAGTGACGAGGGACGCCCCGGCGCCGCGCGGCGCGGAACCGTGCTGGACGAGCTGGCGGTGGCCGCTCTCGTCATCGACGACGACGGCCTCGTCGTCGCGGCCAACGACGCGGTCCAGGCCCTGCTGGGCACCGAGCACGACGAGCTCGTCGGCCACGACGCCCACGACCTGCTCCACCGCGACGAGCACGGGCAGACCGTGCCGCGCACCCGCTGCCGGCTGCGCAAGTCGCTGCTCACCGGGCGCACCGAGCACGGGAACGCGGAGTGGTTCGCCCGCAAGGACGGCTCCGTCCTGGAGTCGTCCTGGCTCGTCACGCCCTACCAGTACGCCGCGGAGGCGTCCGGGGCGCTCGTCCTGCTGTACGGGCCGCAGCGCGAGACCCGGCCCGCGTACGACGCCGGGGTCCCGCCCCCGCTGACGGAGCTGGACCGGCTTGCCCTGCTGGCGGAGACGACCACCCAGCTGACCTCCACCCTGGACGTCGGGGAGGCGCTGCGCCGGCTGGCGTCCCTGACCGTGCCCCGCCTCGCGGACTGGGCCGTGATCGACCTCGTCACCGAACGGGGCGAGGTGCGGCGCGCGCTGGTCATGGAGCACCGGGACGGCACCCTCGTCGAGCGCGACGACCTGCAGGGCCCCATGCCGCCGGTCCCCGAGGAGTCGCCGATGCCGCTGTCCCGGGCGCTGCGCGGCGCCGCCTCCTCGCTGGCCACCATCCGCACCTACCAGGGCCCGCCCGACTCGGGCATTGCCGTCGAGCAGCTGCGGCTCTTCACGACGACGGGCATGCACAGCGCCGCGATCGCCCCCGTCCGGGGCCTGCGCGACGTCCTCGGCGCGCTGACGCTCGGCCGCTCGCACCACCCCGACCCCTTCACCGCCGCCGACCTGCCGCTGCTGGAGGACGTCACGCGCCGGGCGGGCCTGGCCCTGGACAACGCCCGCCTGTACGAACGCCAGCGCAAGGTCGCCGAGACCATGCAGCGCCACCTGCTCCCCCAGCTCCCCACCGTCCCCGGCATGGCGATGCGGGCCCGCTACGTGCCCGCCCCGGACGCCTCCGCCGTGGGCGGCGACTGGTACGACGCGTTCGCGCTGGCCGACGGCGCCCACGCGCTGGCCATCGGCGACGTCGTGGGCCACGACCTGGACGCCGCGGCCGGGATGGCGCAGGTCCGCAACATGCTGCGGGCCTTCGCCTGGTCGCAGGGGCAGGTCGCGCCGAGCGCCGTCGTCACCCAGCTCGACGAGGCCATCCGGCACATCGTCGAGGCGTCCATGGCCACGATGATCCTGGGCCGGCTCGTGCGCGGCGACGACACCACGTGGCGCCTGCACTGGACGAACGCGGGCCACCCGCCGCCGCTGCTGATCCACCGGGACGGCCGGGCCCGCTACCTCACCGACGCGCACGGCCTGCTGCTCGGCACGGGCGTCACCCGGGCCCGCCCCGACGCGGTCACCGTGCTGCCGCCGCACTCCACGCTGCTCCTGTACACCGACGGACTCGTCGAGAGCCCCCACCGCTCCATCGACGACGGCCTGGAGCGGCTGCGCCGGCACGCGGCCTCCCTCGCCCGCCGCCCCCTGGACTCCTTCTGCGACGCGCTGCTCGAAGAGGTCCGCCCGGACGACAACGACGACGACGTCGCCCTGCTCGTGCTGCGCACCCCCGCCACCCAGGACTGAGCGGACGCCCCACCCGGGCCCGGCGGTACCTTTCGTGCGCGCTGTCGCGCACCGCCCACGAAACCGCCCACGAAAGACGCCGCCTCATGCCACACGCAGCAACACCGCCCATAGCGACCCGACCTGACGGCTCGTCCGTGCGCGTCGGTGTCCTCGCCCCGCTGTCCCGGCCCGGCTGGGACGAGGCGGGCCGCCACCTGCTCGCCGGTCTGCACCTGGGCGTCCGCGAGGTGGACGCCGCGGGCGGCATCGACGGCAGGCCCCTGGAACTGCTGGTCCGGGACACCGCGGCCGACCCCCACAGGGCCGAGGCGGCCGTCGACGAACTGGCCGCCCTCGGCGTGGCCGCCCTGGCCGGGGAGTACCACAGCGTCGTCGCGCGCGCCGCCGCCGCCCGGGCCGACGCCCTCGCGCTGCCGTTCCTCTGCTCGTCCGCGGTGCTCGACGACCTCACCGACGGTCCGACGCCGTGGGTCGCCCGTCTGTGCCCGCCGCAGTCGCGCGGCTGGCGCGTCTACGCCGACCTCCTCCTCGACGCGGGCCACCGCCGCATCGCCGTGGCGGCGCAGGGCAGCGTCTACTGGGCGGCCGGAACCCGCATCCTGCGCGATCAGGTGGGCGCGCGCGGCGGGACCGTCGACGAACTCGACCTGAGCGCCCTCGCCCCCTCGGCGGTGTGCGACCGGCTCGCCGCGCGGGGTGCGACAGCGCTCCTGCTCCTGGCTGGACACCCGGAACCGGCGGTGTCGCTCGTCAGGGCGGTCCGCGGCGACGCGCGGCTCGCCGAGGTGCTGATCGGTGCTCCGGCGGGGCAGCCGGAGTTCAGTGACTGGCCGTGGCACCTGGGCGGCGACGGCGCGGCGATCCCGTTCCTGCGCTACCTGCCCGAGCGCCTGAACCCCCTCGGCACCCGCGTCGGGGCCGAGCTGCGCGCCCGGCTCGGGCAGGCGCCGTCCTTCGTCGCCTTCGAGGGGTACGACACGGCGCTGGTCCTCGCCGCGGCGCTGCGGGCCGGCGGCGCCGACCGGGCGCGGACCGCCGCCGCCTGGCCGGACGTCGCCGTGGAGGGCACCCGGGGCCGGATCCGGTTCACCCGCACGCCGGGGATCGGCGTCTGGCAGTGGGCGGGGGCGCCGATCCAGGTCGCGGACCGCGACCCGGAGGCGCCCGGCCGCTTCCGGGTCCTCAGGGCCGTGCCCGCGAACTGAGAGGGGCGCCGCTCCTCACGGTTCGAGCGGCAGGGCGGCGAGGCGCTGCCACCCGGTGGCGGTGAGGGCGACCGCGTGCAGGGCCGTGACCTCGGTACGGATCGGCAGCCGCGGCCCGATGCTGCGGGCGATGTCGGCGGCGGTGCCGGGCTCGGCGTCCAGGGCCACGGTGACGTGCACGGGCGGGTCCTGGCCGAACCGGCCGCCGTACGGGACCCGCTCCGGGTACGCCGTGCGCACGGCCGTGGCCAGGTCCCGGAGGCCGGGCACCGGGATGCCGACGAAGCCGCCGGTCTGTTCGACCGTGTCCAGCCGGAGCGGGACGCGGCCGGCGGGGAGCGCGGCCCGCAGCCGGTCGAGTTCCGCGCCGTCGACCCGGTCGGCGGGGAGCCACGGGTAGAGCAGCGCGGCGTGCGCCGGAACCCCCGGGCGCACCACACGCTCGTCCCGCCCCGCGGCCAGCTCCAGCAGTGGTTGGGCGGCAGGCAGCAGCGCCATGACCGCGGTCGTTCCCAGGTGAGCCATGGGTCCTCCTTTCCGTCGGCAGCATGCCATGCGGGCCGGGCCGGGCGGGCCCCTCCGGTTGCCGGTGCGGGGCGGGTGCGCGAGTTTGTTAGGGATCGAGGGGGTTTGGACCGGTACCGCCCGCTCACTCCCCGCTGTGCGCTTCTCAGGAGGAACCATGACCAACCCCGAGCAGGACGCGAACGAGCACGAGGGCCCCGCGGACGGCGGAGCGGCGGGTACGCCCGGCGTCCACGACGGCGGCGCGGACGGCGGAGCCGAAGGCCCCGCGGACGGCGGAGCGGCGGGTACGCCCGGCGTCCACGACGGCGGCGCGGACGGCGGAGCCGAAGGCCCCGCGGACGGCGGAGCAGCCGGTACCCCCGGCGTCCACGACGGCGGCGCCGACGGCGGAGCCGAAGGCCCCGCGGACGGCGGAGCAGCCGGTACCCCCGGCGTCCACGACGGCGGCGCGGACGGCGGAGCCGAAGGCCCGGCCGACGGCGGAGCAGCCGGTACCCCCGGCGTCCACGACGGCGGCGCCGACGGCGGAGCCGACACGTCCGGCAGCGGCATTTGAGCACTCCCCCCCTCACCCTTCAGGACACCGACGCTCTCGCGGGCGCCGGTGTCCTCGAAGCACGCCTGACCGGCCTCGGCCGGGAGGAATTCGCCCGTGACATCTGGGCGCGCGTGCCACTGCTCGCGCGCGGGGCGAGCGACTTCTCCGACCTGTTCTCCGCGTCCGCCGTGGACGAACTCGTCTCGCGCCGCGGCCTGCGCACGCCGTTCCTGCGCGTCGCCAAGGACGGGGCGACACTTCCCGACGCGTCGTTCACCGCACCCGCCGGCGTCGGCGCGACGGTCGGTGACCAGCTGGATGACACGGCCCTGTGGCGCAGCTTCGCCGACGGCGCCACGCTCGTGCTCCAGGCGTTGCAGCGCACGTGGGACCCGGTCGCGCAGTTCACGTCCCGGCTCGCGACGGAGCTGGGGCATCCGGTGCAGGCCAACGCGTACGTCACGCCACCGCAGAACCGCGGGTTCGACGCCCATTACGACGTCCACGACGTGTTCGTCCTCCAGGTCGCCGGGGCCAAGCGCTGGGTCATCCATGAGCCCGTGCTCCGCGATCCGCTGCGCGACCAGCCGTGGACCGAGCACCGCGCCGCCGTGGCCGAGGCCGCCGCGGGCCGCCCGTACATCGACACCGTGCTGGAACCGGGTGACGTCCTCTACCTGCCGCGGGGCTGGCTGCACGCCGCGCAGGCGCAGGGTGCCGTCTCGATCCACCTGACGCTCGGCGTCCATGCCTGGACCCGGCACGCGCTGGCCGAACAGCTCACCCGGGCTGCGCTCGCCCTGCTCCGCGACGACCCGCGGATGCGCGGCTCGCTCCCGCTCGGGGCGGACGGACCGGGCGACGACCTCCGGATCGTCCGCGAACATCTCGCCGCGGCGCTCGCGGAGGCCGATCCCGCCCCGCTCTTCCACCGAACCCGGCGGGGCCAGGCCCGGCCGGCGCCGCTGGGCCCGCTGGCGCAGCTCGCGGCCGTCGACCACCTCACCCCCGACACGCCGGTCCGGCTGCGCGGCGCGCTGGAGGCCCGCCTGGAGGGCCGCCGCCTGACCACCCGTGTCGGCTGGCTGGACTTCACGGAGCGTGAACTGCCGTCGGTGGCGCGGCTCCTCGACGGTGCGGTGCACAGCGCGGGCCGGCTGGGCCCCGACCTCGTCGACCGGCTGCTGCGCGCGGGCGTGCTGGTGCCCGCGGCCCGGTGACGAGGCCGCGGTGAGCGGGGCCGGGCGGTTCTTCTGCGCCGACGCCGCCGGAGCCCGCGGCGATCCGCTGGCGGGCACCGCGCCGTACGGCTCGGTGTGGGTCCTGGTCGAGTATCCGGGCGGCTGGCCGCCGAACGGTTTCGACGGCCTCGACCTCGACCCGCGGGTCAAGGAAGTCGTGTTCGGCGCGGCCCAGGCGGTACGGGCGCGCATCCTGCTGATCCGGCGGCACGGCCGCCGCGCCGCCGAGGGCCCGCGGCGCTGGGCGGTCCTGCGGCACGGGATCAACGGCGCCTACCGCCAGCGGTGGGGCACCTGGGACCGGGCGGAGGAGCTGACCGGGATCGTCGATGCCCTCGACGCGCCCGGCGATCTCGGACACCCGCCCGTCGTCCTCGTCTGCACCCACGGGCTGCACGACGTGTGCTGCGCCGTCCGCGGGCGGCCCGTCGCCCGCGCGCTGAGCGGGCGCTGGCCGCAGCTGGTCTGGGAGTGCACCCACGTGGGCGGTGACCGGTTCGCCGCCAACGTCGTCCTCGCGCCCGACGGCGTCTACTACGGCCGGCTCGACGCGCGCTCGTGCGTCACTGTCGTCGAACAGCACCTGGCCGACCGGATCCACGCCGACCATCTGCGCGGCTACACGGACCTCTTCCCGCCGCAGCAGGCGGCGCTGGCGGAGGTGCTGCGCCGCTTCGGCCCGGCCGGCCGGCACACGTACGCGGTGGAGGCGACCACCCGTGACCACGACCGCTGGCGCATCCGCCTGGCCGGGCAGGCACCCCGGCCGGTCTCCTTCGACGTCGAGGTGCGCTCCCACCATGCGACGCCGACGCTGCTGACCTGCCGCGGACGGTCGGCGAGCGCGGCCGTCTCCTACGAGATCACGTCCCTGCGCACCGGCTGAGGGCCGGGCCGCACCCGCCCGGCCACGCCGCATGCGCTGCGCCTCACGCGTCGCCGGCCGGACGCGCGGCGTGTCCGGGACGGCCCCGGGTGCGGCGCGCCTCCTTCATCTCCGCCTCGAACAGGTGGTCACGCCCCTCGACCAGCTCGTCGCGCACCTGCCGCTCCAGGGCCTTGTAGGGCTCGTAGAACGTGGCGTCGTACTCCTCCACGATCTGGAACGTCCACCGCCCCTCCAGCACGTTGCGGCCCACCAGTTCACGGTCGATCCGCTCCGCCCACTCCGCGTGCCCCGCCGCCCGCAACAGGTCGACCGCCCGGCCCAGTTCGAGGTCGGCGGTGCCGGTCAGCTGGTGCAGCGCGTAGAGGTGGCCGCGGGCCCGCTCGACCGTCTCGAGCGCCTTCGAGACCGACCCCAGCGCCTCCACGGTCGCATCGCTGACCCCTTCGGGCCGGGTATGGGCGCGGGCCGGACCGTCCTGATTCTCACTCATGGCTCTCGCCTCCCCGCCGCCCCGCCCGGGCTATCGCACGCGAGGCCAGATGACACTGAACGTGTGAGGGCCTGGGGTCGGCCGGGTGACTGCCGGGTCGGCCTCGGGCCGCACACGAGTGCGGGCCCCGCCTCGGCGTGAGCGCGCGGCGGACCGGCAGCGGCTCGGCATGCTCGTACCGGAAAGACGTTTGTCACTCCATCCGCCTATCGGATCGTCGGCCGCGTGGTCTCTCCCTGTGGACAGCCGGCGTGCAGTGTCGCGGCCTCGGTCTACGGTGGTCTTCTCACTACTTGATCAGGCCGGTTCCCGGCTGGAAGGTGTCCGTCAGTGACGACTGTCGCTTATCAGGGCGAGTTCGGCTCCAACTCGGCAGCCGCCACCCAGACGCTGTTCCCCGGCAGCGCCGAGCTGCCCTGCTCCAACTTCGAACAGGCGCTGGACGCGGTGACGCTCGGCGCCGCGGACCTGGCGGTCATCCCCGTCGACAACTCGGCGGCCGGGCGCGTCGCCGACGTCCACCACCTGCTGCCGGAGTCGGGCCTGTTCGTCGTCGGCGAGTACTTCCTCGCCATCCACTTCGACCTGGTCGGCGTCCCCGGCACCGACCTCGGCCAGGTGAACTGCGTCCGCAGCCACGTGCACGCGCTCGGGCAGTGCCGCAAGATCCTGCGCGAGGGCGGCTGGCGCACGCTCGTCAGCGACGACACCGCCGGGGCCGCCCGCGAGGTGGCCGAGCTCGGCGACCCGCGGCACGCGGCGCTCGCCCCGCCCGCCGCGGCCGCGCACTACGGCCTCGACGTGCTGCGGGCCGGGGTCGAGGACGACCCGGACAACACGACCCGGTTCGTGGTCCTCTCCCGGGACGCCGTCTTCGCCCCGCTCGGCGCCGGTCCCACGATGACGAGCCTCTTCTTCGCCGTGCGGAACATCCCGAGCGCCCTGTACAAGGCGCTCGGCGGCTTCGCGAGCAACGCGGTGAACCTCACCAAGATCGAGAGCTACCAGATGGGCGCGGGCCTCAACCCGAGCTGCTTCTACGTCGAGATCGAGGGCCACCCCGACGAGCCGGGTGTCGCCCTGGCCCTCCAGGAGCTGGGCTTCTTCTCCTCCGAGGTGCGCATCCTGGGCGTCTACCCGGCCCACGCGCACCGCGCGCAGGAGCGCGTCGGCTGACGTCCCTGCCCTGCCGTCACGCCCGGACGCGGGCGACGGAGACGTGTCCGTGGCGCGCCGTGCCCGCCACGACCTCCACCGTCAGACCGCCGCCGGTCGTCGTGTACACCTCGCCGTCGTCGGTGCGCGCCCGGCGGCCGGGGCCCGCCTGCACGATGTGCCGGGCCAGCTCGGCGGCGACGGGCGCGATCACGGTCCGGGACAGCACCCGCCGCCCGTCCGGCAGCAGCACCGCGACCCGCTGGGGCTGCACCGCCGGGCCGACATAGCCGACGACCGCCGCTTCCACGGTCTCGCTGTGCCGGGCCGTCCGCCAGATGCGGGCCGCGCCGTACGGGGACGCGGCGCGTTTGGCGACGACACCCTGCACGCCCTGGGCCTGCAGCTGCTCGAACCAGACGCGGGCCACTTCCACGTCCTCCGTCGCCGGTACGGGCTGGATGGGCGGCCTGGCGCCGGCGAGGACGTCGAGCAGGGCCGCGCGGCGCTCGACGTACGGCCGGGCCCGCAGGTCGACGCCGTCGACCGCGAGGCAGTCCCACACGGCGTAGTAGGCGGGGTACTCGGCCGCGAGCGCGGACGCGCGGCGCGGCGTCGCGTTCCGGCGTGCCTCGGCGGCGGCGAAGTCGAGGCGGCCGTCCACCCAGACGACGGCCTCGCCGTCCAGGACGGTGCCGGGGCGCAGCACGGACTGGGCGGCGACGGCGAGGTCCATCCAGGTGGCGGTGACCATGCGGCCCGAGCGGGCCTGGCATTTCACCGTCTCCTCGGTCCGGTACATGACGAGCCGGTGGCCGTCGAACTTGGGCTCGAACCACCAGCCGGGGCCGGTGGGCAGCGTGGGCACGGACTCGGCGAGCGCGACAGCGACGGGAAACTCCACACCCCAAGGCTTGCCGAGTACGGCCGAAACCGCAGTCCTGGCTAGGCCGTTCGTCATGATCACAGGCCAGGAACGGGGTTCCGGGCGGGCCTCACCGCCTGCCGGACCGCTTTTTCCGTACCGGTCAGGCCGCTTCGTAGTGGTGGGCGCGGCCGCCTCGCCAGGTGACCCAGGCCGGGTCGTCGAGGAGCGTCTCGGCGTCGGTGAGCCCGGCACGGCGCAGGAACTCGACGACGTCCCTGTCGGCATGTGCGAGGCCGAGGATCTGACCGCGTGCCGTCACCCGCCGGCCGCCCGTGCGGGACGGCGGGTGCACGACTATCGGGGCGCTCGTCATGTCTCCAGGGTGCGGGCTCACCGCCGCTTCTGCGACTTCATGAACCAGGCCACGGCGACAGCGACGACGATCAGGATGATCAGTATCTTCATGGCGGTCATGTGCCCCGGCCGGGGGCAGGTCAGTCCTCCCTCGTTGTCGGCGGTGCGCACGTCGGATAGGCTCGGCCCCGCACTTGAAAGTTCAAGTTAATCGTCAGAAGGATCCCCAGCCGAATGACTCGCGTACTGACCAGCCCGCTCGTCTCCTCCTCCGCCGCCGCCCGCGAGAGCACCTCGCCGCACGCCTACGACGCCGGGCTGCTGATCCTGCGGATCGCGCTCGGTCTCACCGTCGCCGCGCACGGCACCCAGAAGCTCTTCGGCTGGTTCGGCGGCGGCGGCCTCGACGGCACCGGCCAGTTCTTCGCGCAGAGCGGCTACCCCTCCGGCCGGACGATGGCCGTGATCGCCGGGCTCAGCGAGACCCTGGGCGGGACGGCCCTGGTGCTGGGCGTCCTGACCCCGCTGGCCGGAGCCGCCGTCCTCGGCACGATGATCAACGCCCTGGCCGTGAAGTGGGGCGGCGGCTTCTTCGCCCCCGACGGCGTCGAGTACGAACTGCTCCTGCTCGCGGGCGCCGCCGCACTGGCGCTCACCGGGCCGGGCCGGATCGCCGTCGACCGCTGCCTGCCGGTGCTGCGCGCGCACCGGCTGCGTCACGGCGCCGCCGCCGTCGCGCTGGCCGTCGTGCTCGCCGGCCTCGTCCTGCTCATCCGTTCCTAGGGAGTGTCCTAGCCGCCGGGCGGCGGCGGGACCTCCCCTGCGGGCGCCCGCAGGGGCCTCAGTAGCATGGGCGCATGGTGGCCTTTGCTCCGTCGGTCGTGTGTCTGCTCGCTTTCCTCGTCGGGGCGCTGCGCGATCGTCGCAGGTTCAGCAACGCCGTCCTGCTCGGTCTGGCCGTCGTCTTCGCGGCGGCGGCCCTCTTCCTGCACCTGGCGTCCGACCGGCCGCAGTTGGGCCGCGACCTGGCGGTCGCCCTGCTCGTGCTGGCGGCCCTCGGCGTGATCACGCTGGCCTGGTTCCTGCTCGCCAACGGCGTCACCATGGCGCGCAAGGAGGGCCGCAGCCCGGCCAACCTGCTCTCGCTGGGGGCGGGCATCGCCCTGGTGGCGCTGCTCGCCCTGCTGACCACCGCACTGGCCCTGCACACGCGCACCCTGGTCGTGGCCGCGGGCACCGCCGTGGTGCTCGCCGGATACTTCGCCTTCCTCTTCGTCTGCTTCCTCTGCTACGCCACGCTCTACGCGCGCCTGCGCATCCGGCGCCGGGCGGACTACGTGGTCGTGCTCGGCTCGGGCCTGACCGGCGGCGACACCGTGCCGCCGCTGCTCGCCGGCCGCCTCGACCGGGCGCGCGAGGAGCACGCCCGGCTCTCGCGCGCGGGTCGGCGGCCCGTCCTGCTCACGTCCGGCGGGCAGGGCCCGGACGAGAAGCTGCCCGAGTCGCACGCGATGGCCGACTACCTCATCGAGCGGGGCGTCCCGGCCGACCTGGTCGAGCGCGAGGACCGCTCCACCACCACCGAGGAGAACCTGCGGTTCAGCGATGCCCTGATGCGGGCGGCGCGCCCGGACTACCGGTGCGTGGTGGTCACGAACAACTACCACGTCTTCCGTGCCGCGGTGACGGCCCGTCGGGCGGGCGTCCGGGGCCACGTCATCGGCGCCCCCACGGCCGCGTACTTCTGGCCGAGCGCCGTGCTGCGCGAGTTCGTGGCCCTGCTGTTGACCTACCGCAGGACCAACGCGGCCCTGTTCCTGCTGGTCCTGCTGGGCGGGCTCTTCATCTGGTGGCTGGGCGGACCGCACGGGGGCCACGCCGACCTGCTGGACGGCTGACCGGCCCGCGTCACCGGCGGGCGCGCCTGCCGAGCCATCCGGCGGCGATGGCGCCGCCCGCGAGGGCGGAGAGCGCCGCCGCGGGGTGCCGGGCCACGGCCGCCTGGTAGGACCGGCCGTGGGAGACGTCGTCGAAGATGCCGTGCGCGCCGTGCCGGCCGTCCCCGGTCAGGTCGACCGGTTCGAAGAGGTTGCTCTTGCCGCTCGGCTCCTGGTCGGTGAGTTGCGAGTCGACGCCGGCGCGGGCCAGGTAGCGGTCGAGCAGGGCCGGGACCAGCCGGTTGGCGAGGATGGTCGCCACGGTGGTCGCGCCGATGTAGTACTGCTTGCGGCGCGGATGGTCCGCCGCGTGCACGATGCCGCGGGCGGCGACCTCGGGCTGGTAGATGGGCGGCACCGGCTGCGGGTGCCGGTCGAGGCGCGTCGTCACCCAGGAGAACTGGGGGGTGTTGACGGCCGGCATCTGGGCGATGGTGACGTGCACGTTGCTGCCCCGGTGCAGAAGTTCGGTGCGCAGGGCCGAAGTGAAGCCGTTGATGGCGTGCTTGGCGCCGCAGTACACCGACTGCAGCGGCACCGAGCGCTCTCCCAGCGCCGAACCGACCTGCACGATGGTGCCGCGGTCCCGGGGCACCATCCGCTTCAGGGCGGTGCGGGTGCCGTTGACGAACCCCAGGTACGTCACCTGGGTGGCCCGCTCGTACTCCTCGGCGGTGATCTCCTCGAACGGCGCGAAGACCGTGCTGAACGCGCAGTTGATCCAGACGTCGATCGGCCCGAAGGCCTCCTCGGCGGCGTCGGCGGCGGCTTCGAGCTGCCGCGCGTCGGCGGTGTCGGCGACCTGGACGAGCGAGCGGCCGCCCAGCGCCTCGACGTCCTTCGCCGCGTCCTCCAGGCCCGCGCGGCCACGGGCGATCAGGACGACGTCGGCGCCGCGCTCGCCGTACATACGGGCGGTGGCACGGCCGATCCCGGCGCTGGCTCCGGTGATGACGACGGTCTGGGACATGGGGTCGATCAGCTCCTTGCTCGGCGGTGTACCTCGTCCGGTGGGGGGTCATCGGCGAGGCGGGCGGCGCTCTCCAGCAGCAGCGCGTGGACGAACGCCTGCGGGAGGTTGCCGCGCAGCTGGCGCTGGGCCACGTCGAACTCCTCCGCGTACAGTCCCGACGCGCCGCAGGCGCCCCGGTTGCGTTCGAACCAGCGGTGCGCGTCGACCGCGTCGCCCTGCTGGTGCTCGGCGAGCGCCATGACGAACCCGCACAGCAGGAAGGCGCCCTCGGCGTCCTCCAGCGGCCGCTCGTCGTGGCGGAAGCGGTAGAGGAAGTGGTGCTGTGCCAGCTCCCGGCGGCAGGCGGCGAGGGTGGCGCGGGTCCGCGGGTCGTCCGCGGGCAGCGCGCCGCGGACGGCGGGCAGCAGCAGGGCCGCGTCCATGGCGGGGTCGTCCGGGGCGCGCTGCCACGCGCCGTCGGCGCGGACGCACCAGCCGGTGGTCGCGGTGAGGATCGTGTCGGCGAGCGCGGTGCAGGTGGAGGTCAGCGGGTGGTGGGGCGCGGCGCGGGCGAGGGCGCGCAGACCGGCGACGCAAGCGAGCCTGCTCTGCGTCCACACCCGGGTGTCCAGCTCCCAGATGCCGGCGTCGGGCTCCCGCCACCGGTCGGCGACGGCCCGCACGGCGATGTCGGCGGCCTTCCACCCGTCGGCGTCCAGGCGGCCTTGCCGTTCGGCGGCGGCGAGGAGCAGCAGCGCCTCGCCGAAGCAGTCGAGCTGGAACTGTTCACGCACGTGGTTGCCGGTGCGGCTGTGGCCGCCCGGATAGCCGGGCAGGTCGAGTTCCCGCTGACCGGGGACGGGGTCGCCGTGCACCGTGTACGCGGGGACGAGGTGCGGGCCGTCCGCGAGCAGCCGTGCGCCGGTGAAGCGCACGGCGGCGTCCAGCAGGTCGGGGGCGCCGGCGGCGGCCGCCGCCTGTCCGGCGTAGCTCTGGTCGCGGATCCACACGTAGCGGTAGTCGTAGTTGCGGCCGGCCTCTGCGCGTTCGGGCAGGCTCGTGGTGGCGGCGGCGACCATGCCGCCGTCGCGTGCCGTGAGGCCGCGCAGCAGGGCGTAGGAGCGGCGGGCGTCCGGGGTGGCGATGGTGCCGTCCAGCGGTGGCACCGCCCGCCGCCAGGCCTCCTCGGTCGCGGCCCAGGCCGGTGCGGCGCGTGGGGCCGCGGCCGGCAGGGGGCGGTCGGAGCACTCCAGGACGAGGTCGCACCGCTCGCCGGGGCGCAGTTCCAGGTCGGTGACGAGCCCCTCCGCGCCGACCGTCGCCGCCGGGGGGCCCTGCCAGCGCAGGTGGTGCCGGCCGGTGCGCAGGTGCCAGCCGCCCTGCTCGTCCTGGCGGGCCGGGGCGAGCGGCGCCCGGCCGTAGTCGGCGCGCGGGTCGAGGACGACGCGCAGGCGGGCGGCGCCCTCGACGGCGTACACCTGCCGGAGCAGGACGAGACGGTGCTCCTCGCCGGGGAAGGCGAGCGCGTCGCGGCACTCGACGACGCCCTCGGTGGTGACCCAGCGGCTGCGCCAGATCAGGGTGCCCTCTTCGTAGTAGCCGCCGGGGACCCAGCGGCCCTGCGGGGTCACGGCGTAGACGCCCGCGCCTCCGATCAGGGAGGCGAAGACGGCGTCGTCGTGCCAGGCGGGAGCGCACAGCCAGTTCAGCGCGCCGTCGGGCCCGACGAGCGCGCCGCGCTCCCCGTCGGCGAGCAGCGCGTAGTCGTGCAGGGCGTGCGGACCGAAGGACGTACTGCACGACATGGGGACCGCCTTCCTGCCCGCTCGACCTGCACGTCCGGGCCCCACGAACGCCGCCGCGCCCGGGTCCCGCGGCGCGGGTACCCAGCCTCGCACTGTGCATGGGCCCTGTCGCGGCAGGCCCCGGCCGGTCGGGGCGGGCACGGCCGGCCGGGTGGCCGGTGCCGCGCTCCGACGAACGGCGGGCGCCGGGGCCTCTTGCGGGAGGGGCTTGCCCGCGTTACTTCGACACGACGTGGCCGACGGGGTCCGACGCCGCCGCCAGTGCCTCGCACGCGACGCGCCAGCTGTCGTCGCCGGGCCGCAGCCGCGCGCGGAGGTACGCCGCGGTGAGCCCGGCGAGGGCGGCGACACGGGCCGGGGCCTCGTCCGTGGTCTCCGCCGCGTCGTACCCGGCGATCCCACCGAGCCCGTGTTCCGCGTCGAAGAGCGTGAGCAGGGACTTCGGTCCGGGGGCGAGCGTGTAGGGGTCGGCGTGCCAGTCCGGCCCCATGTCCGTGAAGTGCCGGGAGTCGTCCTTGTCCCCCGCGACGACCAGCGCCGGGGTGGTCATCGTGGCGAAGTCCAGGGACCGGAAGATCGCGAGCTGCTCGGCCATCGGGCCGTTGAGCACGTCGCCCCGGCCCGGCGCGGCGAGCAGCACGCCCGCCTTGACGCGGGGGTCGAGCAGGCGGACGACCTCGCCGCTGTCGGGGTCGGTGATCCCGGCGCCGAGCAGCAGGCTCGCGGTGAAGCCGCCGAGCGAGTGCCCGGCGAGACCGACCGCGGCGCGGTCGACGCGGCCCGCGAGCGTCGGCACCGCGCTCTCGATCTCGTCGAACCGGTCGAGCAGGTGCGTCATGTCCTCGGCCCGCGAGCGCCAGAAGTAGGGGGCGCCGGGAGCGTCCGCGACGAGGTGGCTGAGCGTCCTGGAGGTGAGGTGGGTCGGCTGGACGACGACGAATCCGCGGGCCGCCCACCGGTCGGCGAGCGGGGCGTAGCCGTGCAGGGAGGAGAGGTGGTGCGAGGGGCCGTGGCCGTGGGAGAGGAGCAGGACGGGCAGCTCGCCGCCCGTGGCGGGGGCCGAGACCCGGACCTGGAGGTCGACCGGGCGTCCCGGTACGGACAGGACCACCGGACCGTAGGACAGGACGGGGGCGGCGGATGTGTTCGAGGTGGCGTTCATGGGGTGCGGTTCTCCTTCTGCGGAGCCTGCCCGGTCACCGGCCGGATCGGGCCGTCGAGGCAGGGGGATGAGAAGCGCCCGCCTCGGCTAACCTGAAGCGGAACACTGCTCCAGTACTATCCGGAACAGTGCTCCGCTTTGTCAACCCGTGCAGGAAGGACCCGTCATGACCACCGGCAGCCCCGCCGAGGGCACGTCCCGCAGCCCGCGGGCCGACGCCCAGCGCAACCGGCGAACAGTGCTCGCGGCCGCCGCCGAGACGTTCGCCACCGCCGGTGTCGACGCGCCGATCCGCCAGATCGCGGCAAGGGCCGGGGTCGGCATGGGGACGATCTACCGCCACTTCCCGACCCGCGCGGAGCTCGTCACCGCCGTGTACCGGCACCAGATCGAGGCGTGCGCCGAGGCCGGTCCCGCCCTGCTCGCCGAGGCGGACTCCGCGTTCGAGGCGCTGCGCCGCTGGACCGACCTCTTCGTCGACTTCCTGGTCACCAAGCACGGGCTCGCCGACGCGCTCCAGTCCGACACCGACCGGTTCGCCGCGCTGCACACCTACTTCCTGGACCGGCTCCTCCCGGTCTGTACCGACCTGCTCGACGCCGCCGTCGCCGCGGGCGCCGTCCGGCCCGGCGTCCAGCCCTACGAGCTGATGCGCGGCATCGGCAACCTCTGCATCGGACGCGACGACGACCCCCGGTACGACCCGCGCCGCCTGGTCGAACTGCTCCTGCGCGGACTGCGGCACCCCGAGCCGTCTGACACCGGCCGGGCCGCTTCGACACCGGCCTGGTCGTCCTGAAGAAGGCCGTCAGCAGCCCCGTCAGCCCACCACCCCGGCTGTCGCCCGTGCGGCCAGTCGGGTGGTCGCGGACGCCCCGGCATGCGCCCCGCCAGGGAGCGGCTCACCGTGGTTCGTGTCGGATCGACACCAACCCCGAAGGAGCCGTCATGGCCGACCGCAGCAGCTACCAGGACCCGACCTACGACCCGTTCGACCCGCAGGACGAGCGGGCCCGCCAAAACCCGGAGCGCGACCGCGAGGACCGGGAGCGCGAGCGGCGCCGCGACGACGACACGCAGCCCCTGCTGCCCGAGGACGACCACGCGGGCTTCGACGACCCGCGGGACGCCGCCGGTTACCGGTAGCCGCACCCCGGCGCGACGACGCCCCCGCCCGGCGCAGCCCGGGCCGGGGGCGTTCCGTCGTCCCCGAGGCCGGGACGGCCGCCGATTGCCCGCCGCATTCGGGGGCACAGGTGTGCGCACAACGGGCATGGGCGTGTGGGCCACCGAGGGGGAACGATGGGTACGGCGACCAAGGTCCCCGAGACGCGCGACATGCGCGGCGACGAACTCTCCGGGGACGAGGCGTTCGAGGCGCTGCGCCGCTACGGGGGCCGCCGGCTGCTGCGGGACGCCTTCGTCCGCTTCCGCTACGCGGACGGCTTCAGCCACGCGCGGGCGCTCGCGCTGCAGACGGTGCTGTCGCTGATCCCGCTGGCCATCGTCTTCGTGGGTCTGTCGACGACCCTGCACACCGAGAGCGTGGGCCGGTTCGCGGAGGTGACCATCCACCGGATAGCCCAGGGGCCGAGCGCCGAGGTGGTCGACGACGCGCTCGCCAGGAGCCGGCGCACCGCGGGCGACGGCACGCAGGTCGCCCTCTGGTTCGCGCTGGCCTTCTCGCTGTCCAACATCACCACGGCCATGTGCCAGGTCGAGCGCGGCGCGAACCGCATCTACGGCAACGAACGCGACCGCCCGTTCCTCAAGAAGTACGCGCGCGGGCTCGTGATGGCGGTGAGCGCCGGGTTCCCGCTGGGCCTCGGCTTCGTCATGATGGTGGCCGGCAGCGACCTGGGAGCGGCCGCCGTCTCCGTCTACGACCTGGGTGACGGCGCCGGGGCCGCCTGGACCGCCCTGCGCTGGCCGCTCGGCCTCGTCCTCGCGCTGCTCTCGGCGAGCGCCATCTTCCGGCGCTCGCCCCGCCGCCGCCAACCCGGGTACACCTGGCTGGCGTTCGGCGCGGCCGTCTATCTGGTGCTGTGGTCGCTGCTGACCTGGGCGCTGAGCCTGTACCTCTCGCTGAGCGGGTCCTTCGACACCGTCTACGGTCCGCTCAGCGCGTTCATGTCCCTGCTGCTGTGGGCCTATCTCACCTCCGTCGCGCTCTTCCTCGGCCTGTCCTTCGCGGCCCAGCTCGAAGCCGCCCGCGCCCTGCACCCGGGCCCGGCCGACCCCGATCCCGGGGTATGACGGGTCCGGGACCGGGGGCGCGGCTCACTTCCCGTCGAGCGCCCTGCGGAAGGGAAGCGGGCTGTGCAGCGCCCGCTCGATGCTCTCCAGGCTGCGGCCCTTCGTCTCCGGCACCTTGAGCACGACGAAGACGATGCAGGCCACGTTCATCAGCGCGTAGCAGAGGAAGGTGCCGGAGCGGCCGATGGTGTTGATCGCCGTCAGGGCGGTCATCGCGATGACGAGGTCGAAGCCCCACACGGACAGCGTGGCGAGGCTGGTGGCCGGGCCGCGCACGCTCAACGGCAGGACCTCCGGACCGATCAGCCAGACGACGGCCTGCATGCCCACGCCGTTGAACAGGATGTACGCGAACAGCGAGACGATCACGGTCCAGCGTTGCGCGGCGGAGTCCGTGGACGTGGTGAAGGCCAGTGCGAGCACGGCCATGGCGAGCGCCGAGCCGGGCAGGAACCACAGCATCGTGCGGCGCCGTCCCGCCTTGTCGACCGCGACGGCGCCCACGACACCGGCGACGACGAGCATGGCGCCGATGCCGATACCGGTGAGCAGGGCCACCGAGTCGCCGAAGCCCGCGTCGTCCAGGATCGTCGGCGCGTAGTAGACGATGGCGTTGACCCCGGTGAGCTGGGAGAAGGCCGCGATGCCGACGGCGATCAGGAGGGCGGGGCGCAGCCAGCGCTGCCGCAGCCGGCCCCAGCCGCCGCCGGCGCGCGGCCCGTCGGCGGTCACCGCGGCGATCTCGGCCACCTCCGCGGCGATGTCCGCCCCCGCGGGCCGCAGCCGCCGCAGCGTGCGCTCCGCCTCCTGGCTCCGATGCTGTGCGAGCAGCCAGCGCGGGCTCTCGGGGAGGAACAGCATGCCGGCGGCGAGGGCCCCGGCGGGGACGACCGCGAGGGCGAACATGACCCGCCAGCCGCCGCTGCCGGACAGGGCCCAGCCGCACAGGTAGGCGATGAGCTGCCCGATGGCGACCATCAGCTGGAAGAGCACCATGAGCCGGCCGCGGATCGCGGCGGGTGCCAGCTCCGCGATGTAGACGGGCACCATGTTCGAGGCGCCGCCGACCGCGAGGCCCAGCACGAAGCGGGCGGCGACCAGCGTCGTCACGTCGGGGGCGAGTGAGGCCGCCACCGCGCCGGCGGCGAAGACCACCGCGACCGCCGTGACCACCTTGCGCCGTCCGTGCCGCACGGCGGCGCGGCCCGAGACGAGCGCTCCGGCCATCGCGCCGAGCAGGATGACGCTGACGACGATCTCCTGCTCACGGGAGGAGAGGTCGAGGTCGTCGCGCAGGTGCAGCAGGGCGCCGGAGATGATGCCGGTGTCGTAGCCGAAGAGCAGGCCGCCGAGGGCGGAGACGGCGGCGACCGCGTAGACGAGCAGCGGCGGGCGCCCCGTATCCGGAGGGTGGGCCGCCGGCCGGACGGCCTGCCGCGTCGCCTCAGGCATCGCCCATGACCAGACCCTCGATGGTGTGCTTCTGGGTGATCGGCGTCAGCGCGTCGACGACCGGGCAGTCCAGGTGGCGGCGGACCCGCTCGGGCAGCGCCTCCCAGTAGGCGCGGGTGACAGCGGTGTCGTGGCGGTCGGCGTTCCTCGCCTCCGGGCCGTCGAGGCCGAGGACGAGGACGGGCCGTGCCCTGGCCGACTCGTTCCGGGTGCCGCGGTGGATGGTCAGGGCGGTGCGGGCCGAGATGTCGCCGCGCTGCGGGTACTTGCGCACCGCGCGCTCCTCGTAGCGGGCGAAGCGCTCGCGGGGCGGGAACATCCCGTGCGCGAAGTCGGGTTCGTCGTCCCACTGGGTGCCGGGCGCGATCTCGAAGGGGCCCATGTCCTCGGCGGTGTCGACCGCGGTGACGTTGAAGGCGAGCGAGGTGAGGCGCCCCTCGGCGCGGGTCTCGTCGGGGAGGGGGAAGTCGCGGTGCCAGGGCTGGTTCACGGCGCCCTCCAGCGGTACGTCGAAGCCGAGTTCGACGATCCGGTAGTCGGGGCCGAGGACCGCGATCGCCACGGACCGGACCCACGGGTGGTCGACGAGGTCGACAAAGCCGCGCAGCTGCTCGGGGTGGATCTCCACGTAGAACCGGTGCGGGCCCCGGCCCACCGCACCGTCGGGGCGCGAGCGCGCCTCCTCGAACGCCACCTCGATGTCCTCGCGCAGCCGGTCGGCCCACTCCGGGGTGAAGGCCCCCTTCCGCGCGGTGATCCCGTCCGTGTAGAGGCGAGCCACCTCCTGCGTCACGTCGACGTCCAGGTCGGCGGGGGACACACCGGGAAATACGGACACAGTCATCCTTGCCTCCTTGCAAGCAGAGCTTCCGCCCTTACATTGCATCGTTGAATGCAACGTTGCAATACCCTTCGGTGCAGCCATTTCGTGAAGGACGTCGCATGGCAGGATGGGGCGGTGAGCAGTCGTCTGAAAGATGTGGCCGCGCGAGCCGGCGTCTCCGTGCGCACCGTGTCGAACGTCGTCAGCGGGTCCGCCTCGGTGGCGGCCGAGACCCGCAGGCGCGTCCAGGAAGCCATCGACGAACTGGGCTACGAGCCCAACCTCGCCGCCCGCAGCCTGCGCGCGGGACGCACCGGGATCATCGGCCTGGCCATCCCGGAACTGCACTCCCCCTACTTCGGCGAACTCGCCGGACTCCTGGTGGCGGAGGCCCAGCGCCGCTCCTGGACCGTGGTCATCGACCAGACCCGGGGCGACGCCGACGCCGAGCGCCGCCTGCTGACCCGCAGCGGCGGCCGCGTCGTCGACGGCCTCATCATCAGCCCCTGGGCGCTCGACCCCGCCGAACTGGCGGCCCTCGCACCGGCCGTCCCGCTCGTCCTGCTCGGCGAGCGCACTCCGCAGGGGGCCGCGGACCGGGTCGCCGTCGACAACGTCGCCGCGGCCGACGAGGCCACGACCCACCTGGTGCGCCTGGGCCGCCGGCGCATCGCCGCCATCGGCCTCCAGCCGCACCTGCGCAACGGCACCGCGAGGCTGCGCGCCGAGGGCTACCGCCGCGCCCTCGACCGGGCGGGACTCCCCCACCCCGCCGCCGCCCAGCGCACCGTCGCCGCGCTGCACCGGCCGGACGGCGCCCGCGCCATGGCCGCGCTCCTGGACGCCCCGGACCCGCCCGACGCCGTCTTCGCCTTCAGCGACGAACTCGCCCTCGGCGCCCTCCACGTGGCGCACGAGCGGGGCCTGCGCGTGCCCGGGGACCTGGCGATCGTCGGGTTCGACGACATCGAGGACGGCCGCTACAGCCACCCGCCGCTGACCACCATCGCGCCCGACAAGCCCCAGATCGCCGCCCGCACCCTGCAATGCCTGGCGGACCGCATATACAGCCCGGGCAACGCGGTCCCGGCGCAGGAGCTGATCGTCCCGCACCGGTTGGTGATCCGCGGCACCGCCTGACCGCCCGCCGCCGTCACCGCGGCCCGGACCGGCCCGGACCCGCAGGAGCCCTCGCCGCCGTCACCGCGAGCGGAGTGGCCGGGCAGGAGCGCCCGCCGCCGTCACCGCGAGCGGCGTGGCGCGGCAGGAGTCCCCGCCGCCGTCACCGCGGGTCGGTCCGGCCCGCCCCTGCTCGCCATCGCGCCGGGTCGATCCGCCCCTCGTACAACGGGAGTTCGAGCGGCGGCTGCCCCTCGGCGAAGGGGTCCCACACCCGGGTGAGGCCCGCGGTGCCGTACGCGCGGACCCGGCGGGCCTCCCCCAGGTCGAGCACCTCCGTCAGGACCAGCTCCGGCTCGGGCCCCGCCTCGGCGCGCACCCGCCCCTCCGGGTCGACGAGCACGCTCCGGCCGATCCCGTCCGGCGGCGCCGCGTTCACGCTGGCCATGAAGACCTGGTTGACGATCGCGTTGGCGCGCGCGAGCACCGACTCCTGGGCCCGGTCGACGGTCGGCGTGCGGACGAGGTTCAGGACCAGATCGGCGCCCTGCCACGCCAGATGCCGGGTGACTTCGGGGAACCACGCGTCGTAGCAGACGGAGAGGCCGATCCGCCCGTGGTCCTCCAGGTCGAAGACGACGAAGCCCGTGCCCGACCCGGTGGTCTCGTGGGGCCGCCACGGGAAGACCTTGCGGTAGGCGGCGACCCGGGTGCCCTGCGGCGAGTACACGACGGCCGTGTTGTAGACCTGCCCGTCCTCCCCCAGCTCGTAGACGGTCCCGGGGACGAGCCAGACGCCGAGGTCGCGGGCGAGCGCGGCCAGCGCCGTCCCGCGCGGCCCGTCCAGCGGCTGGGCCGCGGCGCGCATCACCTGCTCCGGGTCCTCGTCCGCGCGGTGCCCGCACAGGTGCAGCTCCGGGTACGCGAACAGCCGGACACCGGGATACGCGCGGGTCAGGGCCGCCACGTCGGAGGCGAAGGCATCCAGGCCGGGGTCGGCGTGGTGGCGGGCGGCGGCCTGCACGAGACCGACGGGCAGGGGGCGGGACATCGGCTGCGGAACCTCTTTCGGACGGGCGGCGCGGGAGGGGCGCGGCCGAGCCAATCACCCCGTCCCGTACCGGACAAGGCCCCTCTTGCCTGCGCGAACCACAGGGCCGGCCTGTACCTTCGGGCGTGCCCACATGACCTCAGGCCCCGACGGAGAAGGCGCGCACACCAATGACTCTGAACCAGTTGCGGGCCTTCGTCGAGGCGGAGCGGGGCGGGTCGTTCACCGCCGCGGCGGCGGCGATGGACATGGCGCAGGCCTCCGCCTCCGAGCTCGTACGGCGCCTGGAGACCGAGCTCGACGCCGAGTTGTTCGTCCGCGGAAGCCGCACCCTGACCCTCACGTCGGCGGGGCAGGAGCTGCTGCCCTACGCCCAGCAGGCGGTGCAGGCCGCGGACCACGGCACGCGCGCCGTCCGCTCGCTGGGCTCGCTCGGCGGCGGCACCGCCACCTTCGGGGTGCTGCGCAACGCCGACTACTACCTGCTCTCCAATCTCGTCCAGATGTTCCACGCCCGGTATCCGTCCGTCCGCGTCCGGCTGGTGGGACAGAACTCGGCCGAGACGGCCGCGGCGGTCGCGGCGGGCCACATCGAGGCCGGCCTGGTGGTGCTGCCCATCGACGACGAGGGCCTCGCGGTCAGCCCGCTCCTGCGCGACGAGGTCTTCTACGTCAGCGCCGACGCGGAGCGCACCCGTGCCCCCGTGACCATCGAGGCCTTCTCTCGGGCGCCGCTCGTGCTGTACGACGCGCGGTACGGCTGGCAGGACCCGACGCGGCGGCAGATCGCGGAGCGCGCCCAGCTGGCCGGCGTCCCCATCGACCCGCTGATCGAACTCGAACACGTCGAGGCGGCGCTGAAGCTGGTCGCCGCCGGCGTGGGCGACACCATCGCGAGCCGCGCGGTCGTCGAGGCCCCCACCTTCCCGGCCGGACTGCGCACCGCCCCGTTCGCGGAGCCGCTGTACGACACCATCGCGCTGGTCAGGCGCCGGGGCTATCCGCTCTCCCGCGCCACCCGGGAGCTGGCCCGGATCGCCGAGGACACCCTGCGCGAGATCGGCGTCGGCCTCTCCCTCTGACCGCACCGAGGGCCGGCCGGCGCGCGACGGCACAGGGAAATCCTGTGGTTCGGACAGGAACCGCCCCTCTAGTCCTGTGCCGAGGCGGCGTCTAGCGTCCTCGCCATGCAGATCACGCACGACGAAGCCCAGGCCCTCCCCCCGCTCCAGTGGCTCAAGAAGCCCGCCGTGGACGGACCTCCCGCCCAGCGCGACCCCAAGGTGGTCGAGCGGGTCTCCCAGATGCTCAAGGAGATCGAGCACAAGGGCATGGACGCGGTCCGCGCCTACGCCAAGGAACTCGACGGCTGGTCCGGCGACCTGGAGATCGGAGCCGCCGAACTGAAGAAGTCCGGGGACGCGCTGCCCCCGGACGTCCGCACCGCCCTGGAGATGGGGTACGAGCGCACGCACCGGTTCGCCGCCGCGCAGCGCGAGCACCTGACGGACTTCGAGATCGAACTCGCCCCCGGTGTCCGGGGCGGCCAGCGGTACGTGCCGGTCTCCCGCGTCGGCGCCTACCTCCCGGCCGGCCGCTTCCCGCTGCTCGCCAGCGCGTTCATGACCGTCAACGTCGCCAAGACGGCCGGTGTGCCGACCGTCCTCGCCTGCACGCCGCCCTCCGGCGAGCACGGCGCCCACCCGGCCGTGCTGTACGGCGCCCACCTCTCCCGCGCCGACCGGGTCTTCGCCCTCGGCGGCGTCCAGGCGCTCGGCGCGATGGCGTTCGGCCTGCTCGGCGAGGCCCCGGTCGACATGCTGGTCGGCGCCGGGAACGCCTTCGTCACCGAGGCCAAGCGCCAGCTGTTCGGCCAGGTCGGCATCGACCTGCTGGCCGGCCCCTCCGAGGTCGCCGTGATCGCCGACGACAGCGCGGACCCGGTGTGGGTCGCGGCGGACCTGCTCGGCCAGGCCGAGCACGGCCCCAACTCCCCCGCCGCGCTGATCACCACGTCCGAGAAGCTGGGCCGCGCCGTGGTCGCGGAGATGGAGCGCCAGCTCGCCACGCTGGCCACCCGGGACATCGCCGGACCGGCCTGGCGGGACTTCGGTTCGGTCATCGTCGTGGCCGACCGGGACGACGCGGTCGCCGTGGCCGACGTGCTCGGCCCCGAGCACCTGGAGATCCACACCACGGACGACGACTACTACCTGGCCAACCTCACCTGCTACGGCTCCCTGTTCATCGGGCCGTGGTCGACGGTCGCCTACTCCGACAAGGGCATCGCCGGCACCAACCACGTCCTGCCGACCGGCAAGACCGCGCGCTACAACGCGGGCCTGTCCGTCTCGCGCTTCCTCAAGCCGCTGACCTACCAGCGCGCCGCCAAGGACGGCACGGCGGCGCTGGCCCCGGCGGTCGAGCGGATCTCGGCCTTCGAGGGACTGGCGGCGCACGGAGCGACGGCGACGCTGCGCATCGACAAGATCGGCCGCACCTCCGAGCTGTTCGACTCCGTCCCCACGGACCTGCGCGAACAGCTCTGACCCCCGGCCCCGCCGGCGCGCCGCGGTGCGGTGCGGCGCGCCGGCGGGGCACCCCACCGGGGCCTTCGGCGCGCCCAGCGGCGCACCGGCCCCGTCCCGTATCGCGAAACCACCCTCGTCCCTCCCCCCTCCAGGTTGCCCACGTCCCCACATCCATCCGAGGATCCCCGCATGCAGCACCACCCGCCCGAGCCCGCGCCGGCCTCCCCCGTCGGCACCGCTCTCACCCAGGGCCTCAAGGGCCGTCAGATCACCATGATCTCCATCGGCGGGGTGATCGGCGCCGGTCTCTTCGTCGGTTCGTCCACCGCGGTGGCCACCGCCGGGCCCGCCGTCCTGATCTCGTTCCTGCTGGCCGCCGCGCTCGTGGTGCTCGTCATGCAGATGCTCGGCGAGATGGCGGTGGCCCAGCCCGACACCGGGTCCTTCTCGACGTACGCGGACCGCGCCCTCGGCCGCTGGGCGGGGTTCTCCATCGGCTGGCTCTACTGGTGGTTCTACATCCTCGTCATCCCCATCGAGGCCATCGCGGCCGGTGAGGTCATCGCCTCGCTGACCTCGCTGCCGAGCTGGATCCCGGCGCTGGCGATGATCGTCCTGCTGGCGGGCAGCAACCTGCTCGCGGTGCGCAACTACGGGGAGTTCGAGTACTGGTTCGCGCTGCTGAAGGTCGTCGCCATCGTGGCCTTCCTGGTCCTGGGCGTCCTCGCCGTCCTCGGCGTGCTGCCCGGCTCCGACACCCGCGGCGTCGCGCACCTGTGGAGCGACGGCGGCTTCGCCCCCAAGGGCGCCACCGCGATCCTCGCCGGTCTGCTCACCGCGATGTTCAGCTTCCAGGGCAGCGAGATCGTCACCATCGCCGCCGCCGAGTCCGAGGAGCCGAGGAAGAACA
Organism: Streptomyces sp. NPDC049813; assembly: GCF_044465085.1. Taxonomy (NCBI): domain Bacteria; kingdom Bacillati; phylum Actinomycetota; class Actinomycetes; order Kitasatosporales; family Streptomycetaceae; genus Streptomyces; species Streptomyces sp. NPDC049813. The sequence goes on along the minus strand of NZ_JBITLI010000010.1, from coordinate 18,188 downwards.
TCAAGAAGGCCGTGCGCGCGGTCGTCTGGCGGCTCGGCCTCTTCTACATCGGCTCGATCCTCGTCGTCGTCTGCCTCGTCCCCTGGAACTCCGCCGGCCTGGCCGAGTCCGGTTCCTACCAGGCCGTCCTGGAGCGGATGAACATCCCGGGCGCGGGCCGGATCATGGACGTCGTCCTGGTCGTCGCCGTCAGCAGCTGCCTCAACTCGGCCGTCTACACCGCGTCCCGCATGGTCTTCTCCCTCGCCGGGCGCGGCGACGCCCCCGCCGCCTTCGCCCGCACCTCACGCAGCGGCGTGCCGCGCAACGCGGTGGTGGCCTCCACGGTCATCGGGGCCGCCGCGGTGATCGCCAACTACCTGCTGCCCGCCGTCTTCTCGTACCTCATCGCCTCCAGCGGCGCGATCGCCCTGATGATGTACCTGGTCATCGCGCTCACCCAGTACGCGACCCGGCGCAAGGGAGGCCGGCCGGACGAGGTGCGCATGTGGGGCTTCCCCTATCTGACCCTCGCCACCATCGCCTTCATCGGCGGGGTGCTCGTCCTGATGGCGGTGCTGCCGGGGCACCGGCTCGAACTGTGGCTCTCCCTCGGCCTCGCCGCGGTCCTGGTCGGCGTGGGCCTCGTCCGCCAGCGGCGGCTGCGCGGGACCACGGGCGGCCCGGCCGCCCCCGGACCGCACGACGGCGCGGCCGCGGCGCCGGCCCCGCCCGCGACGGCCTCCCGGCCGTGACCGCCTGAGGGTCAGGAGACGCGCGCGTGCGTGGCCCGGGGCACGAACTCGGTGGGCAGGACGAGCCGCTCCCCCGCCGGGTCGACGTCCCCGCCGATGCGCCGCACGAGCAGCCGCGCCGCCTGCCGCGACAACTCCCGCAGGTCGTGCCGGACGGTGGTCAGCCGGAACACCTCCCAGGCGGCCATCGGCAGGTCGTCGAAGCCGATGACGGTGAGGTCATCGGGCACCCTGATCCCGGCGGCCAGCGCCGCATTCAGGACGCCGATGGCGACCACGTCGTTGCCGCAGAAGACCGCCGTCGGCGCCTCGGCCGCCGCCAGCAGCACGGGCAGGGCCCGGTACCCGGTCTCGTACTCGAAGGCGCCGCGCACCACGCGGTCCTCGGCGAGTCCGACCCCCGCCTCGGCCAGCGCCAGGCGGAACCCCAGCTCGCGCTCGCGCCCGGTCGTGGTGTTGGCCGCGCCGAAGACGCCCGCGATCCGCCGGTGGCCGAGGGCGACGAGTTCGCGGGCGACCAGCCGACCGCCGCCCTCGTTGTCGACGACCGAGGCGTAGTCGCCGGGCCCGCCCGTGTCGCGGTTGAGGAAGACGAACGGCATGCCGCGCCGCTCCAGCTGGGCCGGCAGCCGCGAGTCCGTCGTGGCCGTCGCGAGCACGACCCCGTCCAGAGACTGGTCGAGCAGCCGCTCCTCCGCGACCGCCTCGTCGGAGCGCTCGGTGATCAGCATCATCCGGTAGCCGAGGCCGCGCAGCTCGTCGTGGAGCGGAGCGATCACATGCGGGTAGAAGGGGTTGGTGAGGTCGGTGACGATGACGCCGACCCGGCGCGTGGCGCGCGTGGACAGGGTGCGGCCCGCCTCGCTCGGCACGTAGTTCAGCGCCTGCGCGGCCCGCCGGACCTTCTCCCGCGTCGCCTGCGACACCCGGGGGTCGTCGCGCAGCGCCCGCGACACCGTGGGCTGCGAGACACCCGCCAGCCTGGCCACGTCGTGACTGGTGATCCCCATCAGCTCTCTCCTCGTCGCCACCGCTGCACCGCCCCGGCGCGCCTACCGATCAGTATACGTATGTGCGCCCAAGCGTGCCCCGCCTCGCGCACCCGCCGTCCGTCACCACGTGCGCTGACAACGCCCGAAATTCTTCCGCACTTCACCTCTTGACACCGGATCCCTTCAGCGCCTGTCATAGGAATGCATACGTATTCACCAGCAAGGAGCCGCCATGTCTGATACCCCTGATGTTCCCAATGTCACTGATGCCCCCGATGTCCCCGAAGCCGTCGTCACCCCCGGCGAACTGACCCGGCGCACCGTGCGCCGCACCGACTTCGTCTCCTGCAACCAGGCCTTCATCGACTGCCGCACACCGGGCTCGGACCGCAAGGAGAACTACGCGATGATCGGGCCGGGGGTCTCCCAGGCAGCCGGTCAGCACGTCAACCTGCGCCTGCCGCACGGCTACAACATCGGCGCGGCCGCCATGCCGCACGGGATCACCAACAACCTGCACCTGCACTACACCGCCGAGGTCTTCGTCTGCACCGAGGGCGAGTACCTGCTGCGCTGGGGCGCCGACGGGACCGAGGGCGAGCTGCTGCTCAAGGCCGGTGACATCGCCTCGATCCCCACCTGGATCTTCCGGGGCTTCACCAACACGGGACCCGACGACGGGTGGCTGTTCACCGTGCTCGGCATGGACCACACCGGCGGCATCATCTGGGGCCCCTCGGTGCTGCGCGAGGCGGAGGGCCACGGCCTGTACCTCAGCGCGGAGAACGAGCTGATCGACACCGTCGCGGGCGACCCCCTGCCGCCCGTGTCCGAACGCGTCAGTCCCATGACCCAGGAGCAGATCGACCGGCTGCGCCACTACAGCCCCGAGGAGATGCGGCGCCGCATCGCCGCCGCGGACGACCTCGTCTGGTCGGAGCACCCCTTCCTCGACAGCACGCTGCCCGGCGGCGGCGTCCGCCTCAGCTGCGTCATCGGGTACGGCATGACCGAGGACCCGCACCAGGAGCCCCGGATCTTCAACCCGCACGGGCACAACGCGGCCTGGCTGCGCGCCGACCCGGGCCAGGGCGTCTCCTACCACCGCCAGCACGAGACGCAGACGCTGATCGTGAAGGACGGCGAGTGGGAGGTCACCCTCAACCGCACCGACCCGGTGTCGGTGCGCCTCGGCCCCCGCGACATGCTCTCCGTCCCGCAGGACGCCTGGCGCACCCTGCGCAACGTCGGGGACACCCGGGGCGACCTCCTGGCGGTCAGCTCCGGTGACGGCCGCGTCCGTCTGGAGTGGGACGAGGAGGTCGCCAAGAGCGCCGCCGACGCGGGTCTGGGCATCGACCACAACGGCTACATCGCCCCGTACGCCCTCCTGCCGCGCTCGGCGCGGCGCTGGTGACGGGCGTGCGCCAGGGCGGCCCGCGCCGCGCGCTGCCGGTGGTCGTGGTGCCCGGGATGCTCTGCGGCGCGGACCTGTGGTCCGGCGTCGCGTTCCCCGCCGGCCGCGAGGTCCGGCACGTCACCCTGGAGCGACCCGACATCGGGGCGCTCGCGGACGACGTTCTGTCCGCGGTGCCGGGCCCGTTCGTCCTCGTCGGGCTCAGCCTGGGCGCCATCGTCGGCTTCGAGGCGCTGCGCCGGGCGCCCGAGCGGATCGCCGGTCTGTGCGTGATGTCGGCGAACGCGGGCGCGCCGCGCCCGGAGCAGTACGCGGCCTGGAGCGCGATGGACGCGCTGATCGGTGCGGGACGGTTCGACGAGGTCGTCGAGCGCACTCTGCCGGACATGTTCCCCGACCGCCGGCCCTCGCCCGGAGCGGCCGCCCGCTACCGCCGGATGGCCGCCGCCGTCGGCCCGGACGCCGCCCGCGCCCAGCTCGCCGCCCAGGCGACCCGCCAGGACGCGACCGGTGCGCTGCGGAGCGCCCGCTGCCCCGCGGTGGTGCTCGGCGGAGCCCGGGACGCCCTGTGCCCGCCGGCGTTCCACCGGACGATCGCGGCCGCCCTCCCCGGCGCCCGCCTGCACGAACTGCCCGGCGTCGGCCACCTGCTGCCCTGGCAGCGCCCCGACGCCGTCACCGCCGCCCTGCGCGCCGTCCTCACCGCCGCCGACCGCGGCGCACCGGCGCCCGCCCTCACCCCGCCCTGACCCGGCCACCCGCGCCGGACCCCACCCCGCCCGCACACCATCCGCACCCCCTCCCCTCAGCGAAGAGAGCCGTCATGCCCCGATTCCTCAAGTCCCCCGTGCCCGCCGCCCAGGTGAGCGCCGCCCGCGCGGACGTCGCCGACCGCGTCCACGCCATCCTCGACGACATCCGTGAGCGCGGCGACGACGCGGTCCGGCAGTACTCGGAGAAGTTCGACGGCTGGAGCCCGGAGTCCTTCCGTCTGTCGCCCGACGCGATCGCGCGGATCGTCTCGGAGGTGCCGGGCACCGTCCTGGACGACATCCGCTTCGTGCAGAAGCAGGTGCGCACCTTCGCGCAGGCCCAGCGCGACTCGATGCACGACGTCGAGATCGAGACCCTGCCCGGCGTCCGCCTCGGCCACCGCCACGTGCCCGTCGCCTCCGCCGGCGCGTACGTGCCCGGCGGGCGCTACCCGCTGACCGCGTCGGCGCACATGACGATCGTGACGGCCAAGGTGGCGGGCGTGCCCCGGGTCGCCGCCTGCACCCCGCCGATCCGCGGCGAGATCCCCGCGGCCACGGTCGCCGCCATGCATCTGGCAGGCGCGGACGAGATCTACCTGCTCGGCGGCGTCCAGGCCGTCGCGGCACTGGCCCTGGGCACCGAGACCATCGGCCGGGTCCCGATGATCGCCGGCCCCGGCAACGCGTACGTCGCGGAGGCCAAGCGCCAGCTCTTCGGCGAGGTCGGCATCGACCTGTTCGCCGGTCCGACCGAGATCCTCGTCGTTGCCGACGAGCACGCCGACCCGTTCGTCGTCGCCGTCGACCTGCTCTCCCAGGCCGAACACGGCCCCGACTCCCCCGCCGTCCTGGTGACCACCTCCGAGGAGCTGGGCCGCGAGGTCGCGGAGCACATCGAGCGCCTGCTGCCCGGCATGCCCACCAAGGACTTCGCGGGCCCGGCCTGGCGCGACCACGGCGAGATCGTCCTGGCCGCCACCCTCGACGAGGCCTTCGAGATCGCGGACTCCTACGCAAGCGAGCACGTGGAGGTCCTCACCGAGAACCCGCGGCAGGCGCTGGAGAAGATGCACGACTACGGCGCGCTCTTCCTCGGCGAGGGCACCTGCGTCTCCTACGGCGACAAGGTCATCGGCACCAACCACGTGCTCCCCACCCGGGGCGCCGCCCGCTACACGGGGGGCCTGTGGGTCGGCAAGTACCTCAAGACGGTCACCTACCAGGAGGTCACCGACACCGCGTCCTCGGCGCTGCTCGGCGAGGTGTGCGGCCGGGCCGCGCGCGTCGAGCTGTTCGAGGGGCACGCCCGGTCCGGTGACGTCCGGGCGGCCAAGTACGGTCAGGGCACCCTGCCGTGGAACGTGGAGGCGCAGGCGTGAGCGGCGGTTCCGCGGCGCCGCTGTCCGGCCGCACCGCGCTCGTCAGCGGCGGCGGCAGCGGCCTCGGCGCCGCCATCGCGCGGTCCCTGCTCGCCGAGGGCGCCCGGGTGGTCCTCACCGGCCGCAGGGAAAGCGTCCTCGAAGAGACGGCCGGCCGGCTCGGCCCCCGGGCCGCGTACCGGGTCTGCGACGTCGCGCGCCCCGACGACGTCGAGGAGCTGGCCCGGAGCCTCGCGGACGAGGAGATCTCGGTCCTCGTCAACAACGCGGGGATCGCCGGGCCCGTCGCCCCGCTGACCGAGATCGCGCCCGACGCCTGGGACGAGGTCTTCGACGTGAACGTGCGCGGCGTGTTCCTGATGTGCCGGGCCTTCCTCCCCGCGATGACCGCCCGCGGCACCGGGGACGTCATCAACATCGCCTCGGTGTCGGGCAAGCGGCCCCTGCTGCGGCGTACGCCCTACTGCGCCTCGAAGATGGCGGTCATCGGCCTGACGACGACCCTGGCGGGCGAGGTCGGCCCGCTGGGCGTGACGGTCAACTCGCTGTCCCCCGGACCCGTCTCGGGCCCGCGCATGGAGCGCAACTTCCGGCTGGAGGCCGAGCGCACGGGCAGCAGCTACGCCGAGGCCGAGGAGGCGTTCGTCTCCCGCTCCGCCCTGGGGCGCATGGTCACCGAGGACGAGGTGGGCGAGGCCGTGACCGCGATGCTGCGCATGCGCGGCCTGTGCGGCGCCGACATCGACCTGTCGGCCGGGATGGTGGCACGGTGACCGGGCCCGGCGGGCAGCGCCCGCGCCGGAGCCTCAAGGAGCGGCTGGCCGCGGGCGAGCGGCTGCGCGGCGCCCTGTTCCGGCTCCCGTCCGAGACGCTCGTGGAGATGGCGGGTGTCGCGGGCCTCGACTACGTGGTCATCGACTGCGAGCACGGGCCGGCCGACACCGCCCTGCTGCAGAGCCATCTCACGGCCGCGGCGGCCCAGGGGATCGACGTCCTCGTGCGGGTGGGCACGGCCGAGCCCGCGCTGGCCCTGCGCTGCCTCGACCTCGGCGCCGCCGGTCTCATCCACCCGCACGTCGACAGCGCCGAGCAGGCCCGGCGCGTGGTGGCCGCGAGCCACTACCCACCGCTCGGCGAGCGGGGTTTCGCCACGTACAGCAGAGCGGGCCGGTTCGGCACGGTCACCGCGGCCGATCACCTGGCCGCCGCCGCGCAGACGCTGGTCGTGGCGATGGTGGAGACGGAACGGGCCTGCGCGGCGGCCGGCGCGATCGCCGGGACGCCCGGTGTGGACGCCGTCCTGGTCGGTCCGGCCGATCTCGCGGCGGACTGCGGCTTCCCCGGCCCGGAGACCGTCCGCGCCCTCATGAGCGGCGCGCACGAGGCGGCTCGCGCCGAGGGCCGTGCGGTCATGTCCATCGTGCCCGACGAGGAGAGTGCCCGGGCCGCCGAGCAGGCGGGCGCCCAGCTGATCCTCTTCAACATGGCGCAGGTCCTGATGGACACCCTGCGCACCCTCGCGCGGCCCGCTACCCCGGGGCCCACTTGCCCCCCGGCAACCTCTTGACGCCCCTCACCGGGCTCCTTAGTGTTCACCACGAGTTCATACGTATGCACATCGCACTTCACGACTCTTCTTCGCACCCTCCCGCCCCTCCCCGTAGGCACACCCCTCCCCCTGCGCGATCGGAGAAGCCATGTCCGCCGCAGCGCCTCCCAGTACCCTCACCAACCCGCCCCGCGTATCCCCGGAGAAACGGAACGCGATACGCCGGGCCATCGGTGCGGGCAGCATCGGTAACTTCGTAGAACAGTTCGACTACGGCCTCTACGGCTACATGGCCCCGATCATGGCCCCCGCGTTCTTCCCCGAGAGCGACCGGACCGTCGCCGTGCTCGGCACCTACGCGATCATCGCGGTGGCCTGCCTGTTCCGGCCGCTGGGCGGAACGCTGGTCGGCCGGTGGGGGGACCGGGTCGGCCGCAAGAAGACGCTGCTGTGGACCATCGTCTTCATGGGCGTGGCGACCGCCCTGATCGGCGCCCTGCCCACCTACCACCAGGTCGGCGTCCTCGCTCCGGTCCTGCTGCTCGTCCTGCGCGTCGTGCAGGGCACGGTGTCCGGCGGCGAGTACGTCGGCGCGGTGGCCTTCATCGTCGAGTGGGCCGAGCCCGACCGGCGGGCGTACTACACCTCGTACGCCTCGAACAGCTGCTTCCTCGGCACCCTGGCCGGCGCCGGTACGGCCGCGCTGACCAGCTGGGTCTTCGCCGGCCCCGCCCTGGACTCCTGGGGCTGGCGCCTGCCCTTCCTGCTGGCGGTCCCGCTCAGCCTGGTCGGGATCTGGCTGCGCCGGCACATCGCGGAGACCCCCGAGTTCGTCCGCGCCACCGCCGACGGCACGGAGGTCGTCAAGGCGCCCATCCGCGACGCGCTGCGCTTCCAGCGGCGGCCCATCCTGGTCTACTGCGGCATCTCGATCATGTGCGCGATCCTCTCCTACACCTGGGTCACGTTCTATCCGCAGTACCTGACGGACACTCTCGGGTTGCCCCGCTGGATGGGGCTCGCCTCGAACGCCATCTCGATCGCGGTCCTCATCCCGCTGCTCCCGCTGGCCGGCATGCTGTCGGACCGGATCGGGCGCAGGCCGATGCTGATGATGGGCGCCGCCGCCTGCATCGTCCTGGTCCCGCTCGCCTTCTGGGTCGGCGAGCGCGGCACCTTCGGCGCCGCGGTGGCCAGCCAGCTGATCTACCTCGTCCCGGAGTTCTTCCTCACCGGCATCATCACCGTCTGCGCCGCGGAACTCTTCGCGACCCGCACCCGGTTCAGCGCGAGCGCCATCGCGTACAACAGCTCCTTCTCCATCTTCATGGGGATCACCCCGTTCGTGGCGACGCTGCTGGTCAGCACCTTCGACACGATCTACGCGGTCTGGGTCTACCTGGCGGCCGCCGCCGTCCTTGCCCTCGTCGTGGTGACCTCCTTCATGACGGAGACGTACCGGAGCCAGCTGGGCGCCGACAAGTTCGCCCGCTGAGAACCACCCTCGTACATACGGATTCACACCCCCTGAGAACGGAGCCACCATGCCGCTGGACCCCGCCGCCTACCTGCCCTACAAGGACCCGGACGACTTCATCCGCGAGGTGACCGACCGCATCTGGGTCGGCCGGGACATCGCCTACATCGTCGACAACTACGAGCCCGACTCGATCGTCCACACCAGCCTGGGCACCGTCGTCGGCCGCGACGGCGTGATCGAGGGCACCACGATGCGCATCGGCAGCACGCCGGGGCACATCGGGCAGGCCGAGGACGTGGTGTGGGAGGCCCGCGGGGACGACGCGTTCCTCAGCTCGCACCTGGTCTTCTCCGCCGACGAGCACCTCGTCGGCGGCCGCAACGTCCGTGTCCGCAAGCGGACCGTGGCCAACTGCCTCTACCGCCGGGGCCGCATGGTCGAGGAGTGGGTGGTGCGCGACGAACTCGCGGACTGCCTCCAGCTCGGCATCGACCCCGCCGAGGCGGCCCGCGCCCTGCGCTTCCAGGGGTACACCGGGTCGATGACCGAGGAGCCGCCGAAGGACGTACTGCTGCGCGGCGTCAGCGGCCCGCGCCCGGACGACTTCCGCCCCGAGTGCGAGATGGTCCTGGAGTTCATCGACGAGGTGTGGACCCGGCGCCGCCTGCACAAGGTCCACGACTTCATGGTCCGCGACCTGTTCCTGCACACGGTCGGCGACCGCACCGTCATCCGGCCGGAGCGCTACCAGGCGGACCTGCTCTCCCTGGTCGGCGCCTTCCCCGACGCCCGGTTCGCCGTCCGCGACGTGCAGACGCACTACGCGGAGCGGTACGCGGGCCTGCGCGTGGCCGTCACCTGGACCATGCACGGCACCTACCGGGGCACGCCCGACTTCGGCCCCCTCACCGGGCAGCCGGTCACCATGCTCGGCGTGTCCCAGTTCCTGATCCAGGACGGCCGCATCGTCAAGGAGGTCCGCGTCTACGACGAGATCTCCCTGAGGGCGCAGATCAACGCGGGCCGCGGCGACGGCCCGGACGTCGAGGTCAACATCTACTGAGCGGCCCGCAGGTTTACGCGGCGGCTGAGCGGCCAGGCGGATGTCAGCACATGATGTCGATGGCACGTTGATGGCAAGGGAGCGTGAGCGGACATGACCGCCAACGAGAAGGCCAAGGCGAAGGTGGAGCAGGCGTCCGGCGCCGCCAAGGAGACCGCCGGCCGCGCTGTGGGCAACGAACGCCTCACCGCCGAGGGCCGCGCCCAGCAGATGAAGGGCGACGCGCGCCAGGCCAAGGAGAAGACCAAGGACATCGGCAAGCACTAGCCGATCGGGGCACCAGCTGCCTGGTGCCCCCACCGCCACCGAGGGCGGCCCCGGACCGGGGCCGCCCTCGTGCGTGCGGTGCGCGCGTCAGCCCGGCTGCCCGACGGAGCCCGCCTGGGCCCGCCGGTACTGCTCGTTGAGCCGCTGGGCCTCTTCGAGCTGGTCCTCCAGGATCACGATGCGGCAGGCCGCCTCGATCGGGGTTCCCTGGTCGACCAGTTCGCGGGCCCGGGCCGCGACGCGCAGCTGATAGCGGGAGTAGCGGCGGTGGCCGCCCGCCGAACGCAGCGGCGTGATCAGCCGGGCCTCGCCGATCGCGCGCAGGAAACCGGGGGTCGCGCCGAGCATCTCGGCCGCCCGCCCCATGGTGTACGCGGGGTAGTCGTCATCGTCCAGCCGGCCGCTCAGCGGGGTCTGTGCAGTCATTCCACCTCAATGGGTCACGCGCCTGGAGGGCTCTGGTGCCGGACGGCGACAGGGCCCTGAGGGAAATTCAACACCATGCGACGGCCCGGTCACACCTCGGCCGACGCGTTCGCGTCCGCCCCGCGCGACGGGCGGGGCCCGGAACCCGCATAGAATGTGCGGCCATGTCGAAGCCTGACGAACTGCTCACCGTGCTCGCCGCCACCGTCGAGTCGGAACAGAGCACTCAGATGTCCCTCACCGTGGTCACGGGTGGCACTGTCATCACCGGTCGGCTGGCGCCCGAGGCGATCTGGCGGCAGCGCGTGTCCGAGGTCCTCAAGGACTCGGACCAGCTCGGGCCGTTCTCGGTCGCCTTCACCGCGCTGGAGGCCCGGGAGGCACCCGTGCCGCCCGCCGCCGACCGGACCCCCACCCACCTGCACTTCCATGTCGCGCGGATCCTCCAGGGCACCATGGGCATCCCCGAGACGGGGGGCATGTACCGGGTCGCGCTCTCGGACGTCAACGCGTGGACGGTCGGTGACTTCAGCTACTCCGACCACTGATCCGTCCCAGCAGCACGTGAGGGCCCGGCCGGTGTTCCGGCCGGGCCCTCACGGGTGCCGCGGTACGGGGGCGGCGCACGCCGCCCCCGGGGTCGGTCAGTTCGCCGCGGGCGATCCCAGCAGCGCGGAGGCCCGCTGATAGGGGGTGCCGGCCGGCGGACGCGCCTCGACGGCGAGCGGCACGGCCCGGCAGACGAACCCGAGCTGCGTCATCGCGCGCAGCACCTCGCCCGCGCTGAAGTCGCGACGGTCCTGTCCCGTGACGGCCTGGCCGACCTGTTTGACCGGGTAGTGGCGTCGCCCGATGATCACGGACTCACCGGTGACCGGCTCGGGCCGGACACCCTTCATCGTCTCCAGGACGCCCGCCTTGGTCAGGTCGAACGGGAAACGAGCGATGACACAGCGCATGGGACCTCACAGGGAGAGTGGGAGCGGAACCGGCCGGGCCTGCCGTGCCGGTGTCACGCGGCGGACGGCCGGGCGGGGCGGCGGCGGGCGGCGGAGGCGGGGCGGCGACGGCCCCGTGGGGCCCCGCCGCGCCCGGCCCGTTCGGCCGTCGGCTGGGCGATGACCACCGGGACGCCCGAGGGGGGCTGGGCGCCGGTGATGCGGTGCAGTTCCTGCTCGCCGGAGCGGACCTGCGTGACCTGCGGCCGGATCCCGGCGTCCGCCATGAGCCGGGTCATGCCGCGCCGCTGGCCGGGGGTGACGAGCGTGACGACACTGCCGGACTCCCCGGCCCGCGCGGTCCGCCCGCCGCGGTGCAGGTAGTCCTTGTGGTCGGTCGGCGGGTCGACGTTCACGACGAGGTCGAGGTGGTCCACGTGGATGCCGCGGGCGGCCACGTTCGTCGCGACGAGCACGGTGACGTGCCCGGCCTTGAACTGGCTGAGCGTGCGGGTGCGCTGGGGCTGCGACTTCCCGCCGTGCAGCGCGGCGGCCCGTACGCCGCTGCGCAGCAGGGAGGTGGTCAGCCGGTCGACCGCGTGCTTGGTGTCCAGGAACATGATCACGCGGCCGTCGCGGGCGGCGATCTCGGTGGTCGCCGCGTCCTTGTCACCGGCCTGGATGTGGAGGACGTGGTGCTCCATCGTCGAGACCGCGCCGGCCGAGGGGTCGACGGAGTGGACGACGGGGTCGCTGAGGTAGCGGCGCACCAGCAGGTCGACGTTGCGGTCGAGGGTGGCGGAGAAGAGCATCCGCTGGCCCTGCGGGCGGACCTGGTCGAGGAGCGCGGTGACCTGGGGCATGAAGCCCATGTCGGCCATCTGGTCGGCCTCGTCCAGCACGGTGATGCCCACCTGGTCGAGCAGGCAGTCGCCGCGGTCGATGAGGTCCTTGAGGCGTCCCGGTGTGGCGACGACGACCTCGGCGCCGCCGCGCAGCGCGGAGACCTGGCGGCCGATCGACATGCCGCCCACGACCGTGGCGAGCCGGACCCGGACGGCCCGCGCGTACGGGGTGAGCGCGTCCGTCACCTGCTGGGCGAGTTCCCGGGTGGGGACGAGGATCAGCCCGAGCGGCTTACGGGGCTCGGCGCGCTGCCCGGCGGTGCGGGCGAGCAGCGCGAGGCCGAAGGCGAGGGTCTTGCCGGAGCCGGTCCGCCCCCGGCCGAGGACGTCGCGGCCGGCGAGGGAGTTCGGGAGCGTCGCGCCCTGGATCGGGAAGGGGACGCTGACACCCTGCCGGCCCAGTTCGGCCAGGAGCGGCGCGGCCAGGTCGAGTGCGGCGAATTCCTCGACGGCGGGCAGGGCCGGGGTGATGGTTTTCGGGAGGGCGAATTCGCCCTGCGGCCCGGTGGGGCGGCGACGGGGGCCACCGCCGGATCGCTCGGCGCGGCGCGGGGCGGGCGTTCCGAAACGGCCGCCGTTGCGGTGGTTTCCGGAATTGCCGTCACGGCTGCGGCCGAAACGCTCGTTCGTGCGGGTGCGGTTCATGGGGAACCTTCCTCGATGCGGCGCACATCTTGGAATTTCTCCGGGGGCGCACGGCACGGAGAACCACAGGACATGGACCGGACGGAACGCGAAATGCGTCGTGCGGGAAAACTGCGCACAGCTGGGGCCCGCACCCCGAAGGATGCGGGCCCCAGCTGTGGATGTGCGCGAGCGTCAGGCCTGAACGATGTTCTCGGCCGTCGGGCCCTTCTGGCCCTGCGCGATGTCGAACGAGACCTTCTGGCCCTCGAGCAGCTCACGGAAGCCCTGGGCGGAGATGTTGGAGTAGTGGGCGAAGACGTCGGCGCCGCCGCCGTCCTGCTCGATGAAGCCGAAACCCTTTTCGGCGTTGAACCACTTCACGGTGCCAGTAGCCATTTTTTCTCCTTTGGGGCAGTTCATCGGGGCCCGCACTGCGCGGACACCGTGTCGCCGCGATGATTACCCCGCCGGAAATGACCGGTGAAACAAGAATGCTCCTGGCGGCCGAGCCGGCCAGGGGCACCTGAAGTTCGGGAACCACAACTGCAACTGAGATCGACAGTAGCACGCCACATGTCCGGGCACCGGGTAGAAATTCGGGCCCCGTCCGATGCGGCAGAAATACTTACCGCGGGCACCGGCAAACCCTCATCCGGCGGTGACAGATATTGCCCGGCGGCGCGTTCCGTATCGGTTCGGCCGTCCGGCCCGTGATGCCCGCACGGGCATCACGGGCCGGACGGCCCGCGGCCGCGCTGTTATCCGCCGACTCCCGAGTGGCATAAACCTCCCGAGAAGATCATTCGTCTTTCCTAGTGTTACGGGAGTGCTGTGTGATGCGTATCCGCAGACAACTGCTGTTCGCGGCAGTCGCGCCATTGGCCATCGGCGTGGCCGCGTCGACCGCCTGCGCCGATCCCCGGCCCCCGGCGGGCGCCGCGGCGAGCACGCGGACGGCAAGCGTCGTCACCGAACTGAGCGCACAGGAGATCTCCCTCGGCGACCGTGCCACGCTGCAGGTGCGGGGGCGGCTCGTGGAGGGCGACACGCTGCTCTTCCCGCTGTCGCAGATGGCGGTGGCCGTCGAGGTCCGCGGCGAGCAGAGCACGACGCCGCAGCGGTGCAACACCACCACCAGCCGCGAGGGCCGCTTCAGCTGCACGTTCAGCGTGACCGCGCACGACGCGACGACGGCGACCGTCACGTTCCCGGGCAACGCGCTGTTCGCCCCGGGACGGGCCAGCACCACCGTCGCGGGCCCCGGCCGGCAGGGCACGCCCGCGCCGGCCACCCCGGCGGCGCCCGCGAAGCCGGCGGCGTCGGCGGCGCCGGCGGCCCCCGCGAAGCCGGCCGGCGGGACGCTCACCGCCGTCTCGCCGTCGCTGCACGCCGCGAAGCCGGCGGCGTCGGCGGCCCCCGTGAAGCCGGCCGGCCCCGCGGCGTCGGCGGCGGCGCCGGCGGCCGCGCCGAGCACGGCCGGGCGCCCGCACTAGCCCGACCGCGGCGCGGGATGACACCTACGGGTGGCGGCGCCCGGCCGTTTCCGGTGCGTCGCGGCCCGGGCCCCGGACCGGGCCGTCAAGGTCGTGCCATGTCGATTCTGCCGCGGGCACGCCGCCCGCTCCGTCCGACCGTTCTGACGCTCGCCCTCGCGGCGGGGCTCTGCCTGGCCTCGCCGGGCGTCGCCGCCGCGGCGGACCCGGGGCCGACCGGGGAGCCCGCGACCGCGGGGGCTTCCCCGGTCACGCCGGGCGGCCCCTCCTGGGGGCTGGAGCAGGTCCAGTTCGCTCCCGACCGCATCGTCTTCACGGACTCGGCGTCCGGGTTCGACGACACCGGCGCCGCCTACTTCGAGCGGACGGTGCTGACGGTCGGCGGGCCCGACGGGGCCGGGTACTCAGTGGTCCGCTCCCACTCCTGAGCGGTCGTGGGCCGTGAGGGCCGGCGGGCCCACACAGACGGGTGCCCCGAAGTCAGGGACTTCGGGGCACCCGTCTCGGCCAGGCTCAGCGGCCGGGCCGCACCGTGGGTCGCGTCAGGAGTGCGAGCCCGTGGCGCTGCCGGAGGCACCCGTGGGGCCGGCCTTCTTGGTGGTGGTGACGAAGTAGGCCTTGCCGTCCGGGGTGAAGCCGCTGAACGTGGCGGACGTCATGCCACCGTTGACGTTCGCGGAGTTCTGGGCCTTGCCGTAGCCCGGGCCGTCGCCGTCGTGGGCCGACGCAAGGCCGGCGCCGCCGATGACGAGGGGAGTGACGAGGGCACCGACTGCGACGTACTTGGCGATCTTGCGCATCTGATGCGGTCCTTTCATGGTTCGACGGCCCGAGGCAAGCCCCGGCACCTTTGCCAGGGCTCGGCGGAACGAGCCACCTTCCGCCGACTCCGACCCTGCCGCCCCCGGCCACCCTCCGCATCCGCAATTGTCACGCTGCGTGACGCCGCCGGGGAGCGATCAACCCCCGCCACCGCTCTGAGCAGCGCAAAAGCGGGTCCGCGGGCCTCCAGTGTGATCGTCGGGTTTCCCCCGAACAGCGGCAACGGTCGTGCGCGCGCTCGCCGTCAGCACTCCCTTTGCGGGGCCTTTGCGGGCGACACAGACTCGAAACGCCGCGGCCGACCGGCCCGGCGCCACGGCACCCGCCCGGAGGAACCCATGACCCGTATGCGCGCAGGCCTCGTCCAGACCGCGGCCGTCCTCGCCCTGTCCACGGCCGCCGCCGCCCTCGCCACCGGCGGCGCCGCGGCGGCCGACCGGCTCGAGATCGTCTCGGCGACCGCCGTGAGCGACCACGTCGAGGTGACCGTCCGCTACCGCTGCGAACCGCTCCTGGGCACCGACACGCTCGGTGTCGCGCTCACCGACCTGTCCAGGGGCGGCATCTACACCGCTTCCGCCACCCCGACCTGCGACAACGCCTACCACCGGGTGACGCTCGCCACGGCGCGCACCGCGGGGCCGCTCACGGCCGCCCACCGGGACGCCGCGGTCACCGCCTCCCTCGGCGCCTCGCCCGACCCGCACCTGATGCCCACCGCCAGCACGCAGGCCACCGTGTCCCTGAAGGGCAAGGCCTGACCGTCCGGGGCTTTCGGGGGCGACCGGAAGGGATCAGGGCTCTTCCGGTCCGTCCTCGTCCAGCGCGAACCAGACCGTCTTGCCCTCCGGCTCCGGCCGGACGTTCCACTGGTGGGCCAGCAGGTCCAGCAGGACCAGGCCCCGCCCGGACGAGGAGAGCTCGCCCGGAGCACGCCGGTGCGGCACGTCGTCGCTGCGGTCGGTGACCTCCACGAGGAGGCGGCGCCGGCCCGGCTCCCCACTGATGTCGGCGCGCAGCACGGCGTCCTGCTCGGTGTGGACCAGCACGTTGCCGAGCAGCTCGGAGGCGAGCAGCACCGCCGTGTCGATCTGCTCGGGGCGCGCCCAGTCGTGCAGCAGTCCCTGGAACTCGATCCGCGCGTCGCTCAGCGCCTCCGCCTGGTCCTGTTCGAGGGTCAGGCGCAGACGGCGGCCGGGCGGGCCCGCGGGGACCGTCGCGGGGTCGCGGCGCAGCAGGAGCAGGGCGATGTCGTCCTCGGTGAGGGAGGCCGGCTGGTCCCCTTCCTGCGGGGTCTCCGGCGCCACGACCGCGCTCAGCAGCCGGTCCGCCATGGCGTCCAGGTCCTCGGGGGTGCCGGGGGACAGCGCGTTGCGCACGCGCAGCCAGCCCGAGTACATGTCGTGGCCGCCGGACTCGATCAGGCCGTCGGTGCAGAGCATGAGGACCTCGTCCTCCCGCAGGGTGACGATGTTGACGGGGTAGTTGTCCTCTTCGAGGCCGAGTCCCAGGGGCAGGCCGCCGCTCAGGTGCTTGAGCAGGCAGGTGCCGTCGGGCAGGCGCAGCACCGGGTGGGGGTGTCCGGCGCGGGCGATGCGCAGGGTGCCGGTGTCGGGGTCGGCCTCCAGGTAGATGCAGGTCGCGAAGCGGTCCTCGTCGAGCGCCGCCAGGAAGTGGGAGGCGCGGGCCAGGACGGCGTCGGGGCCGTGCCCCTCGGCGGCGTAGGCGTGGATGGCCGTACGCAGCTGCGACATGAGGCCCGCGGCGTGCATGTCGTGGCCCTGGACGTCGCCGATCACCAGGCCGAGGCGGCCGTTGGGCAGGGTGATGCAGTCGAACCAGTCGCCGCCGACCATGAGCCCTCCGCCGGTGGGCAGGTACCGGGCGGCGGTGGTCAGTCCGTCGACGCCGGGTCCCGAGCCGCCCATGCTGCTGCGCAGGCTCTGCGAGAGGGCGCGGTCGGCCTGCCCGGAGTAGGTGTGCTCGATGCTCTGGCTGAGCAGCCGGGCGATGGTCACCAGCAGGGCGCGCACCCCGTCGGTCATCCGGACCGGGGCGTCGAAGGCCGTCATCCAGACGCCGGTGACCTGCCCGTAGGTGGTCAGCGGCAGGAAGGCCCAGGCCTGATGGCCCTCGCGGTCGGAGAGCTCCCAGGTGCCGGGGAAGCGGGTCCGGTGCTCTTCGGGGGAGGCGAGGAAGACGGGGCGTCCGGTGCGGGCCACCTGGGCCCCGGGGTAGTCGGACTCCAGGGGCGCCCGGAAGGCGCCGTCGTCGCGGCTGCGGATGCCGAACTGGCCGACGCAGTGCAGGACGGCGCGGTCCGCCCGGAAGACCGCCTGACCGCACAGGGGCAGCGTCGGGTCGGCAAGCTGCGAGATCAGGGCGAGCGCGTCCCCGAGGGAGTCCGTCCGCGCCAGCGCGTGGCCGGTCAGGAGCAGGTCGGCGCCCCGGTGGCGGATGCGGTCGGCGGCGTGGCCGGAACCGTCGGCGGTCGGCCCCTCCATCCGGTTGAGGGCCTCGACCTGGCGTACCTCGGCGGCGTACTCCTCGGAACGCCCCTGCTCGCGCCCTGCGCCCACCTGTGCCACTCCCGTCTGCTCGGCCCTGCGGCGTTTTCCCCCATCGTCCGCCGAATACCGGCCGCACGCCCGCTCTGCCGGGTCCCGTACGGTCGCGGGCCGGGCCCGGCGGTGAACTCGTGCCGTCGGAGCGAGGGTTGAGGGGCGGGAGGGGCGCGATCGATTGGTGCATTCGGGGGAATCGCACTCGCGCGGCGACGCATATCGCTCCCCCACCGGCGGCAGTGGGCTAGTCGTGGTCGTGTCCCCCACCGGCACCGCACGAAGAGAGCCCATCTGATGACGTCCCTGCGGCAGCTGGAGGGCTATCTGCTGTGGACGTCGAAGGCCGCCGAGGCCCGCACGCAGGCCGAGGAGTTCACCGGGCGGCTCCCCTGGCTCACCACCGCGCAGCGGGAGGAGGTCGAGCGGGTCTTCACCGAGGAGCGGCTCGTCTTCCACAAGGCCGCGCTCGTCCAGCTGGCGGCCCGCGCGCGTGAGCTGCGCGGCGAGTACGACGAGCGGTACGCCCGGCTGAAGGCGCGCTGTGTGGGGGTGTGCGCGGGCGGTTTCGGCGCGGCCGTCGGCGTGGTGTCGTACGTCGTCCAGAAGTGAGCGAGAGGGGCCCCAATCCGCCGTGATCACGGCGGACCGGGGCCCCTCTCGCGCGACGGGCTAGCTGTACTGCCCCGTGAGGTTGGGGACGCGGCTGGCGGGTGGTTGGCCCGCGAGCGCGGTGTGTCCGCGGTGGTGATTGTAGGTGTGCAGCCAGCCGGGGAACGC
>NZ_JBITLI010000009.1:119930-304050 GCF_044465085.1 Streptomyces sp. NPDC049813 | reverse complement strand
CTCACAGCGCCGATGGTACTGCAGGGGGGACCCTGTGGGAGAGTAGGACGCCGCCGAACTCATTGTAGAGAAAACCCCTGTCCGGGTTACCGGACGGGGGTTTTCTGCGTTTAGGGTCGGGTTATGCGCTATGAACTCGTCATCTTCGACAATGACGGTGTCCTCGTCGACAGCGAGCCGATCTCCAACACCTTGCTCGCCGGCTACCTCACCGAACTTGGACACCCGACCTCGTACGAGGACTCCCTGCGCGACTACATGGGCGCCGCCATGCACCGCGTACACGACCTCGTGCTGGAGCGGACCGGTGAACGGCTGCCCGCGGACTTCGACGACGTGTTCGATGGCCGGGTCTTCGCCGCCTTCGAACGGGAACTGAAGCCCGTGCCGGGCGTCGTCGACGTACTGGAGCAGCTGACCGCCGACGCGGTGCCGTACTGCGTCGCCTCCTCCGGCAGCCACGAGCGGATTCGCGTCGGGCACCGCACCACCGGGCTGGACCGGTTCTTCGGGCCCGGCCGCGTCTTCAGCTCACAGGACGTGGGGCGCGGCAAGCCCGCCCCCGACCTGTTCCTGCACGCCGCCGACCGCATGGGCGTGGCCCCCGAGAAGTGCGTCGTCATCGAGGACAGCCCGCTTGGTGTGCAGGCCGCCAGGGCCGCCGGGATGGACGTGTACGGGTTCACCGCGATGACGCCCGCCGACCGGCTCAGCGGGACGAACCGACTCTTCGGGGACATGCGTGAGTTGCCCGGCCTGCTCGGGTGAGAGGCGCAGGCGCGCAGCCGCATGAATTGACCGGGTGATCCATCTACCCACCGGTATCCCTGGGGCATACGCTGTGCCGCCATGACCGAGGGCACGGGTGGCGCGAGCGGCGCGGACGGCGGAGCCGAGGCGCACGGCATATCAGGGGCGATGCGCCGGGGCAGGCGATCGCTGGGGTTCGGCTTCTTCGCGCAGGGAGTGGCGTTCGCCCTCCTGGTGACGCGCATTCCCGCCATCCAGGACCAGTACGGGATCTCTGACGGGCTGCTGCCCGTGTTCCTGGCCGCCGTGCCCGTCCTGGCCGGGGCCGGGAGCGTGGCGACCGAGCAGCTGGTGAAGCGGGTGCGGCCCAGCCGGGTGCTGCGCTGGTCCCAGCCGGTCGTGCTCCTTGCGCTCCTCGGCGTGGGCGCGGGAGAGACGCTGTGGCAGGTGGCGGTGGCGCTCGGCGCCTTCGGACTGGCCGTCGGCGCCCTCGACGCCTCCATGAACATGCTCGGGGTGAGCCTGCAACGCGCGTACGGGCGCAGCATCATGCTCGGTTTCCACGCCGTGTACAGCCTCGGCGGGATCGTCGGCGCCTCGCTCGCCTGGGCCGGGGCCCACTGGGACCTGTCGCTGTTCGTGCTGTACCTGCCGGTCGTCGCCGTGCTGCTGCCCTGCGCGCTGATGGGCAGCCGCTGGTACGTCGACGGCGGCGCGGCGGCGGTCGAGGAGGAGGTCCGGGAGCAGGCGGGCGGACTCGTCTTCAAGATGCTGCTGCCGCTGTGCCTGGTGATGACCTTCGCGTACATCGGGGACTCGACGGTCTCCAACTGGAGCGCCAAGTACCTGCAGGACGTCCTGGGCAGCTCCGAGCAGCTGTCGACCGTCCCGTACAACGTCTACATGGTGATGACCCTGGTCGGGCGGGCCGTGGGGGACGTGGGGGTGCGGCGGTTCGGGGCGGTGCTCGTGGTGCGGCTGGGGACGGTGGTGGCCGCCGCGGGGTTCGCGGTCGTGGCGGTGGCGCCCGGGCCGTGGGTCGGCATGCTCGGCTTCACGCTGCTCGGGCTCGGGCTGTGCGTGATCGTGCCGCAGACGTTCGCCGCGGCGGGACGGATGTTCCCCGGCGCCTCCGACGCGGCGGTCGCGCGGCTCAACATCTTCAACTACGTCGGTTTTCTGGTGGGTTCGCCGCTGGTGGGCGCTCTGGGCGACGCGTGGAGCTACCGCGGGGCGATGCTCGTACCGATGGTGCTGGTCCTGGTGACGCTGGTGTACGCCCCGTCGTTTGGCACGGGAGCGGACCGATACGGTGGAAAGCATGAGCGGCCGCGCGCAGTTGATGTGGGA
Organism: Streptomyces sp. NPDC049813; assembly: GCF_044465085.1. Classification (NCBI taxonomy): domain Bacteria; kingdom Bacillati; phylum Actinomycetota; class Actinomycetes; order Kitasatosporales; family Streptomycetaceae; genus Streptomyces; species Streptomyces sp. NPDC049813. Next base: position 301,950 of record NZ_JBITLI010000009.1, on the reverse strand, counting down.
CCCGGCGGTGACGGGGTATGACTTCGGACCCGGGCATCCGATGGACCCGGTCAGGCTGGACCTGACCCGGCGTCTCGTCGGCGCCTTCGGGCTCGACCGGGACGTGGAGGTCGTCGCGGCCAAGGCGGCGGGTGAGTCGACGCTGCGGCTCGTGCATCGCCAGGACTACGTGGAGGCGGTCAAGGCCGCGTCCGCCGATCCGGCCGCCGCCGACCAGGCGTACGGGCTCGGGACCGTCGACGATCCCGCGTTCGCCGGGATGCACGAGGTGTCGGCGCTGATCGCCGGGCAGTCCGTGGGCGCCGCCGAGGCCGTGTGGCGGGGCCAGGCCCTGCACGCCGTGAACTTCGCGGGCGGGCTGCACCACGCGATGCCGGGGGCCGCGTCCGGGTTCTGCGTGTACAACGACGCGGCGCTGGCCGTCGCCCGCCTCCTGGAGCTGGGCGCCGAGCGGGTCGCGTACGTGGACGTGGACGTGCACCACGGGGACGGGGTGCAGGCCGCGTTCTGGGAGGACCCGCGCGTGCTCACCATCTCCCTGCACGAGCATCCGCGGACCCTCTTCCCGCAGACCGGATGGCCCGAGGAGACCGGGGCGGCGGGTCCCGCCGAGGGCACGGCGGTCAATGTCGCGCTGCCGGCGGGGACCGGGGACGCGGGGTGGCTGCGGGCCTTCCACGCCGTCGTGCCGGAGCTGCTGGCCGAATTCCGGCCGCAGGTCCTGGTCACCCAGCACGGGGCCGACACGCACTTCGAGGACCCGCTCGCGCACCTCGCGGTCTCGCTCGACGCGCAGCGGGCCGTGCAGGTCGCCTGCCACGAGCTGGCCCACGAGCACACCGACGGGCGGTGGGTGGCCCTGGGCGGCGGCGGGTACGCGGTCGTCGACGTGGTGCCGCGCTCCTGGACGCACCTGGTGGCCGTCGCGGCCGGCCGGGAGATCGCGCCGGAGACGCTGACCCCGGACGGCTGGAAGCAGGAAGTGTACGCACGGACCCGGCAGTTGGCGCCGGGCCGGATGACCGACGGGCGCCGGCCCGTCGCGTACCGGGCCTGGGAGGCGGGGTACGACCCGGCGGACCGGCTCGACCAGGCGATCCTCGCGACCCGCAAGGCCGCCTTCCCGCTGCGGGGGCTGCTGCCGTAGCGGGCGGGGCCGCTGCCCTGACCGGGGGCGAGGGGCGCGGCCGCTAGCAGGCTCCGGGCGCGGGGGCGCGCAAGTCGGCCGGTGATTACTCCAAGTGTGGGGTGTTCGGACGTTTTGCGGGCATCCTGGCGGTCAATGCACCAGCATCGCAGGCGTGTTGAGCACCGGCACCCTGCGTGCGCATCTGTTGGCGGCTCGGCTTGCCGGGCCTGTGGCGACGTCCCGTGAGGAGAGTCTGCGCAGTTACCGGCTCTTCGAGGCGAGGGACCCGCGTGTGCTCCTCGGACTCGACCCGCAGTGGGCCTGGGGGCAGCGGGAGCTGCTCGCGCTGATGGCCGACAGGTGCGGGGTGTCGGGCGATCCGCGGCACACCACGGGGTTCGACGTCATCGATCCGGAAAGGACCCTGGAGGCACTCGATGCCTTCGGCGACCGGCTGGGCAGAGCCGCCCACGCCCGTTCCCCGGTACTCTTCGGAACCGGTCATCCGCACCGGCTGCTCGGCTTCTACGCCGCGCTCGCGGACGCGTTGTCGGCGCTGGGATGTCCTGTCCTCACCCCGGCGCAGGGTCACAGTGTCGACATAACGACCCGGTTCGGTCTACGTACCTACCACCTCGACTACGTACGAGGGGTCGCGCTGGTCCGTGAACCGGGACCGGTCTCCGCGGCCGGCGAAGGGGGCGTGCACAGCCACTCGCCCCTCCCGGTTCGTACCGCCCTGGCGGCCTGCGCCCAGGACGGCGGGCCCCTTCCGCACCTCGTGGTGGGGGACCACGGATGGGTCTGCGGTGCAGGTCAGTTGGGGTTCGACGCCATCGGTCTGGCGGATACGGACGATCCCGCGCTGTTCGTCGGTGAGGCCGAGGGGCAGGTGTCCCTCGTCGTTCCGCTTGATGACGCTGTGCGGTCTGATTACTACCGGCCGCTTACTCGCTATGTACTCAATCGAGCGTGTCTGTCACAGTAGGCGGCCGATCGCTGCTCCTCTTCCCCACTCGCACCACACGCCCCTAGTCTGGGGAGTGAGCACGCAACGACGTTGAGTCACCGGAAGGGGAAGCCGGTGGCCGTCGAGTGCGGAAGGTTCAGGTGTGTCATGGCTGCTGCTGAGAGTAGGCCTCTGAACGAGGTGCAGTTCCTGACCGTCGCGGAAGTCGCTTCGGTCATGCGCGTCTCCAAGATGACCGTGTACCGGCTGGTGCACAGCGGTCATCTGCCCGCGATCCGGGTGGGGCGGAGCTTCCGCGTCCCCGAGCAAGCGGTTCACGAGTACCTCCGCGAGTCCTACGTGGGGGTGGAAACGGGCTGATCGACGCGGACCGGAGGCTCCCGCGGGAGCTTCCGGGACCCTCGATTTCAAGCTCGGCGCTCAGGCGGGGTACGCTGGCCCTCCGTAGGTCGTGTGGGCCCCAATGCAGCCCCGCACCGAGTGATTGTCCCCGCACAGCGGGGGTTGTCCGAGAAGTGAGCGAGGGTAGTCGTGGGCTCTGTCATTAAGAAGCGGCGCAAGCGGATGGCGAAGAAGAAGCACCGCAAGCTGCTGAAGCGCACGCGTGTGCAGCGTCGCAACAAGAAGTAAGCGACCGCTGGCGAACAGCGCGGTCTGCGGCCCTCCCACCGACCGGTGGGAGGGCCGCAGTGCGTTTCGGACAGAGTTCCCGCAGGCACTCGTCCCCGGAGCACCGGGCGGTGCAGGCTCTGCCTGTACGCATCTGTGGCTGTCGTCACTTCGTGCCTCGCGCGGTCATCACGGCGCAACAGCGAACCGCTAACGTGAGCCGCGACACGGGGACCGTGACGCGCGGCGGGGCTGGGACGGAAGGTAGGCGCTGATCTTGGGCAAGGTCGTGCTCGTGACCGGGGTGGCCCGGCAGCTGGGGGGCCGCTTCGTACGGCGGATCCAGCGGGACCCGGAGGTGGACCGGGTGATCGGCGTGGACGTCGTGCCGCCCGCGCACCACCTGGGCGGCGCGGACTTCCTCCAGGCCGACATCCGGCAGCCTGCCATCGCCCGGGTGCTCGCCGAGCATTCCGTCGACACGGTGGTGCACCTGGACGTCACGGGGATGCCGCTGGCCACCGGCGGCCGGGGCTCCGTGAAGGAGACCAACGTCATCGGCACGATGCAGCTCCTCGGCGCGTGCCAGAAGGCGCCCAGCGTGCGGCGGCTCGTCGTGAAGTCGAGTACGAACGTGTACGGGTCCGCCCCGCGCGACCCGGCCGTCTTCACCGAGACGACGCCGCCCAAGTCGCTGCCGAGCGGCGGCTTCGCCAAGGACACCGTCGAGGTCGAGGGGTACGTGCGGGGCTTCGCCCGGCGCCGGCCGGACGTCGCGGTGTGCGTGCTGCGGTTCGCCAACATCCTGGGCCCCACGGCCGATTCCCCGCTCGCCGCGTACTTCTCGCTGCCCGTCCTGCCGACCGTCCTCGGCTACGACCCGCGGCTGCAGTTCGTGCACGAGGACGACGTGACCGAGGTGCTGCGGATCGCGTCGCACGAGGCGCGGCGCTCCACGCTCAACAGCGGCACCTTCAACATCGCGGGGGACGGCGTCCTGCTGCTCTCGCAGTGCTCGCGGCGGCTGGGCCGGCCCACCGTCCCGCTGCTGCTGCCCGCCGTGACCTGGGTGGGCAGCGCCCTGCGTACGCTGGGTGCGACGGACTTCTCGCCCGAGCAGATCAGGCTGCTCACCCACGGGCGGATGGTGTCGACGGCCCAGATGCGCGAGACGCTCGGCTTCCGGCCCCGGTACACGACCGCGGAGACCTTCGCGGAGTTCGCCCGCGGCCGGGGCCCCGGGCTGCTGCCACCGCGGGCCGTGGCGGGAGCCGTGGACAGGGTCGCCTCGCTGCCCTTCCTGGGCGGCGGCCGCACACCCGGCCACCCCCCGACGCAGAGCGCCAACTGAGGAGCGCGTGAACGATGGCGGACGCCAAGGTCATTCCGTTCGATGACGACAGGTCGCGGGGGGCCACCGGAAAAGGGGCCGCGCGCCGCCGGGGCCAGGGCGGCGGCGGGCGCCGCTCCGGCGAGCCGGGCGCCGCGCGGGAGGTGCCGCGGCTGCCGGTGCAGCAGCCCGTGCCGGAGCCCGGAGCGGGCGAGGCGCAGGCGGAGGCCGGGGAGCGGCCGGGCTGGGAGCGGCGGGTGGCCGGCGGCCTCGCGTTCCTGCGGCGGCGGCTGACCGGGGAGTACGAGGTCGACGAGTTCGGCTACGACGAGGAGCTCACCGACCAGGTCCTGATGTCGCTGCTGCGGCCGGTCGCGGAGAAGTACTTCCGCGTCGAGGTGAAGGGCGTGGAGAACATCCCGGCGCAGGGCGGGGCGCTGATCGTCTCCAACCACTCCGGGACGCTGCCCCTGGACGGGCTGATGCTCCAGGTCGCCGTGCACGACAACCATCCGGCCGGGCGCCATCTGCGGCTGCTCGCGGCGGACCTGGTCTTCATGCTGCCGGTCGTCAACGAGCTGGCGCGCAAGGCCGGGCACACCCTGGCCTGCGCGGAGGACGCGCAGCGGCTCCTTGAGGGCGGTGAGCTGGTCGGGGTGATGCCCGAGGGGTTCAAGGGCCTCGGGAAGCCGTTCGGCGAGCGGTACAAGCTGCAGCGGTTCGGGCGGGGCGGGTTCGTGTCGACCGCGCTGCGCGCCGGGACGCCGATCGTGCCGTGCTCGATCGTCGGCGCGGAGGAGATCTACCCGATGGTCGGGAACGCGAAGACGCTGGCGCGCGTGCTGGGCTTCCCGTACTTCCCGATCACGCCCACGTTCCCCTGGCTCGGGCCGCTCGGTGCGGTGCCGCTGCCGACGAAGTGGACCATCCAGTTCGGGGAGCCGATCCCGACCGACGGGTATCCGCCGGAGGCGGCCGAGGACCCGATGCTGATGTTCAACCTGACCGACCACGTCAGGGAACAGATACAGCACACGCTGTACAAGCTGCTGGTGCAGCGGCGGTCGGTGTTCTTCTGAGCAGGTGGGGCTCGGGGTGACCCGGGTCCCACCTGCTACTTGGCCCGGGGTGACCCGGGTCCCACCTGCTACTTGGCCCGGGGTGACCCGGGTCCCACCTGCTACTTGCCCCGGGGTGACCCGGGTCCCACCTGCTACCCGGCGTCCTCGCTGTCGATGCCCAGGCCGGGGAGGAGGCCCGGCAGGAGCGGGGGCAGCGTCACGTCCGGCTTGGCCGGGCCCGAGCTGTCGGACCCGTCGTCCGACGGCGTCGGGGTCGACTCGTCCGCCGGCGGCTCCAGGATGCCGCCGGTGGTCTCGCCGAGGAGGCCGTCGTCCTTGCGGCTGCCGGAGCTGGACGGCTTCGGCTTGGTGGAGCCGCTACCGCGGTGCTCGCTCTGGGCCGAGCCGGACGGCGTCGAGCGCTCGGTGCCGGCGGTGCCCGGCGCGGAACCGCTGGTCCGGCCGGTGCCCGGGGTGCCGCCGCCGGGAGCGGGCGGCTGCGGCAGCAGCGAACGCAGCGGAGCGACCTCCTCGTCCATGGCGTCGAAGACCGAACTGACCTGGTCCCGCACGTCCCCCAGCTGGACCGGCAGCCGGTCGCGCAGGGCGCTCCAGCTCCGCCGGTGGGACTGGGTGAACGCGGACAGCGTCTGGATCGGGCCGAGCGAACCGTCCCGCTTGTAGGCCTCGCTGAGCAGCCGGTGGCCCTCGGACGCGTCGTACCGCATGCCGGAGAGCGCCCGTCTCACCTCGCCCAGGGACTCGTGGTCGAGGGGGCCGCCGCGGTCGCGCTCCATCAGCCGCCGCGCCTCGTTCAGCCGTGTCGAGGCCTGGTCGAGGTAGAGCGTGCCGCGGTCGGAGTCGCTGTCGGCGAGACCGAGCTTGAGGTCCTCCATGCCGCGCTTGAGGCCGTAGAGGTTGTCACCGGGCAGCGCGTCGGAGCTGGCCGCGGCCACCCCGCCGAAGGCTCCCGCGGCGACGCCGACCGTGAGCCCGCCCGCGGCGATGCCCTTGGACAGGCGCGAACGCGGCCGCAACTTCCGCAGCGAAGTGGCCCGGTGGGCCCCCTTCGCCCGGGACCGCTGCTCCGGCACGGACGCGCCCAGGGCGCCCTCCTGGAGCATGGTCTCCATGGCGGCGACGAGCTGAGCCCGCTGCACCACTTTGACCTCGGGGTCCATGGTCGGTCTTGGCAGCTCGCCGAGGCTGGAGGCCAGGGACAGGAGACTGTCCCGGTCGGTCTGATCGGCCCGGTCGCTCTGCAGCGCGGCCGGTTCTTCCGGCTGCTGCGCCGCCGGGTCCCGGTCGGACTGGTCTTCCAGGGCCTCGGCGAAGGCGTTCGCCCGCCGGTGTGCCGATACGTTGGCGATCACTGGCGGCACCTCCTCTCGTCATGACGGTCGACTCCCACGTGGTCGACTCCCCAAGGGGTCCTGAGGGTTGCACGCCCTGACGGCCCGCCACACGATCGAGTGAGCGGAGCCGGTCCAGGAGTGACCACAGGGAGCCTGCATCCCGCACAACGAGCGGCGCGGCACTTGGGTTACGGACGAAAGATGATCCGACCGCGATCACATCTCGCCCTCACAGAAGGTGAGTTGGGAACCGCGGACGGTGAGGGGGTCAGCGGGCGTCGTCCGGGAGGAGCCGGGCGAGCGTGCGCACGGCCCGGTACTGGAGGGTCTTGATCGCGCCCTCGTTCTTGCCCATCACGCGTGCGGTCTCGGCGACCGACAGTCCTTGCAGGAAGCGCAGCGTGACGCACTCCTGCTGCTGCGGATTGAGCCGGCGGACGGCTTCGAGCAGTGCGGCGTTCGACAGGGATTCGAGGACCGAGTCCTCGGGGGACCGCTCCACCTCGTTGGCGTCGAGCATCTCGCCGGTGGTGACTTCGAGGCGGAAGCGGCTCGACTTGAAGTGGTCGGCGACCAGATTGCGCGCGATCGTGACCAGCCAGGCGCCGAAGTCGCGGCCCTGCCAGGTGAAGGTGCCGATGCGGCGCAGGGCGCGCAGGAAGGTCTCGCTGGTGAGGTCCTCGGCCGTCGCCTTCCCGCCGACGCGGTAGTAGATGTACCGGTAGACGGTGTCGCTGTACTGGTCGTAGAGGCGGCCGAAGGCGTCGGCCTCGCCGGACTGGGCGCGCTCGACCAGCTCCATCATGCGGGCGCTGTCGCTGTCCGCCGCGGGGCGGCGGGCAGGGGTGGACGACGGCCCCGCCGACGTCCCGGAGGCGCCGGCGGCGCCGGACCGGGTCCGTCTGCCGACGGTGGCGGCACCGGACTCGGCCATGGCGAAGCACGGGCCGGCGGGTGCGGCGACGGCGAGCGCGGGGACGGCGTACGCGGTGGGGACGAAGCCGCGCAAGCGGTCGATGACCGTTGCGCGCAGCGTAGCCAGGCCCGAGGCGTCAACCCCGACGTGTTGAAACACGGGACTCCCAGAGGCAGAGCTTCCATCACGTGCAGTGCGGAACCTTTCACTCGTCGTGCTGACGTGTGGGTACCGGAATGCGTCTGAGGAGAATAACGCTTCGTGCAGGGAGCGCTACACCGAGTTGCTCAAATCATCGATTACGTCACTTCTGTAGTCGATCGGCGATGGTTCGAGCACCAGAGAGTGACCACTTAATGATCGGATCAGGTCATGTTCGGGCTGCGACCGTGACGCGTTGTGGCCGAGTGGTAGCCACGGGACTGTCGTGCGCCGGGGGCGGGTAGGCCTCTCCGTCAGCGGCGGCGGCGGTGCAGGGCGATGGCGGCGGCGGTGCCGCCGGCCACGGCGCCGACGCCGGCCGCGGCCGGGATGCCGACCTTCGCGGCCTTGCGGCCCGTGCGGTAGTCCCGCAGCCGCCACTCGCGCTCGCGCGCGTATGTGCGCAGTTTCGCGTCGGGATTGATCGCGTACGGGTGCCCGACGAGCGAGAGCATCGGGATGTCGTTGTGCGAGTCGCTGTAGGCGGCGCAGCGGCCGAGCTCCAGGCCCTCCGCGGAGGCCAGCGCGCGGACGGCCTCCGCCTTGGCGGGGCCGTGCAGCGGCTCGCCGACGAGCTTGCCGGTGTAGACGCCGCCGATGGACTCCGCGACCGTGCCGAGGGCGCCGGTCAGGCCGAGGCGGCGGGCGATGACGGTGGCGATCTCCACGGGCGCGGCGGTGACCAGCCAGACCTTCTGGCCCGCGTCCAGGTGGGCCTGGGCCAGGGCGCGGGTGCCGGGCCAGATCCGCTCCGCCATGTACTCGTCGTAGATCTCCTCGCCGATCGACATCAGCTCGGCGACACGGTGGCCCTTGACGATGGACAGGGCGCTGTCCCGGGCGTCCTGCATGTGCTCGGGGTCCTCGACCCCGGCCAGCCGGAACCACGCCTGCTGCCAGGCGAACCGGGTCAGCTCCCGGCGCTGGAAGAACTTGCGCTTGTACAGGCCCCGGCCGAAGTGGAAGATCGCGGCGCCCTGCATCACGGTGTTGTCCAGGTCGAAGAAGGCGGCGGCCTTGTCGTCACCGACGACGGGGAACTCGGGCTCCGGCCGGGCGGCGCCGGCCTCGCCCGTCAGCGGCGCCTGCTCCTCCAGTTCGAGGGAGGTCTTGCGGGCGGCCTCCGCCGACGCCTCGCCCGCGAGCACGCTCCGCGCGGTGGCGGGGCGGCGATGAGGGGTGAGCCATCCGAAACCAATCAGCGGCACGGCGTGCCTCCTACCGTGGGGGCGGTCGGGCGACGGGCGGGACATGGCGTGAGCATAGCCAGTCGGCCCGGCGCTTCCGGAGTCGCGCGGATTTCGGGAAGCTGTCCTGCGGCGGAAATCCGGCGTCGTACGAGGGGCGGTGGTGAGGCCAGAATGGCCGGTATGACTCCCATCTTCCGTCGCGGTGAGAAGAAGAATCCACACGAGCGTGTCGTCACCTTGATCGGCAAGCCCGGCTGCCATCTGTGCGATGACGCACAGGCGGTGATCGAGAAGGTCTGTGCCGAGGTGGGGGCGGCCTGGGAGAAGAAGGACATCACCGAGGACGAGGAGCTGTACCGCCGGTACTGGGAGCAGATCCCGGTCGTCCTCGTCGACGGCGCGCAGCACGATTTCTGGCGCGTGAAGGAGGAGCGGCTGCGGCGTGCGCTCACGCAGTAGCGCTGCGCGCACGGCGGGCGCCCGCGGTCGCGCACGTCACTGACTGATGAGTCCAACTGGTCCCGAAAGTCGCCTAGGATCGAGGGCGGTTTTGGTCTCGGGGGCGTGGATCGTAAGGAAGGTGTGCGGTTTTGCCCCCCACAGGTGAGCAACGAAGCCGCCTTCGCGCCGGTTCCATAACCGCGCGCCGGGGGCGCGTGACCCCGGTCACGTTGGCCGGGCAAATCGGACACCATCTTTGTGCACGCGTTCACAAAGACATAGCCTGCTTTCGACGGGGCGGTCCAGGAACACAGAGCCGCCCGCAGCCCCGCTCTACCCGCAGGAGCACCGTGGCAACTGGCCGAACTCACCGACCGGCGACCCGCAGCCGAGGAATTCCCGAGGCCACCGTCGCCCGTCTCCCGCTGTACCTCCGCGCCCTCACCGCTCTGTCGGAGCGCTCGGTGCCCACGGTCTCCTCGGAGGAGCTCGCGGCCGCCGCGGGAGTCAACTCCGCGAAGCTGCGCAAGGACTTCTCCTACCTCGGCTCGTACGGGACCCGGGGCGTGGGCTACGACGTCGAGTACCTCGTCTACCAGATCTCCCGCGAGCTGGGCCTCACGCAGGACTGGCCGATCGTGATGGTCGGTATCGGTAACCTCGGTGCGGCCCTTGCCAATTACGGCGGCTTCGCCTCGCGCGGCTTCCGGGTGGCGGCGCTGATAGACGCCGACCCCGCGATGACCGGCAAGTCCGTCGCCGGCATGCCGGTGCAGCACGCCGACGACCTCGAGAAGATCATCGACGAGAACGGCGTCTCCATCGGCGTCATCGCGACCCCGGCGGGCGCCGCGCAGCAGGTCTGCGACCGGCTGGTCGCCGCCGGTGTCACCTCCATCCTGAACTTCGCGCCGACCGTGCTGTCCGTGCCCGACGGCGTCGACGTGCGCAAGGTCGACCTCTCCATCGAGCTGCAGATCCTCGCCTTCCACGAGCAGCGCAAGGCGGGCGAGAGCGCCATCGCGGCGGCCGAGGGCGCCGTCGGCGTCGAGGGCCCCGCCGCCAAGGTCACCAAGCCCAGCAGCACCGTCACCGACCGCAAGGGACCCGACGGGGACGTGCCCGCCGTGATGCCGGCATGAGTCTCCTCGTCGTCGGGCTGAGCCACCGCAGCGCCCCGGTCTCCGTCCTGGAGCGGGCCGCGCTGACCGCGGACGCCCAGGCCAAGCTGGTGCAGGACACCCTGGTCGCCGAGCCGGCCACCGAGGCCGCGCTGCTCGCCACCTGCAACCGCATCGAGCTCTACGCGGACGTGGACAAGTTCCACGCCGGGGTCGCCGAGCTGTCCACGCTGCTCGCCCAGCACAGCGGCGTCGGCCTGGAAGAGCTCACCCCCTACCTCTACGTGCACTACGAGGACCGGGCGGTGCACCACCTGTTCTCGGTGGCGTGCGGGCTCGACTCGATGGTGGTCGGCGAGGGCCAGATCCTCGGCCAGATCAAGGACACGCTCGCCCGGGCACAGGAGCTGCACTCCGCGGGCAAACTCCTCAACGACCTGTTCCAGCAGGCCCTGCGGGTCGGCAAGCGCGCGCACTCCGAGACCGGGATCGACCGCGCGGGGCAGTCCCTGGTCACCTTCGGACTCGAACAGCTCGCCGCCGGGGAGCCGGTGGCCGGCTGGGCGCAGGGCAAGCGCGCCCTGGTGATCGGCGCGGGCTCCATGTCGTCGCTGGCCGCGGCGACGCTGGCGCGGGCCGGAGTGGCCGAGGTCGTCGTGGCCAACCGGACGCCGGAGCGCGCCGAGCGGCTGGTGGAGATCCTGGGCGAGGGCGGCACCACCGCCCGCGCCGTGCCGATGGGCGCCGTGGCGGACGAGCTGACACGTGCCGACGTCGCCATCTCCTGCACCGGCGCGACCGGACTCGTCCTGACCGCCGACGCCGTGCGCGCGGCCGTCGCGGGCCGCACGCCGACCGCGGGCGCCGACGTCCCGGCCCAGGCGGGCCCGGCCGGCGCGCGGACCGCCCCCGAGGGCTGCCCCGCCGACCCGGGCGCCCCGGTGCGCGGCGGGTTCTCCGTCGAGGGCGAGGCGGCGGTGGCCGGGCTCGACGCGGCCGAGCTGGAGCAGCACGGCGTCTGGGTCGACAACGCGCCGGGCGAGCGGGTGCGGCCCTCCGAGGCCGACGCCATCGCCGCCCTCGCCGCCGCCGGCCGGGTGCCGGAGATGCGCCGCGAGCGGCAGCCGGAGGCCGTGCGGCCGGTCGCGCTCGCCCTGCTCGACCTGGCGATGCCGCGCGACATCGACGGCGCCGCGCACCGGATCGACGGGGTCCGCCTCGTCGACATCGAGTCGCTCGCCGACGCCTCCGCCGACGCCCCGATGGCCGCCGACGTGGAGCAGGTCCGCACGCTCGTGGCCGACGAGGTCGCCGCGTTCGGTGCCGCCCAGCGGGCCGCGCACATCACGCCGACCGTCGTCGCGCTGCGCGCGATGGCCGCGGACGTCGTCACGAACGAGATCGCCCGGCTCGACGGCCGGCTGCCCGGCCTGGACGACAAGCAGCGGGCGGAGATCACCCAGACCGTGCGGCGCGTGGTGGACAAACTGCTGCACGCGCCGACCGTACGGGTCAAGCAGCTGGCCGCCGAGCCCGGCGGTGCCGGGTACGCGGACGCGCTGCGGACCCTGTTCGACCTGGACCAGGAGACGGTGGCTGCCGTCTCCCGGGCCACCCCCCGAGACCGTGAATCCGCTACCGGCACGGTAGGCAAGAATCGAGGCCCGGCATGACCGCCGCCGACAAAGCACTGAGGCTGGGGACCCGGCGCAGCAAGCTGGCCATGTCCCAGTCCGGGCATGTCGCCGAAGCCGTACGCCAGTTGACCGGCCGTGAGGTCGAGCTGGTGGAGATCACCACGTACGGGGACACCTCCCGTGAGCACCTCGCGCAGATCGGCGGGACGGGTGTCTTCGTCACCGCCCTGCGGGACGCGCTGGTGCGCGGCGAGATCGACTTCGCCGTGCACTCGCTGAAGGATTTGCCGACGGCGCAGCCCGAGGAGCTCACGCTGGCCGCCGTGCCGGTGCGCGAGGACCCGCGGGACGTGCTGATCGCGCGGTCCGGGCTGACCTTCACCGAGCTGCCGGCCGGGTCCCGGATCGGCACCGGCTCGCCGCGCCGCATGGCGCAGCTCAACGCGTACGCCCGTAGCCACGGACTGACCGTCGAGACCGTGCCGATCCGCGGGAACATCGACACCCGCATCGGCTACGTCGAGAAGGGAGAGCTCGACGCCGTCGTCCTGGCGGCGGCCGGGCTCAGCCGCATCGGCCGCACCGGGGAGGTCACCGACTTCCTCGCGACCGACATCGTCCTGCCCGCCCCCGGCCAGGGGGCACTGGCAGTCGAGTGCACCGCCACGAACGGTGAACTCGCCGCCGCGCTCGCCGAGTTGGACGACCCGCTCACCCGGGCCGCCGTGACCGCCGAGCGAGCCCTGCTCGCCGCCCTGGAAGCCGGTTGCAGCGCACCTGTGGGTGCGCTGGCCGACCTCCTGGCCGACGGGCAGATTGCCAACGAAATGCGCCTGCGCGGCGTCGTCGGTACCCCCGACGGCACCGAGCTGGTGCAGCTGTCCACCACCGGTCCCGTGCCCTCGTCCGAGGACGAGGCGCTGGCGCTCGGGCGGGAACTCGCCGCCGAGATGCTGGCCAAGGGTGCGGCCGGTCTGATGGGGGAGCGAGCACTTTGAGCCCCACCACGCCTCAATCGACCGCCTGCGCACCGGGGCACGTCACCTTCCTGGGTGCCGGTCCCGGTGACCCAGGACTGCTGACACTACGGGCCGTGGAGGCCCTGGCCCGGGCGGATGTGCTGATCGCCGAGCCCGAAGTGCTCGACGTCGTGCGCACGCACGCCGGGGCGGGCGTCACCGTGCTCGACGCGGGCACGCCGGGGCGCACGGCTCCTGCTGACGGGGCGTCAACTGCCGTCGTGGTCCCGGCTCTGAGGGACTGGGCCAATCTTGTCATGGAGGCCGCACGGAGCGGCAAGCGGGTCGTGCGTGCGGTCCCGGGCGACCCCGGCCTCGACACGTACGCGGCCGAGGAGATGCTCGCCTGCGCCGGCGCGGGCATCGACTTCGAGGTCGTGCCCGGTGTCGCGGCGGCCGTCGGCGTCGCCGCGTACGCCGGTGTCCCGCTGCGGGACGCGCAGGGCGCCGACGTCCGCTTCGTCGACGCCCGCACCGCCTCCGAGCGCTGCTGGACCGAGGTCGGCGCGTCCGACGGCACGGTCGTCGTGTCGACGACGCTCGACTCGGTGGCGGCCGCCGCCGGGGAGCTGGTCGCGGCCGGCCGCAAGCCGGACACCCCGCTGACCGTCACCGTCGCCGGGACGACGACGCGCCAGAAGACCTGGTCGGCGACGCTCGGCACGATCGCGCAGACGCTGAAGCAGGCCAAGGTGCTGCCGTCGCCGGAGGGCAACCGCCCGGTGATAGCCGTGGTCGGGGAGCGTTCCGCCGCCGCCCGGCGCGAGCAGTTGTCGTGGTTCGAGTCCAAGCCGCTGTTCGGCTGGAAGGTGCTCGTGCCGCGCACGAAGGAGCAGGCGGCCTCGCTCTCCGACCAGCTTCGCTCGGCCGGTGCGGTGCCGCACGAGGTGCCGACCATCGCCGTCGAGCCGCCGCGCACCCCGCAGCAGATGGAGCGCGCGGTCAAGGGCCTGGTCACCGGCCGCTACGAGTGGATCGCCTTCACCTCGGTCAACGCGGTCAAGGCGGTGCGCGAGAAGTTCGAGGAGTACGGGCTCGACGCGCGTGCCTTCGCCGGGATCAAGGTCGCCGCGGTCGGCGAGCAGACGGCGAACGCGCTGATCGCGTTCGGCGTCAAGCCGGACCTGGTGCCGAGCGGCGAGCAGTCCGCCGCCGGTCTCCTGGAGGACTGGCCGCCCTACGACCCGGTCTTCGACCCGATCGACCGCGTCTTCCTGCCGCGCGCGGACATCGCCACCGAGACGCTGGTCGCCGGCCTGATCGAGCTGGGCTGGGAGGTCGACGACGTCACGGCCTACCGGACCGTGCGCGCCTCGCCGCCGCCCGCCGAGACGCGGGAGGCGATCAAGGGCGGCGGCTTCGACGCCGTGCTCTTCACGTCGTCCTCGACCGTGCGCAACCTGGTCGGCATCGCGGGCAAGCCGCACAACGTGACGGTGATCGCCTGCATCGGCCCGGCCACCGCCAAGACCGCCGAGGAGCACGGCCTGCGGGTCGACGTGATGGCTCCGGAGCCGTCGGTGCACAAGCTGGCCGCGGCCCTCGCGGAGTTCGGCGCCCGGCGCCGGGACGCCGCCGTCGAGGCCGGTGACCCGGTGACGCGGCCGAGCGAGCGGCGGCCCGGGGCGCGGCGCAGGCGCGCCGCCCCATAGGGGACAGTGGGGGCGGGTGTCCGGCTTTCGGCCGGGTGCCCGCCCCCGTTTCGTTGACGTAGATGTGCGTTGGTACACGTAGGTACGAGGTGACAGACCAGTGACGCGGTACGGCTCTTTCCCCGGTGCGCGGCCCAGGCGGCTGCGGACGACTCCCACCATGCGGCGGATGGTCGCCGAGACGCGGCTGCATCCGGCCGACCTGATCCTGCCCGCCTTCGTCCGCGAGGGGATCGACGCGCCGGCGGAGATCGGCTCGATGCCCGGCGTGTACCAGCACACCCGGGACTCCCTGAAGAAGGCGGCGGCCGAGGCGGCCGAGGCGGGCGTCTCCGGCATCATGCTGTTCGGCGTGCCGCTGGAGGAGAAGAAGGACGGCGCGGGCACGGTCGGCACCGACCCGGACGGCATCCTCCAGGTGGCGCTGCGGGACGTGCGGGCCGAGGTCGGCGACGACCTGCTGGTCATGTCCGACCTGTGCCTGGACGAGTTCACCGACCACGGTCACTGCGGTGTCCTGGACGAGCAGGGCCGGGTCGACAACGACGCGACGCTGGAGCGGTACGCCGAGATGGCGCAGGTCCAGGCGGACGCGGGCGCGCACGTCGTCGGCCCGTCCGGGATGATGGACGGTCAGATCGGGGTCGTCCGGGACGCGTTGGACCAGATCGGCCGGGAGGACGTGGCGATCCTCGCGTACACGGCGAAGTACTCCTCGGCGTTCTTCGGCCCGTTCCGCGAGGCGGTGGCCTCCTCGCTGAAGGGTGACCGCAAGACGTACCAGCAGGACCCGGCCAACACCCGGGAGGCGCTGCGCGAGCTGGCGCTCGACCTGGAGGAGGGCGCCGACATGGTCATGGTCAAGCCCGCCGGCCCCTACCTGGACATCCTGGCGCGGGTCGCCGACGCCTCGGACGTGCCGGTGGCCGCGTACCAGATCAGCGGCGAGTACGCGATGATCGAGGCGGCGGCGGAGCGCGGCTGGATCGACCGGGACCAGGCGATCATGGAGTCGCTGACCGGGATCAAGCGGGCCGGCGCGAGCATGATCCTCACGTACTGGGCGACCGAGGTGGCGCGGCGCCTGGGCTGAGCCTTCGGACCCGGCGGGGCGTGCCGGACAATGCGCGGCATGACAGCGATCTCGGAGCGCGCCCTCAACAGGTCCACCCTCGCCCGGCAGTTGCTGCTCGAACGGCGGCCGCTCGGGGTGGAGGATGCGGTACGGCGGGTTGTCGCGCTCCAGGCGCAGCAGCCCGCTTCGCCGTACGTGGCGCTGTGGAACCGGGTGGCGGAGTTCCGGGCGGACCGGCTGGACGCGGCCCTGACCGGATTCCGGGTGGTCAGGTCGACCCTGATGCGGATCACGCTGCACGCGGTGCACGTCGACGACTACGCCGCCTTTCGGGCTGCCGTCGAGCCGACGGTGCGGGGGGCGCGGCTGCGGGACGCGCGGTTCACGGCGTCGGGGCTGACCGAGGCGGACGCGGACGCCCTGCTGCCAGCGCTGCTGGAGCGGGCCGAAGAGGCGTCCGGTGCGCCGGAGTTCGCGGAGTGGCTGCGCGCGCACGCGGGCGTCGGGAGCGCCGCGGCGCCGACGGCCTGGCGGATGCTTCGGCAGTACGCGCCGCTGTGGCACGCGCCGGACGCGGCGGCGCCCTGGTCGTACGTGGCCGGGAGCGGGCAGCGGTACGTGGCGGCGGACCCGGCGCACGTGCCGAGGCTGCGGGATCCCGAGGCGGTGGCGGAGGGGCTGCGGGTGCTGGTCCGCCGGTACTTGGCGGGGTTCGGTCCGGCGTCCGTGGCGGACATGGCGCAGTTCGCGCTCGTGCAGAAGGGGCGGGTACGGGCGGCGCTCGGCGACGACCTGGAGGAGTGCGCGGGGCCCGGCGGGACGGTGCTGTACGACGTGCCGGGCGGGCCGCGGCCGGCGGAGGACGTGCCCGCGCCGCCGCGCCTGATGGCCATGTGGGACAGCGTGCTGCTGGCCTACGCCGACCGGGGCCGGGTCCTGGCCCCCGAGTACCGCAAGCACGTGACTCGGGTGAACGGGGACGTGCTGCCGACGGTCCTCGTGGACGGCTATGTGGCCGGGGTGTGGCGGACGGCACCGGACGGGACCGGCGTCGAGGTGGGCGCGTTCCGGCCGCTGCCCGGGGAGGTCTGGGAGGCGCTGGAGGCGGAGGCGCTGGGACTTGAGCGGTTCCTGACGGAGCGGGACGCGGCGGCGTACCGCCGGTACGACCACTGGTGGGTGAAGGGGCTCCCGGTGGTGGAGACACGGGTCTTCGGGCGGGGCCCGGCGGATTCGGCCTAGCTGCGGTGCGGTCGGTGCGGTGCGGTGCGGTGCGGTGCGGTGCGGTGCGGTGCGGTCCGGCGTCCGGCCCTGGTGCGGCCGGGCGCGGCCAGAAGCGTGGTGCGGCCGGGCGCGGCCTGTGGCCCGCGACCCGGTGCGCCGGGGGCGCTACTGCTTGCCCGTGCCGATCGGGTCGACCGTGACGCCCGCGTCGGAGGGGGAGTCGGTGACGGGGAGGTTCAGGGTGACCGGCAGGGTCTTGGAGTGCGTCTCGTTCGGCGGTGTGACGACGATCCGGGTGATCTTCAGGCCGGAGCCGCCGGTGTCGTTGCGCGGGCTGTGCAGGGTGAAGCGGGTCGTCTCGCCGTTCTTGAGGACGACGGTGGGGGCGGCGACGTCGGTGCGCTCGGCGCTGATGCCGCCCGGGCCGCCGTCGGCCTTGAGGTCGACGCCCGGGAAGCCCTTGAGGGAGCAGGCGTCGCCGGTGTTGCGGAGGCTGACCAGGAGGTCGCCCTCGCCCATGCCGTGGGCGGTGGCGAAGGCGAGGTTCGCGGTCTTGCAGGGGCCGGTGTTGATCTGGCCGCCCCCGCTGCCCTCAGCCGGGTCGGCGGTCGTCGCGGCGGTGCCGTCGGCCGTCGTGCCGTCCGCCGTCGCGCCGTCGTCGGAGCCGCCGCCTGCGTCGTCGGAGCCGGAGCCGGAGCTGGCGCTGCGGGAGGCGGAGGCCGTGGAGGACCCGGAGGCGTCCGCGCCCGCGGCTGCGTCGTCGTCGCCCTGACAGGCGGTGAGGGACAGCCCGGCGACGAGGGCGAGGCCGGCGAGGGTGAGCTGGTGAGCGCGCATGAGAGACGTCCTTGCGGTCGGTGCCGTGGGCTCGGCGGAGCGGTCGGTACTGCTTCCTAGGACCCGCTCGTGCCGGGCGGCCGTTCCTTGTCGGACTGCCCTCATACATGGCTGTTACACGGGACTTGGCGCGGGGACGGTTCTGTTACCGGGCGGGCCTTGCGCGCGGCCGTCACCACGGAGCCCGCACATCTCGGTCACCGAAAAGTGCCCGGGCACGCGAGAGGGGCCGGGCTCGTGGCCCGGCCCCTCCGTGATGTCCCGGCCGCGGCGGATCCCCCTCCGCGCCGCCGCGGCCGATCCCCGTCGGGAAAGGAAGTCTCAGTTGGTGCCGATGGCCGGCGGCGCGGGCGAGTGCTGGTCCATGGTGGTGATCTCGGTGTCCGCGGGCGGCGCGGGCGAGTGCTGGTCCATGGTGGTGATCTCGGTGACCGCGGGCGGCGCGGGCGAGTGCTGGTCCTGCGTCGTGGCGTCGGTTTCCTTGTTGATACCGCTCATCTTCCGAACTCCCTGAGTTGATCGGCGCTCCAGTGGAAGCGCCCGCTCGGCGACTCCCCCGAGGGTCGCCGAACGGGCGTTCCGGGGGGCCTCAGATTAGCTGTGAGGCCCGGGAGATCCGTCTGCCCCCCGACGCGACGGATCGTGTGTTCAGAGAGTCGCAGAGAGCCATAAACAAACGATGAACGCCCCCACGCCACAGGCGCTCTAGGCCGCGGCGACCGGCGTGAGCAGGCAGCGCACCTCGTCGGCCTCCGGGGCGCCGGCCGCCTCGTGGATGGCGAGGGCGTCGACCCAGCAGGCGCGGGCCCGGTCGGACTGGCCCAGTGCCGCGAGCGCCGTGCCCAGCAGGGAGAGGGCGTTGGCCCGCATCCACTCTCCGCCTATGCACCCGGTCGCCAGGGCCTGTTCGGCGTGCTGGGCGGCCTGGGCCGGGCGCCGGGCCGTGAGGTGGGCCTGGGCGATGCGGAAGTGGGTCGTGCCCTCCCAGAGCCGCTGCCGGCTCTCCACGAAGATCTTCAGTGCCTCGTGCAGCTCCTCCAGCGCCTCGGTGGTCCGGTCGGCCTGGGTCAGCACGATCCCCGAGGCATAGCGGGCGTTGGCGAGCCGCACCGTCAGGCCGAGGTCGTCGTAGATCTCGATGCCGCGCCGCACCAGCTCGACCGCCTCGTCGCTGCGGCCCATCGAGCCGAGGACGCGCGAGAGGTTGCAGACCGCGCTGGCCTCGCCGGGCCGGTTCGCGTCGGAGCGGAAGGCCTCGATGGCCCGGAGCAGATAGATCTCGGCGTCGGCGTACCGGCCGGTGCAGTTGGCGATGATGCCCCGCTGGTTGGGGGCGCTGCTGCTGCTCCAGGGGTCCGCGGTGGCGTCCTGGCACAGGACGTCGGCCTGCGCGGCCTCCTGCTCGGCCTCCTCGAAGAGCCCGGCGTGGCTGAGGACCTGGGCCAGTATGATGCGCGCGCGCCGCTCGGCGTGGGCGTCGCCCAGCCGCGCCGCGGCGTCCCTGGCCGCGAGGGCGACGGTCTCGTACCGGCGGGAGCCCGCCCCGGACTCGGCGAGGTCGATGGCGGTCAGCAGCAGGTCGACGGCGCGGCGCAGGGTCGCCGGGCCGAGGCACTGCGACACGCAGGCGAGCAGGCACTCGGCCTCGGTGTGCAGCCAGTCGAGCGCCTCGGTGACGTCGGCGAAGGTGCGCCCGGGGACGCCGACCGGTTCGAGGTGCGTCACCGTGCGGTCCCCGGGCCGCTCGGCCGTGTAGGAGCGCGAGGCGGTCGCCAGGTAGAAGTCGAGCAGCCGCGACATCGCCGCGTCCCGCTGCGCCGGCGGCAGGTCGTCGCGCTGGGCGCACGCACGCGCGTAGAGCCGGACCAGGTCGTGGTAGCGGTAGCGGCCGGGCGCCGCCGATTCCAGCAGGGAGGTGTCGACCAGGGACTCCAGGAGGTCCTCGGTCTCCTCGACGTCCAGGTCCAGGACGGCGGCGGCCGCCGCCAGCGAGATGTCGGGGCCGTCCGCCAGGCCGAGCAGGCAGAACGCCCGTGCCTGGCCGGGCTCCAGATGTCCGTAGCCCAGCTCGAAGGTGGCCTTCACGGCCAGGTCGCCGGCCTGCAGTTCGTCCAGGCGGCGCCGCTCGTCCGCCAGCTTGGCCGCGAGGACCGAGACCGTCCAGGTGCGGCGGGCCGCGAGCCGGGACGCCGCGATCCGGATGGCCAGCGGCAGGAAACCGCAGGCCGCGACCACGTCGAGCGCCGCCTCCCGCTCGGCGGCCACCCGCTCGCGGCCCACGATGCGGGTGAAGAGCAGCAGCGCCTCCTCCGGCGACATCACGTCCAGGTCCACCAGGTGCGCCCCGACCAGGTCCACCATCCGCACCCGGCCCGTGATCAGCGCCGCGCACCCTTCGGTGCCGGGGAGCAGCGGCCTGACCTGCGCCGCGTCCCGCGCGTTGTCCAGCAGGACCAGGACGCGGCGGCCGTCGAGGGTCGAGCGGTACAGCGCCGCCCGCTCCTCCAGGGTGTCCGGGATCGCCGTGTCGGCGGTGCCCAGGGCGCGCAGGAAGGAGCCGAGGACCGTCACCGGCTCGGCCGCGCGCGCCCCGGCGCCCTGGAGGTCGACGTACAACTGGCCGTCGGGGAAGGCGGACCGGGCGGCGTGCGCGACGTGCACGGCCAGCGTCGTCTTGCCGACGCCGCCGATGCCCGCCACCGCCGAGACCGCCATGACCGGGCCGCTGCCCGTCTCGGCGGACGCGGCGGACAGCACGTCGCTCAGCTCGGTGACGAAGGAGGCCCGGCCGGTGAAGTCGGGGACCGTGGCGGGCAGCTGGGCCGGGCGCACGGAGGTCGCGGCGGGTTCGGCGGCCGGCGCCGCGGGCTCGGCCAGCGCCGGGTCGGCCCGCAGGATGCGCTGCTGGAGCTCGGAGAGGCCCGGACGGGGGTCGACGCCCAGCTCGTCCGCGAGCAGCCGGCGGGTGTCCGCGTAGACGGCGAGGGCCTCGGCCTGCCGGCCGGAGCGGTAGAGCGCCAGCATCAGCAGTTCGCGCAGCCGCTCGCGCAGCGGGTGGGCAGCGGTCAGGGCCGTCAGTTCGGAGACGGCCTCCGCGTGGCAGCCCTGCTCCAGGTCCATGTCGAGGCGGGACTCCAGGAGTTGCAGCCGCCACTCCTGGAGGCGGGCGCGCTGGGTCTCCGCGTACGGCCCCGGCACGTTGGCCAGGGGTTCGCCGTCCCACAGGCCGAGGGCCTCGCTCATCAGGCCGCGCGCGCGGCCGGGTCCGTCGGCCTGGCGGGCCTTCTCGGCGTCCGCGGCGAGTGACTCGGCGGCGGTCAGGTCCAGCGCGTCGGGGCTCGACGAGCGGATCGCGTACCCGCCCGCCTCGCTGACCAGGACCCCCGCGCCGAGGATCTTGCGCAGCCGTGAGGCGTACGTGCGGATCGCGGCCAGCGCCTGCTGCGGGGGCTCCCCGCCCCAGACCGCGTCGATCAGCTCGCCCGCCGTCGCCGTGCGGCCCTCGCGCAGCAGCAGGGCGGCGAGCAGCGCCCGCTGCTGGGGCGAGCCCGTCGCCAGCGGCTCGCCGCCGCGCCAGGCCCGCACCGGGCCCAGGACGCTGAAGCGCAGGCCGGAGCCGGCGGCGGAAGGCACGTCCGGGCCCGCCCCGGCCGTGCCGGGCCGCCGCTGCTCCGGTACCCGCGCTCCACCGTCCATCGCTGCCCCCTGCCGCCGCACCAGCACCGGTCACATCGTGTTCTCCGTGTCGTCCAGGCGGCGCGCCGTCGCGGGGACGGTCCGTCGGGGACGACCCCGCCAGTTTGCCTTGTTCATGGCGGATACGTCAGCCGTGGGAGACAGCCATCACAGACACCTCACGCGTGCGGACCCCCCTCGCGGCAGCTGACGGGTCGTCAGATCAGCGCTACCGTGAGCCCATGGAGACCACGGAGACCGGAAAGACCGAAGATGCCCTGAAATCCGGTGAGTTCCCCCGGATAATTTCCGTCGATGACCACACCGTCGAGCCGCCGACCGTCTGGTCCGACCGCCTCCCGAAGAAGTACCTGGACACCGGGCCCCGGGTCGTGCGGGCGCCCCTGAAGGAGATGACCTTCCTGGGCGGCAAGTTCGCACCGGTCATGGGGGCGCCCGGCGACGACGGGCCGATCGGCGACTGGTGGGTCTACGAGGACCTGCACCGGCCGCTGACCCGGCTCGACACCGCCGTCGGATACGACCGCGACGAGATCAAGCTGGAGGTCATCACCTACGAGCAGATGCGCGCGGGCTCCTACGACGTGCCGTCCCGCCTCGCCGACATGGACGTGAACCACGTCCAGTCCGCGCTCTGCTTCCCCACCTTCCCGCGCTTCTGCGGCCAGACCTTCACCGAGGCCAAGGACCGGGAGCTGGGGCTGCTGGGCGTGCGGGCCTACAACGACTGGATGGTGGACGAGTGGTGCGGGCCCCAGGCGCACGGCCGGCTCGTGCCGCTGACGCTCGTGCCGCTGTGGGACGCCGGGCTGGCCGCCGCCGAGGTGCGCAGGAACGCCGCGCGCGGCGTGCGCGCCGTCGCCTTCTCCGAGATACCGCCGCACCTGGGGCTGCCCAGCATCCACGGCGACGACTGGGACCCGTTCCTGGCCGCCTGCGACGAGACCGGCACGGTCGTCGCCATGCACATCGGCTCCAGCAGCAGGATGCCCTCCACCTCCGCCGACGCGCCGCCCGCGGTCGGGTCCACCATCACCTTCGCCAACTGCTGCTTCTCGATGGTGGACTGGCTGATGAGCGGCAAGTTCGAGCGCTTCCCGGGGCTGAAGGTGATGTACGCCGAGGGGCAGATCGGCTGGATCCCGTACATCCTGGAGCGCGCCGACGTGGTGTGGGAGGAGAACCGCGGCTGGGGCGGCGTCGCCGACAAGGTCCGCAGGCCGCCGAGCGAGTACTTCGCCGACCACGTCTTCGGCTGCTTCTTCGACGACGCCTTCGGGCTGCGCAACCTCGACGCGATCGGCCCGGCCAACGTGCTCTACGAGACCGACTACCCGCACTCCGACTCCACCTGGCCCAGGTCCCGGGAGGTGGGCGAGGAGCAGATGGGCCACCTGGACCCCGCGACCCTGGAGCGGATCGTCCGCGGGAACGCGATCGAGCTGCTCGGGCTCACCCCCGAAGGGCTGTGGAGTCCGTCCGCGTGACGCCGCACGACCCTTGTCTGACGGAACGTCAGGTACGAGGATGGGCCGCGGTCCATTATTGACGCTCCGTCAGACAGGGGTCCTGGCATGGCGCGGCTCGCGTACGGCATACAGCTCCCGATCCAGTCCCAGAGCACCCTCTACGCCGAACCCTGGGAGGCGGCGGCCGGCGCCGGCGACCTCGCCGAGATCGCCCGCACCGCCGACCGGTGCGGCTTCGACTACGTCGCCTGCTGCGACCACGTCGCCATCCCGCGGCGGCTCGCCGGCGCCATGTCGACGACCTGGTACGACCCCGTCGCCACGCTCTCCTACCTCGCCGCCCTCACCACGCGCGTCCGGCTGCTCAGCCACGTCGCCGTCGTCGGGCTGCGCCACCCGCTCGCCACCGCCAAGCAGTACGCCACCGTGGACCACCTCAGCGGCGGACGGCTGATCCTCGGGGTCGGGGCCGGGCACGTACAGGAGGAGTTCGAGGCGCTCGGGGCCGACTTCGCGCGGCGCGGGGCGGTCCTGGACGAGAGCGTCGACGCGCTGCGGGCCGCCCTCGGACCCGAGGAGTTCCCCGTGCACAAGGGGGAGCTGTACGCCTTTGAGGGGCTCGGGCAGCGGCCCCGGCCCGCACAGGCGCGGGTCCCGGTGTGGGTGGGCGGCTCGTCGGCCCCCGCCGTGCGCCGCGCCGCGCTCAAGGGCGACGGCTGGCTGCCGCAGGGCGATCCGCGCGACCGGCTCCCCGCGAAGATCGCGACCCTGCGCCGGCTGCGCGCCGAGGCGGGCGTCGACGCGCCCCTCACCGTCGGCGCCATCACCGAACCGCTCCATGTGGGGGCGCCCGGCTGGGACGTGGGGCGCCGGACCCTGTCCGGGGCGCCGGAGGAGATCGCCGCGTCCCTGCGCGCGTACGCCGCCATGGGCGTCCACCAGATCCAGGTCCGCTTCCGCAGCCGGGGGCGGGCCGAACTCGTCGACCAGATGGCGGCGTTCGCCGCCGACGTGGCACCCCTACTGAGCTGAGGAGCACCGGACATGGGCAAGCTCGACGGGCGCGTCGTCCTCATCACCGGGGCGGCGCGCGGGCAGGGCGAGCAGGAGGCGCGGCTCTTCGCGGCCGAAGGGGCGCGGGTCGTCGTCGCCGACGTGCTCGACGACCAGGGGGAGGCCGTCGCCAAGGACATCGGCGCCGGCCGGGCCCTGTACACCCACCTCGACGTGGGCCGGGAGGAGGAGTGGGGCGCCGCCGTCGCCGCCGCCCGGGACGCCTTCGGGAAGATCGACGGGCTGGTCAACAACGCGGGCATGCTGCGCTTCAACGAGCTGGTCTCCACCCCGCTCGCCGAGTTCCAGCAGATCGTGCGGGTCAACCAGGTCGGGACGTTCCTCGGGATCAAGTCCGTCGCCCCCGAGATCGCCGCGGCGGGCGGCGGGTCCATCGTCAACACCGCCTCCTGCACCGGGGTGACGGGGATGGCGTACGTGGGCGCCTACGCCGCCAGCAAGCACGCCGTCATCGGGCTGACCAGGGTCGCCGCCCTGGAACTCGCCGCGCGCCGGATCCGCGTCAACGCCGTCTGCCCGGGCGCCGTCGACACCGCCATGAGCAACCCGGCCCAGCTCGACCCGGACGGCGACGCCACGGAGGCCGCCGGGGGTCTGGAAGCGCTCTACCGCAAGCTCGTGCCGCTCGGCCGGGTCGGGCGGCCGCAGGAGGTCGCCCGGCTCGCCCTCTTCCTCACCGCCGAGGAGGACTCGGCGTACATCACCGGGCAGCCGTTCGTGATCGACGGCGGGTGGCTGGCCGGGGTCTCGGTGCCCTGACGGGCGTGTCGGGCGATGAGCTGACGGTGCATCAGGTATTGACCCTCCAGGGGTCCGATGGAACAGTCGGTGCAGCCGATCTGACGAACCGTCAGAAACAGATGGGGACGGTGAACCTCCGTGGAATTCGGACTCTTTGTACAGGGATACGTGGGCAAGCAGGCGCTGACCGACCCGACCGCCGAGCACCGTGCGCTCATGAACGAGACCGAGTACGTCATCCAGGCCGACAAGTCCGGCTTCAAGTACGCCTGGGCGTCCGAGCACCACTTCCTGGAGGAGTACTCGCACCTGTCGGCCAACGACGTGTTCCTCGGGTACCTCGCGCACGCGACCGAGCGCATCCACCTCGGGTCCGGCATCTTCAACCCGCTCGCCCAGGTCAACCACCCCGTGAAGGTCGCCGAGAAGGTCGCCATGCTCGACCACCTCAGCGAGGGGCGATTCGAGTTCGGCAGCGGGCGCGGGGCGGGCAGCCACGAGATCCTCGGGTTCATCCCGGGCGTCACCGACATGAACTACACCAAGGAGATCTGGGAAGAGACCATCGCCGAGTTCCCCAAGATGTGGCTCCAGGACGAGTACCCGGGGTTCCAGGGCAAGCACTGGTCGCTGCCGCCGCGCAAGATCTTCCCCAAGCCGTACGGGGCCTCGCACCCGGCCATGTGGTACGCGGCCGGGTCCCCGCCCTCGTACGCCATGGCGGCCCGCAAGGGGCTCGGTGTGCTGGGCTTCAGCGTGCAGAAGGTCTCCGACATGGAGTGGGTCCTGGAGCAGTACAAGACCGCGATCCAGGACGCGGAGCCCATCGGCGACTTCGTCAACGACAACGTCATGGTGACGTCGACCGCCATCTGCGCCGAGACGCACGACAAGGCCGTGGAGATCGCCGTGAACGGCGGCCTCAACTACTTGCAGTCGCTGGTCTTCCGGTACCACGACACGTTCCCGCGGCCCGAGGGGATTCCGGAGTGGCCGGAGGTGCTGCCCGAGTACAGCGCGGAGATCATCGAGCTGCTCATCGCGGAGGAGCTGATGATCTGCGGGGATCCGGGGGAGGTGCTGGGGCAGTGCCGGCGGTGGGAGCGGGCCGGGGCCGACCAGTTGTCGTTCGGGCTGCCGATCGGGGTGTCGCACGAGGACACGCTGAATTCCATTCGGCTGATCGGGGAGCACGTGATTCCGGAGATCGATGTGGATCCTGAGCATCGGACCTCTCGGTTGCGGGGGGATGGGGGGCGGGGTTGAGGTGCTGAGCCGGCCCGGCTCTCCTCCTCCCGGACCGGGGGCCGGGTCTCTTTGTGCTGAGGTCGCGGGGCTCTGCCCCGGGCCCCGCTCCTCAAGCGCCGGAGGGGCTTGATTTTGGGGCTCTGCCCCATACCCCGCTCCTCAAGCGCCGGAGGGGCTTGATTTGGCCGTGACGGGCTTGATTGGGACGTGACGGGCTTGAACCAGCCTTGGGGGCTGGATCTGTTGAGAGTTGCTGAGCGCTGCTGGTTGGGACGGGAGAGGGGGAGGGCGTGCTTGATCACCTCATTGCGGGTGCCACCGTCGTCGACGGGACCGGTGCGCCGGGGTTCGTGGCCGATGTCGGGATCCGGGACGGGCGGATCGCTGTCGTCGCCGAGCCGGGCCGGGTCGCCGAGGAGGCGCGGAGCCGCGAGGACGCCACCGGGCAGGTGCTGGCCCCCGGGTTCGTCGACCCGCACACGCACTACGACGCGCAGCTGTTCTGGGACCCGTACGCGACGCCCTCCCTCAACCACGGCGTGACGACCGTCGCCGGGGGCAACTGCGGGTTCACGCTCGCCCCGCTGCACCCGGAGCGGCCCGAGGACGCCGACTACACGCGGCGCATGATGTCCAAGGTCGAGGGGATGTCGCTGGTCGCCCTGGAGGAAGGGGCGCCCTGGACGTGGCACTCGTTCGGGGAGTACCTGGACGCGCTCGACGGGCGCATCGCCGTCAACGCCGGTTTCATGGTGGGCCATTGCGCGCTGCGCCGGTACGTGATGGGGCCCGACGCCGTGGGCGGGCAGCCGAGTCCGGAGCAGCTGCGGGCCATGGTCGGGCTGTTCCACGACGCGATGGACGCCGGGGCCTGGGGGCTGTCCACCACCCAGTCCTCCACGCACTCCGACGGGGACGGCAGGCCGGTCGCCTCCCGGCACGCGCTGCCCGCCGAACTCATCGCGCTCAGCGAGGCGGTGGGGGAGCACGAGGGGACGCAGATCGAGGCGATCGTCGCCGGGTGCCTGGACCAGTTCAGCGACGCCGAGATCGAGCTGTTCGTGGAGATGAGCGCGGCGGCGGGGCGCCCGCTCAACTGGAACGTGCTCACCGTCGACGCCGCCGTGCCCGCCCGCGTCCCCCGCCAGCTCGCCGCGAGCGAACGCGCGCGCAAGGCGGGCGGCCGGATCGTGGCCCTGACCATGCCCATCCTGACCCCGATGAACATGTCGCTCGGCACCTTCTGCGCGCTCAACCTCATCCCGGGCTGGGGCGAGGTCCTCGGCCTGCCCGTCGACGAGCGGATCGCGCGGCTGCGCGACCCGGATGTGCGGGCCGGGCTGCTGCGCCGCGCCGACAGCAAGGAGGCCGGGGTCTTCCGCCGGCTCGCCGACTTCGGCCGGTACGTCATCGGGGACACGTACGCGCAGGCCAACGAGGGCCTGACCGGACGCGTGGTGCGGGACATCGCCGCCGAGCGCGGGCAGGAGCCCTTCGAGTGCCTCGTCGAGATCTGCGCCGCCGACCGGCTGCGGACCGTGCTGTGGCCGATGCCGACCGACAACGACCCGGACTCCTGGGCCCTGCGCGCCGAGACCTGGCAGCACGAGGACGTGCTGCTCGGCGGCTCCGACGCGGGCGCGCACCTGGACCGGATGTGCGGGGCGCCGTACACGACGCGCTTCCTCGGGGACTGTCTGCGCGGCCGGAAGCTGGTGGGCCTGGAAGCGGCCGTGAAGATGCTGACCGACGACCCGGCGCGGCTGTTCGGGCTGCGCGAGCGGGGCCGGGTCCGTGAGGGCTACCACGCCGACCTGGTCCTCTTCGATCCCGCGACGATCGACGCGGGCAAGGCGACCCTCGTCCACGACCTGCCCGGCGACAGCCCGCGCCTGGACTCCAGGGCCCTCGGCGTCACGGCCGTCTGGGTCAACGGCGTCGAGGCGATCCGGCACGACCGGGTCACCGGCGCGGTGCCCGGCAAGGTGCTCAGGTCGGGCCGGGACACACGGACGGTGAGCACCCGGTGAAGGACACCGCGCGCGGCCCCCGCAAGCTGCTCGTCGGCGGGGAGTGGACCGAGCCGGACGGCGGGTACTACGAGGTCCTCGACCCGGCGCGGGAGAGCGTCGTCGGGCTCGCGCCCGAGGCGTCCCGGCAGCAGGTGCACGACGCGGCGCGCGCCGCCCGCGCCGCGTTCGCGAGCTGGTCGCGCACCACGCCGGGCGAGCGCGCCGCGCTCCTGGACCGGGCCGCCGACCTGATGCAGCGGGACTTCGCCGCCGCCGCCGAGCTGGCGCAGGCCGAGAGCGGGGCCACCACCGGCACCGCGCGCGGCATGCAGGTCGCCGTCGGCGTCGCCCGCTTCCGGCGTTACGCCCGGGGAGCCCTGGAGCCCGTGGAGGAGGGGCTGCCGCCCCAGGTCACCGAGGCCGGGCCGATGGGCCGGGCCGCCGTCATCGGCGCGCTGGCCGTCCGGCAGCCCGTCGGGGTCGTCACCTGCGTCACCTCGTACAACAATCCGTGGGCCAACCCGGCGGGCAAGATCGCCCCGGCTCTCGCCATGGGCAACACCGTCGTCGTGAAGCCCGCGCCGCAGGACCCGCTGTCCGTGTTCCGGATGGCGGACGCCCTGCAAGAGGCGGGCGCGCCGCCCGGTGTCGTGAACGTCGTCAGCGGCACCGCCGTGGCGGTGGGCGAGGCCGCCGTCGACGCGCCGGACGTCGACATGGTCAGCTTCACCGGCTCCACGGCCGTCGGCCGGCGCATCGGCGAGGTGTGCGGGCGGGCCGTGAAACGCCAGTTGATGGAGCTGGGCGGCAAGGGCGCGGCGATCGTCCTCGGCGACGCCGACCTCGACGCGGCCGTCGCCGGGATCGGCACCACGTACGCCTTCTACAGCGGGCAGATCTGCACCGCGCCGACGCGGGCCCTCGTCCACCGCTCCGTCTACGACGAGTTCGTCGGCAAGCTGGCCGCCTACGCGGGCCGGCTCAAGGTCGGCGATCCGCGGGCGCGGGACACGGTCGTCGGACCGGTCATCTCCGCCGCGCACCGCGAACGCGTGGAGTCCTACGTGGAGTCGGGCCGCAAGGAAGGAGCGACGGTGGTGGCGGGCGGGGAGCGTCCCGCGTCCGGCACGGGCTTCTACGTGGCGCCCACGCTGCTCGCCGACTGCACCAACGACATGCCGGTGGCCCGCGAGGAGATCTTCGGGCCCGTCGTCACGGTGGTGCCCTTCGACGGCGACGAGGACGAGGCGGTGGCGCTCGCCAACGACTCCGACTACGGCCTCATCGACTACGTCTGGTCCGGGGACGTCGCCCGCGCCTTCCGGATCGCGCGGCGCCTGCGGGCAGGCGGGGTCGGCGTGAACACCGTCGGCCGCAACATGGAGGCGCCCTTCGGCGGGTTCAAGCGCAGCGGGGTCGGCCGGGACGTCGGCTCGTACGCGCTGCACGCCTACAGCGAGACGCAGTCGATCGTCTGGCCGGGCTGAGCCGCGCGTCCGCCGTGTCCCGGTCCCGGCACGCCTCCGTTTCTCGGCTGCGCGCCGTCAACTCCGCGTGTGAAGATCTCAGTTGCAGGTCGACGGGGACGGGACGCCGGGAGTCGGTATGGAAGCGCTGGACACTCAGGACCCGCGTACGGTCGGTACGTACCGGGTGCTCGGGCGGATCGGCGAGGGCGGGATGGGCCGGGTCTACCTCGCGCGCAACGCGGGCGGCCGGGCCGTCGCGCTGAAGTTCATCCACGCGGACATGGCGGCGGTGCCGGGGTTCCGGCAGCGGTTCCGGCGCGAGGTGGAGGTGGTGCGGCGGGTCGCGGGCGCGGGCACGGTGCCGGTCGTCGACGCGGGCGTGGACGAGCAACACCCCTGGTAGGCCTCGGAGTACGTGCCGGGCCCTTCCCTCCAGGCGGCCGTCGACGCGTACGGGCCGCTGCCCACCGCCGCGCTCTGGCGGCTCGCGGCCGACCTGGCCGGGACCCTGCACCACGTGCACGGGCAGCGGCTCGTCCACCGCGACCTCAAGCCGTCGAACGTGCTGCTCTCCGCCGCGGGCCCGCGCCTCATCGACTTCGGGATCGTGCACGCCGCGCTCGACACGATGCTCACGCAGAGCGGCGCGCGGATCGGCACCCCGGCCTACATGTCGCCCGAACAGGCCTACGGCGAGCCCGTCACCGCCGCCAGTGACGTCTACAGCCTCGGCCTCACCCTCGCGTTCGCCGCGACCGGGGTGCAGCCTCGCCGGGGCACGGCCGCGGAGGCCCACGAAGGGGTGGACCCGGAGTTCGCCGCGCTGATCCGGGCGTGCCTGAAGGACGAGCCGGGGGAGCGGCTCACCGCGGAGCAGCTCGCCGCCCGGGCGCGGGCCGAGGACGCCTCCGGGGAGGACTGGCTGCCGGTGCGGATCGCGTCCCTGATCGCCCGCACGTCCGAGCAGCTGCTGAACCTGGAGGCGCGGGAGGAGACGGCCGGCCCGGCGGGCCCCGGCTTCACCGCGCCGGACGCGGGGCCCGCCGGGGGGTTCCACGGGGCGCCGACCCAGGGGCCGGAGGCGGGGACCACGCCGCCGCCGTTCGGCTTGGCCGCGTACTCCTACGGGTACCCGCAGGCCACCCCGGCCGGCGGAGCGCCGCCGCACTCGTACGGCTACGCGCCCTTTGGCGCACCGCCGCGCCCCGGGACCTTCGACGCCGGGGGCGGGCTGCTCGGCCGGCCGCTCCTCGGGGTGCTGTGGCTGGTTCCGATGGCGCTCTGCACGTACTTGCTGCTCTTCGCCGACACGACGTTCTTCGGGGTGGTGCGGGCGCTGGCGATACCGGCGCTGCTCGTCCTCGGTGTCCGGCTGATGACGGGGCGCGGTGACGCGGGGGCGGCGCTGGGCTTCTGGGTGGGTCTGTCGGCGCTGACGCTCCAGACGTGGTGGGGGATGTTCCAGTACGACACCGACGTCATGCGGTACCCCACCACCTACCAGAGGCTGATGGACGGCCTGAACGAGGTGCTGATCCTCTTCCCCGCCGTCGGCTCGCTCGTCTGCGTCTACGTCGTGCCCGCGGCGATCGGCCGGTTCCGCAAGCAGGGGTGAGCGGGCGCGACCGGTCCGGCCCGGTCCGGCCTGCACGAAATCGCCACGGGAAAATTTGGAAACGGGCCAAAACGGACGGTGCTGCGATTACCGAATATCGGACGCCGGACCGTTCGCCTTGCTTTCTTTGGTTGCTACGGGCAATCTTCCATGGAAGGTGCTGCTTGCGTGCCCGATCGCCCGCGATTCATTAAGTGGGGCAGCTCGGGCGAATCATGCCAGATGTGGAAACCGCAGGATTTAACGTCCTGTTCATGACTCAGCTGGACGTGCGGCCCCAGGAGGGCGCCAAGAAGGGCAAGGGCCTGGGCGGGAACTCCGTCGGGCTGCTCGGCAGCGCCGTCATCGGCGTCTCCACGGTCGCGCCCGTCTACTGCCTGACCTCCACGCTCGGCTCCACGGCCGGGGAGGTCGGCCTCCAGATGCCCGCCGTCTTCCTCGCGGGCTTCCTGCCGATGCTGCTCGTCGCCTTCGCGTACCGCGAGCTGAACAAGGTGATGCCGGACTGCGGCACCTCGTTCACCTGGACCGTGAAGGCGTTCGGGCCGCGCGTGGGCTGGATGTGCGGCTGGGGCCTGGTGATCGCCACGATCATCGTCCTGTCGAACCTGGCCGGGGTCGCGACCTCGTACTTCTGGCTGCTCGCCGGCGAGATCACGAACAGTGCCGGGGTGGCGGACCTGGACCACGACAAACTCGTCCACATCCTCACCTGCCTCGTCCTCATCGGGGCGGCGACCGCGATCAGCTACCGCGGCATGACCGCCACGAAGGGCGTCCAGTACACGCTGGTCGGGCTCCAGCTGGCCGTGCTCGCCGTCTTCGTCGTGATGGCGCTGGCCAAGGCGGGTCCCGGGGCGGGCGGAGCGGTGGACTTCCCCACGGCGGCGCCGTTCTCCTGGTCGTGGCTGAACCCGTTCGCGGTGCACTCCTTCGGCGCGTTCACCGCGGGGCTCTCCCTGTCGATCTTCATGTACTGGGGCTGGGACACCTGCCTGACCGCCAACGAGGAGACCATCGGCAGCGACCGCACCCCCGGGCGCGCCGCGCTCATCGCCATGGTCGTCCTGGTCGGCTCCTACCTGGCGACGGGTGTCGCCGCGCAGATGGTCGTCGGCTCCGGCGGCACCGGCCTCGGCCTCGCCAACCCGGCCACCTCCGACAACGTCTTCGCCGCCCTCGCGGGCCCCGTCATGGGCCCCACGCTCGGCATCCTGCTCTTCGTCGCGGTCCTCGCCTCGGCCGCCGCCAGCCTCCAGACCACGTTCATCCCCGTGGCCCGCACGGTCCTCGCCATGTCCACGTACGAGGCACTGCCCGCCTCCTACGCCCGCGTCCACCCGCGCTTTCGCACACCGGGCCGCGCGACGGTCACGGCGGGCATGGCCACCGCCGTCTTCTACACCGTGATGACGCTGGTCTCCGAGCACGTCCTGGTCGACACGATCTACGCGCTCGGCCTCATGATCTGCTTTTACTACGCGCTCACGGCGTTCGCCTGCGCCTGGTACTTCCGCGGGGAGCTGCGCCGCTCGGTGCGGGACTTCGCCTTCAAGGGCCTTTTCCCGCTGCTCGGCGGCGTGCTCCTGGCGGCCGTCTTCGTGAAGACCCTGACCGACATGTGGAACCCGGCCTACGGAAGCGGCTCGTCCGTTCTCGGCGTCGGCTCGGTCTTCGTGATCGGCGTGGGCCTGCTGCTCGTCGGCGTCGTCATCATGCTGGTGATGGGCCGCCGCAGCCCGGCGTTCTTCCGCGGCGAGATCCTGAACCGGCAGACCCCGGTCCTCGTGGTCGAGGACTGAGCCCCCCGCCCCGGGGCTCACCCGGCGAAGTGGTCGAACTCGCCGGCCCGTACGCCGAGCACGAAGGCGTTCCACTTGGTGCGGGTGGTGGTGATGGCGGCGCCGGGAGCGCCCGCCTCCCACACCTGGACGAGGTCCCCGTCGCCGTGCGCGACCTCGATCCCGGTGGCCCGGGGGCTGCCGGACTTCAGCGAGTCGAGCAGTGCGGCGAACGCGGTCGGGGTGGTGGTGAGGATCGTGCCGCGGGGGTCGCCGGACTCGGTGAGGCGGACGCGGGTGGCGTCGCCGGAGACGTGGATGCAGGAGTTGCCCTCGGGGCAGTAGGACGACCTCTGCCAGCTCGAATCCCGCATCGTGGGCTCCTTACAGCTCTCGGATGATGCTGTTGATGAGGTCCTGCGACTTCCCGGGCGGAAGGGACGCCGCTTCCAGAAGATCGAGCTGTACCCGATATCTGTGCAACTGCGCCTCAGCGTGGAGGAATACGGGGCCGTGCGACTGATCCAGGTTCACGGTGTCGAGCTGGGGCAAGGGCCCCTCGAAGTAGAAGACGGAATGGCCCGATCCGGGCAAGGCCTCGGCGGCGAACGGGAGTACCCGGACGGTGACGTGTTCGCGCTCGTTCAGGCTCAGCAGGTACTTGAGCTGTGCGCTCGTCACGTGTGGGCCGCCGAATCGCATGCGCAGGGCCGCCTCGTGGATGATGACCTGCTGCGAGGTGGGAGGCTCCCGGAAGAGGACGGCCTGGCGCTTCACGCGGAACGACACCCGGTGCTCGACGTCCGGCGCCGGTAGTTCCGGGACGGCCTGGCGGAAGACCTCGCGGGCATACTCCGCGGTCTGGAAGAGGCCGGGGATGTGCAGCGTGACGGCGGTGCGCAACCGGGCTGCCGAGTGTTCGAGTTCGGCCAGGTCGAGGAGGCCCACG
This sequence comes from Streptomyces sp. NPDC049813, assembly GCF_044465085.1. Lineage (NCBI taxonomy): Bacteria > Bacillati > Actinomycetota > Actinomycetes > Kitasatosporales > Streptomycetaceae > Streptomyces > Streptomyces sp. NPDC049813. The sequence goes on along the minus strand of NZ_JBITLI010000009.1, from coordinate 268,129 downwards.
GGGAGGATCGACCGGTACTCCTCCCACCAGCCGCGGGCGCGTTCGGCCGCCATGTCGGCGAGGGCGTTCACCAGCGCCTGATCGGCGCAGTCGTAGTGGCAGGCGAGCACGCGTACGCGCTCCGGGCTGACTCCGACGCGTCCGGCCTCCATGTTGCTGACCTGGGTCTGCTTGATCCCCATGAGTTGACCGGCCTGGGTCGCGGTCAGGCCGGCTCGCTCGCGGAGTTTGCGCAGCTCGGCGCCGAATCGGAGTTGCCGACCCGTCGGGTTGCTTCTCACGAGGTGTGCTTCCGTCCCCTCACTCACACGGGTGGCAGTTAGTGCGATCACCGGGATTCGGTGAACACATTAACTGGGCGTCGCTACTTTAGTACTCGGCGCCCCGCCCAGAAGTACCCCGCTCGACGGAGCGGCCGGGTCACTGGGCAACACACCGTCCGCAACGCCAAGTCCGCCCGCTGAACGGAGACTTCCATGTCAACCGTATCGCCGCCCGGGTCCACGCCCGACCCCGTTCCCGGCACGTACACCTTCCAGCTGCCCCACGACCCCCGGGCGCCCGGCATCGCCCGCGCCGCGTTGCGGTCGGTTCTGGAGGCCTACGGCTGGGCCGAACTGGGCGACACCGCCGCCCTGTTGGCGACGGAGCTGCTCACCAACGCCCACCGGCACACGGCCGGTTCCTATGCGCTCAGCATCGGCCCCGGGGCCATGGACGCGCATCGCCTGCGGGTCGCCGTGTGGGACGGGGACCCCAAGGTCCCGCCGGGATTCGGCCGGTGCCTGCCCTCGGCGGACGTCGCCGCCGAGGGTGGGCGCGGGCTGTTCCTCGTCCGGGCGTACGCGGACGACTGGGGCGCGTACGCCCTCCCCGCACCGGCGAGCGGGAAGCTGCTGTGGGCGGAGTGCGGCGGCCCGTCCGTCACGCCCCGAGGAACACCGGGTTCGTGAACGCCGCCAGTGCCCCGGGCAGCCCCGGGACCGACGCCGCATGGCGGACCTCCGCGCGGACGTACGCCGCGTACGACGGGGTCGTGCGCCAGGTCGCCGTACCCGTGCCGGAGTCGGGCAGGGGTGCCGACGTGAACAACGTGCCCTCGTCCGTGACGAGATGGAGCGTGCATCCGGGCGCTCCCTCGACCCGGAGGTCCACGGTGACCGGGGTGTCGGGGTCCACCGCGAGGCGCTCGCCGATGCCCGCGTGCGCGCCCTTGCCGCCGCTCGCCGTGAAGGCGACCTCGACGTCCTTGGACTCGGCCACGTAGGAGCGGCCCGCCTTGATGCCCGCCTGGAGGGCGGAGCGGGTCAGGTCGTCGGCCAGGACCACCGTCTGCGGGCCGCCGATCCGGTCCGGGTCGCGGTGGGCGTCGCTGTTGCCCATCGCCGGAATCCATCCGCTCCGGCGGCCCGAACGGGCGTAGGAGACCAGGGTGTTGTCCCAGTCGGCCAGCGAGATCTCGTCGTCGGGGGTGTACGGGCCGTTCCACACCTCCACCGCGTCCGCCTCGCCGAAGCCGAACTTCCAGCCGCAGCCGATGCACGTCGCGTGCGGGTGCGCGGGGACGACGAGGCCGCCCGCGCGGCGGATCTCCTGGGCGTACTTCGCCCAGCGGTTGTCGCGCGCCCGGTAGCGCCAGTCGATGAACGTCTCCGGCGCGGTGCCGAGCGCCAGGACGTGGCCGTTGCGCGTCGTGACCTCCTCGCCGAGCATCACGAGCAGGTCGTCGCCCGCCACGTCCGCCCAGTGCGCGTGGGAGGAGTGCGTGTTGTGGTCGGAGGTGTTGATGAAGTCAAGGCCGGCCGCGCGGGCGAGCGCGCCGATCTCGGCCGGGGTGCGGCGGCCGTCCGAGTACCAGGAGTGGACGTGGCAGTCGCCGCGGTACCAGGCACGGCCCCGGCCGCGGGCCCGCTCGGGCGGGTAGGTGCGGGCGGGCGCTGTGCCGGGCGCGCCGTGGGTGAGCGTCACCGTCACCTCGTACGGCAGCCCGTCCGGCGCCACCGTGTAGGGGCCGAGCGCGATGTGCCAGGTGCCCGCGCGCACGGGGCCAGGGATGTACCCGGGGGTCGCGTCGTCCGCGCGCACGAAGAACTCCGTGCGGGCGCCGCCCGACCAGCCGCGGAAGCCCTTGCCGCCGAGCGCCGTGCCACGCTCGTCGAAGAGGCCGATGTCGAGCGCGTTGTTCTGCGTGCCGGCCGGGACGGTGGCCTTCGTGTACGTATAGGAGACCTTGATCTCTCGTACCCCGCGCGGCACCTCCACGGGCAGGTACACGAAGTCGGGCGCGCCCGGCGGCAGCGTGCCCGTGAGGGTGCGGGTGGAGCGCGAGCCCTCGGCGGCGCTGGCGAAGCTCATGGTGGTGAGCGTAAGCGCGCCCGCGGCGCCCGTCACGAGCAACGCCCGCCTGCCGATGCCGTCGTGGCCGGGTTCCTGTCCGTGTGTGGCGTCGGTGCACATGTCTCGGCTCCCCAGGGTGTCGGATGGGACGGGTGCGACCCTGGCATTGAGCCGTGAACTTCCCTCCAAGGGAAGGGGAGCGACGGATGACGGGTTCCGGGTCGGCCATGGACTCCTCACGGCCGCGCCGCTACGAATGCGGCATGCGGATCTCGACCACGATCTTCCTGACCGACGAGACCATCACCCCGGTGCGCCTGGCCCGCGCCCTCGAACAGCGCGGGTTCGCCGGGCTCTACCTCCCCGAACACACGCACATCCCGGCCGAGCGCACCTCCCCCTACCCCAACGGGGGCGACTTGCCCCGCGAGTACGGCCGCACCCTCGACCCGTTCGTCGCGCTCGCCCAGGCCGCCGCCGTGACCAGCCGTCTCGGCCTGGGTACCGGCGTCACGCTCGTCGCCGAGCACGATCCGATCGCCCTGGCCAAGCAGATCGCCACCCTCGACCACCTCTCGGGCGGCCGCTTCACCCTCGGCGTCGGATTCGGCTGGAACAAGGAGGAGGCCGCCGACCACGGCGTCGACTGGGGCACGAGAAGGGAGCTGACCCGGGAGCGGATCGGCCTGATGCGTGCCCTGTGGGCGGACGGGCCGACCGCGTACGACGGTGGGCTCGGCCAGCGCGTGCGCGCCAGCCACGCCCACCCCAAACCGGTGCGCGGCGGCGCGCCCCGCATCCTCGTCGGCGGCGCCGCGGGCCCCAAGCTCTTCGCGCACGTCTGCGCCTACGCCGACGGCTGGATGCCCATCGGCGGCGCGGGACTGAGCCGGACCCTGCCCGAGCTGCGGGCCCGCTGGGAGGCGGCGGGCCGCGCCCCCGGCACGCTGCGGATCGTGCCGTACGCGGTCGTGCCCACGCCCGGCAAGCTCGCGCACTACGCGGACCAGGGCATCGGGGAGGTCGTGCTGCAACTGCCGCCCGGGGACGAGATGACCGTCCTCAAGACCCTCGACGACTTCCTCCCGTACGTATGAGACACATCCACTCGTATGCTCGCTGCATGAGTGATCCGGACGCACCCAGCAAGGCAGTGACGCAGGCGACGCAGGAGACGCGACCCACCGCCAACGCGATGCGGCGCGCGCTCAAACGGGCCAGGGACGGTGTCGCTCTCGACGTCACGGAGGCCGCCGTCCTGCTCCAGGCCCGGGGCGAGGACCTCGCGGACCTGACGGCCTCCGCGGCCCGGGTGCGCGACGCGGGCCTGGCGGCGGCGGGCCGGCCGGGCGTCATCACGTACTCCAAGAGCGTCTTCATCCCGCTGACCCGGCTCTGCCGCGACAAGTGCCACTACTGCACGTTCGTGACCGTGCCGGGCAAGCTGCGCCGCGCGGGCCACGGGATGTTCATGTCGCAGGACGAGGTCCTCGACATCGCGCGCAAGGGCGCCGCGCTGGGCTGCAAGGAAGCCCTGATCACCCTCGGCGACAAGCCGGAGGACCGCTGGCCCGAGGCCCGCGAATGGCTCGACGCGCACGGCTACGACGACACCATCGCCTACGTGCGGGCCATATCGATCCGCATCCTGGAAGAGACGGGGCTGCTGCCCCACCTCAACCCCGGCGTCCTGACCTGGACGGACTTCCAGCGGCTCAAGCCGGTCGCCCCCTCGATGGGGATGATGCTGGAGACGACCGCCGAGCGGCTGTGGTCCGAGCCCGGCATGCCGCACCACGGCTCACCCGACAAGGAACCCGCGGTGCGGCTGCGGGTCCTGGAGGACGCGGGCCGCTCCTCGGTCCCCTTCACCAGCGGACTGCTCATCGGGATCGGCGAGACGTACGAGGAGCGCGCCGAGTCGCTGTTCGCGCTGCGCCGCGTCGCCCGCTCCTACCACGGCGTCCAGGAACTGATCATCCAGAACTTCCGCGCGAAGCCGGACACGGCGATGCGCGGCATGCCCGACGCCGACCTCGACGACCTGGTCGCCACGGTCGCCGTGGCCCGGCACATCATGGGCCCGTCGGGCAACCTCCAGGCCCCGCCGAACCTCGTCGACGGCGAGTACGCGCGGCTCATCGGCGCCGGGATCGACGACTGGGGCGGGGTCTCCCCGGTCACCATCGACCACGTCAACCCCGAGAAGCCCTGGCCCCGCCTGGAGGAGCTGGCGGAGCGGTCGGGCGCGGCCGGCTTCGAGCTGCGTGAACGGCTGTGCGTCTACCCGGAGTTCGTCACGCGTGGCGAGCCCTGGCTCGACCCGAGGCTGCTGCCGCACGTCCGCGCCCTGGCCGACCCGCGCACGGGCCTGGCGATCGCGGACGCGCCCGTCACCGGCCGCCCCTGGCAGGAACCCGACGAGGGGTACGTCGCCGCGTCCGGCCGCACCGACCTGCACCGCACCATCGACACCGAGGGCCGCACGAGCGACCGGCGCGACGACTTCGACGAGGTCTACGGCGACTGGGAGGCCCTGCGCGAACAGGCCGCGCCCGGCATGGTGCCGTCCCGCATCGACGCCGACGTACGCGAGGCGCTCGCGGTGGCGGCGGCCGACCCCACCCGGCTGACGGACGACCAGGCGCTGGCGCTGCTGCACGCGGACGGCCCGGCGCTCGACGCGCTGTGCGGGATCGCGGACGACATCCGCAGGTCCGTGGTGGGCGACGAGGTCACCTACATCGTCACCCGGAACATCAACTTCACCAACGTCTGCTACACCGGCTGCCGGTTCTGCGCGTTCGCCCAGCGCCGCACGGACGCGGACGCGTACACGCTCTCCCTCGACCAGGTTGCGGACCGCGCCGCGCAGGCGTGGGACGTGGGCGCGGTCGAGGTCTGCATGCAGGGCGGCATCCACCCGGACCTGCCCGGCACGGCCTACTTCGACATCGCGCGCGCGGTGAAGGAACGGGTGCCCGGCATGCACGTCCACGCCTTCTCCCCGATGGAGGTGGTGAACGGCGCGACGCGCACCGGCCTGTCCGTCCGCGAGTGGCTGACGGCGGCCAAGGAGGCGGGGCTCGACTCGATCCCCGGCACGGCCGCCGAGATCCTCGACGACGAGGTCCGCTGGATCCTCACCAAGGGCAAGCTGCCCGCGGCGACCTGGATCGAGGTCATCAAGACCGCCCACGAGCTGGGCATCCGCTCGTCCTCCACCATGATGTACGGGCATGTGGACCAGCCCCGCCACTGGCTCGGCCACCTGCGCACCCTGGCCGCGATCCAGCAGGAGACGGGCGGCTTCACGGAGTTCGTGACGCTGCCCTTCATCCACACCAACGCCCCGGTCTACCTGGCCGGCATCGCCCGCCCCGGCCCCACGGCCCGCGACAACCGGGCGGTCACCGCGATGGCCCGCGTCCTGCTCCACCCGCACATCCCCAACATCCAGACGAGCTGGGTCAAGCTCGGCACCGAGGGCGCCGCGGAGATGCTCCGCTCCGGGGCGAACGACCTGGGTGGCACCTTGATGGAGGAGACGATCTCCCGGATGGCGGGCTCGTCGTACGGCTCGTACAAGTCGGTCAAGGACCTCGTGGCGGTGGCGGACGCGGCGGGCCGCCCGTCCCGCCCCCGCACGACGCTGTACGGGACCGTCCCGGAGGAGCGGATCCGGACCGCCGCGGCCTCGGACGGGCATCTGCCGGAGCTGCTGCCGGTGTTGGAGGACTGAGGCGTACCTTCAGGGGCCCGTGGTGGTGTCGGTGCCTGTTGTTAACCTCCTGCGGTCCGCTCACCGAGCGGTACGACAGGGGAGGGATCGACTTGATACGCAGGAATCCGACGTGGTCCGGGCTCAGACGGGCCGTCGTCGTGTGCGCGGCGACGGCCACGGTCGTCGGGGCACCGACGACGGCCCTGGCGGCTGACAACCCGCCGCCGCTGCGGCCGCTCGTCCAGGATCTGAGGACCGGGAGCCAGGAGTGTGCGGCGGGCGAGGCGCGTGCGTACGTGCGCACGCGGCCCACTCTCGACGCCGTCCTGCACGACGCCGGCGAGAGCACCGGGCAGGCCGGCCCCGTGCACGGGGAACTCGAAGTGTGGTGGACCGGGGAGGACGGGACCGAGCAGCGCCACACGTACCTGACCGGGTCGAAGTCGTCCGGTTCGCACTTCTCCTGGCAGACGCCGGAAGTGCCTCCGGGCACCGTGATCGCGTGGCGGGTCCGTGCGGCCGACGCGGCAGGGGCCTCCGCGTGGAGCGACGCGGGCGACGGGCACGCCTGTGAGTTCGTCTACGACGACAAGGCCCCGGATCGCCCCGTGGTCTCCTCCCCCGATTACGACGACGTCGACTGGCACGACGGGGTGGGCGTCTACGGAAGCTTCACCATGGAGTCGCCGACGGACGACACCGTCGCGTACGTGTACTCCTTCAAGGGCGGGCGGGAGCAGACCGTCCGGCCGAAGTCGCCGGGCGGGCCGGTCACTGTCCGGTACCTGCCGGAGAAGACGGGCCTCGACTTCCTGACGGTCGTCGCCCGGGACCGGGCGGGCAACGGCAGTGCGCCGGCCACGTACCAGTTCCGGGTCGGCTCGGGGCGCGCGCCTGTCGCGGAGTGGAAGCTCGACGACGCCGTCGGCACGACCTCGGCCGCCGCGGCGCACGGTCCTGCTGCCCGGGCCGGGGCGGGTGTGTCCTTCGGCGGCCCCGCACCCTCGGGCACGGCCCTGGTGGCGACGGCCACACTGGACGGCACGGCCGACGCCTACCTGAGCGCGGGCACGAGCGTGCTCGACCCGGCGAAGACGTTCGCCGTGGGCGGCTGGGTGCGCCCGGCCGCCACGGACCGGGACATGACCCTCGCGAGCCAGGACGGCGGCGCCGCACGGGGATTCTCCCTGGAGCTGCGCGCCGCGGACTCCGGTCCGCAGTGGTCGTTCGCGACCGGGGGAGCGCGGGTGTCGGGCGGGTCCCCGGAGTCGGGGGAGTGGGCGTACGTCCTCGGTGTCCGCGACGCCGAGACAGGGCTGGCGCGGCTCTACGTCAACGGCCGGGAGGTGGGCACGGCACAGCGGACGGACGCGGCCGGGCCCGCCCCTGGTGCCTTCCAGATCGGGCGTCCTGGCACGGCCCCGGCAAGCTCCGCCGGCTGGCGGGGTGAGATCGGCGACGTGCGGGTGTACGACCGAGTCGTCGTCCCGGCCGAGGCGGCGCAGCTGGCCACCAGAGCAGCGCAGTTGAAGGGCCACTGGTCCCTGGAGAGCGACGCGGACGGCACCAGCCCTGAGCTGTACGGCGGCACGCCGCTGAACCTCTCGGACGGCGCGGCGATCCTCCGCGCCGGGGGCGACGACTTCCCCCTCGTCGGTGACGGGCACCTCACGTTCGACGGCGTGACCGGCCATGCGGCCACCGCGGGGCCGGTCCTCGACACGGCCGACAGCTTCTCCATCGGCGTCGTCGTACGTCTGGCCGACGACGCACCGGACCACCCCATGACGGTGTTGTCCCAGGGTGACGCCGACGGTGACGCTTTCAAGGTGCGCTACGTGCCGGACGACTACGCCTGGCAGTTGGTGATGAGCGACGGGGACGACGCCGGGGGACGGGAGACCGTCGTCGGTCAGATCTCCGCGCCGGACGGTGGCATGGGCCAGGGCCACCAGCTGACGGTCATCCACGACGCGGCCGCCGACCAGATCAGGCTCTACCTGGACGGGTCGACCAACGCCGACGCGACGGCCTCCTTCCACGGCGCCCGGCACAGCGACGGCGGCCTCCAGGTCGGTCGCGGGCATGTGAACGGTGCGTGGGGGGAGTACCTGCACGGCGCGGTCGATGAAGTCCACGCGTTCTCAGGGGTACTGAGCCAGGCGCAGATCGCCGCGCTCGGCCTTGGTTACGAGCCCTGAGCCTGACCACCGTCCCGGGTCCGTGAATCCGGCGGCCCGGGCGGGCACGCGCCCGCCCGGGCCCCGGCCCCTGCTTGCGGGGTGGCCCGGGACGGCCTCAGACCAGGAGGTCCCGCTTCAGGCGCGCCATGTCCCGCGCGTCCAGGCCGAGGCCCCGCTTCTCGTACGCGCTGAACGAGCCGAACGCGTCCCGTACCTCGTCGAAGCCGGAGTTCAGGTACTCGGGGCGGACGTCCAGCATCGGCTTGTAGATCTTGGCCTGGTCGGCGGGCATCGCGGCGAGTGCCGCCGCGTTGGCCTGCGCCCGGTAGTCGTTCGAGGCGAGGTAGTCCCGCATCACGGTCTCGCGCGGGACGCCGAGCGCCGTCAGGAGCGCCGCGTTCGCCCAGCCCGTGCGGTCCTTGCCCGCGGAGCAGTGGAAGAGCACGCCGTCGCCGCCGACCACACCGGAGAAGACCTTCTGGTAGGCGGACCTGGCGGTCGCGCCGCTGACCAAGAACTTCTCGCCGTCGGTCATCATCGCGACGGCGCCGGCCTCGGTGGTCGGCATCGCCGTCGTCATGTCGGAGCCGGCCAGCACGTCGGCCACGACGTACGAGGTGCCCGCGGGGACCCGGTCCGGCGCGGTGCTGCGCTCGGCGGCGGTGCGCAGGTCGTAGTCCGTGCCGATGCCGAGGCGCCGGAGCTTCGCCAGGTCCGCGTCGGTCAGGGCGTTGAGGGCGTCCGAGCGGAAGACCTCGCCCATCTTCACCCAGTGTCCGTCGGTGGTCCGGTAGCCGCCCGCGTCGCGGAAGTTGACCGCGCCGTCCAGCTTGATGAGGCGGTCCGCGAGGTGCAGGCCCTTGCCGTGGTCGGGCACGAGGTCGAACCACTGGCGGTCGGCGCCCGCCGGCAGCCCCTTCACGGTGACCGTGCCGGAGGAGCCGCCCGAGGCGAGAGTGCGGCCGTGCGCCTTGACGGCGACGCGGCGCGTGCCGGGGGCCGTCCAGCTGATGGTGTACGTGCCCGCGGTCTCCGCGGCCGTCACGGTGGCCCGCGTGAAGGGTATGCGGGCCGGGGCGTGCTGGTCGGCGTGGCCGGCGTGGTCCGCGTGGCCGGCGTGCGCCGAGGCGGCGGGGGCGGCGAGGCCGATGAGGAGCGCGGCGGCCGAGAGCGCGCCGAGGGCAGGGAGCTGGGCCCTGACACGAGTCATGTGCGTCATGAGGCGGATGTTTCGGGGCCCGGGGGAGCGGGGGGCGACGCCTGGGTGAACGAGGGGCGAAGGGGCGCGGAGCACCGGGGGCGGCGGGCGCGGTGGAGGGTGCGGGGAAGGGTGTGGGGAGGGGTGTGGGGGCCGTGTGCGGGTTGCGTACGGGAGTGGCCCCGGGGGCGGGCCCGTACATCCCCGTACACCATCGCGAAGTGGGCAAATCCTGTCCGAAGCGACCTCAAGGGCGTCTCTCCGCATACCATTTGAGGTCGCTTAAGTCGCTGAAGCGAACGTTCCTGACGCCTTCCCGGTCCATTACAGTGCTGACCGTCAGACGGTTGTCACAGGTGGTGAGGGAGGGGTCCCCCGTGGGCGCACCGAACGGGGCCGCGGCCGTCTGGGGCCGCGTCGAACAGCAGGACTTCCGCAGCCGGGTGCGCGGCACGCTGCTCGGTACCGCGCTCGGCGACACCCTCGGCGCCCCGCTCGACGCCCTCTCCCTCGACGGCATCCGCGCCGAGCACGGCGACGACGGACTCAAGGAACTCGTCCCCGCCTACGGGCGCACGGGCGCGGTGACCGCCGCCACGCAGCTCGCCCTGTTCACCGTCGACGGCCTCATCCGCGCCCAGGTCCGCCGCGACACCGGGGCCTGGCATCCGCCGACCGATGTGCACCGCGCCTATCTGCGGTGGGCCGCGACCCAGCGCGACTGGGGGCCCGACGAGCGGCGCAAGGAGGACGGCTGGCTGGCCCGCGAGGAGTGGCTGTACTCGCGCCGCGGAGCCGCCCAGGCCTGTCTGCTCGGCCTCGGCAACGACGTGATGGGCACCATGGACCGCCCCAAGAACCCGGACGCGGCCGGGCCCGAGGCGGTGACGCGCTCCGCGCCCTTCGGGCTCCTGGTGGGCTGGGAGCCGCAGCTCGTGCTCCAGCTGGCCGTCGAGTGCGCGGTCCACACGCACGGCGCGCCCGGGGCGTACCTCTCCGCGGGCGCGTACGCCGTGATCGTGCACGCCCTGGCGCGCGGCGACTCGCTCGACGCCGCCGTGCAGCGGGCGATGTCCCTGCTGGCCGCCAGACCCGGGCACCCGCCGGTGGTGGAGGCGCTCAAGCACGCGCTCGGCGCGGTGCGGCAGGGCATGCCGAGCGCGGCCCGGGTCGCGGAGCTGGCGGGCGAGGGCGACGCGGTCGGCTCGCTCGCCGCCGCCGTGTACTGCGCGCTGGTCGGTGAGGACATCCGGCACGGCCTCGGCCTCGCCGTGCACCACGGGGGGCCCTCGGCGGTGACGGGGGCGCTGTGCGGGGGCCTGCTCGGGGCGCTGCACGGGGAGACGGCGCTGCCGCCGGCCTGGGTGGCGGAGCTGGAGGGCCGGGCGACGATCCTGGAGCTCGCGGACGACTTCGCCATGGAGATGACCCAGGGGGCCGCGCTGCACGGTCCCGGGGTGTCGTCGCCCGGCTGGCTGGCGCGGTACCCGCGGGCCTGAAGCGGGCCTGACGCGGGTCTGAAGCGGGCCTGGCGCGGGCGCACCGGTCGGGCCCGCCCGCCCCTGTACCCGCCCCCGGTCCCGCAACCGGTACGGCCCGCCCCGGCCCCGCAACCGGTACGGCCCGCCCCGGGTCCGTCACGAGACGGGCCCGGGGCAGGCCGCGTAGATCGACGGGTCAGCGCAGCGGCACGTCGTCCGGGGTCGTGGGCTGCGACGGGATCGCCGCCGCTCCCGCGGCCCCGGGCCCGTCCCCGTCCGTGTTGAGCCGCTCGATCAGCGCGTCCCGCTCAGGCGTGTCCTCCGGCTTGACGAAGCCGATCACGATGTACAGGACCAGCGAGACGGCCAGCGGGATGGAGACCTGGTACTGGAGGGGCACGCCGCCGTCCACGTTCCAGCTGATCGGGTAGTTGACCAGCCAGAAGGCGAGCAGACCCATTCCCCAGCTGGTCAGCGCGGCCGTCGGCCCGGACTTGCGGAACGGCCGCAGCAGCCCCAGCATCATCGGGATCGCGATCGGTCCCATGAGACCGGCGACCCACTTGATGACGACCGTGATGATGTCCTTGAAGGTCGGCGAGTTGACCTGCGTGGCCACCGCCATCGACAGGCCGAGGAAGATCACCGTCGTCAGGCGCGCGGCGAGCAGCCCCTTGTTGCCCACCCACTGCTCCTTCGCCTTCCTGGAGATCGCGGGTGCCACGTCCCGGGTGAAGACGGCGGCGATCGCGTTCGCGTCGGAGGAGCACATCGCCATGGTGTGCGAGAAGAAGCCGACGATGACCAGCCCCAGCAGGCCGTGCGGCAGCAGCTGTTCGGTCATCAGGCCGTACGAGTCCGAGCCGTCCGGCTTCTGCGCCTGCACCAGCAGCGGCGAGACCCACATCGGGAAGAAGAGGACGACCGGCCACACCAGCCACAGCACCGCCGACAGGTAGGCGGAGCGCGTGGCCTCGCGGGCGCTGCCGGTGGCCATGTAGCGCTGGGCCTGGTTGAGCATGCCGCCGTTGTACTCGAAGAGCTTGATGAAGAGGAAAGCGAGGAGGAAGACCGTGCCGTAGGGGCCGACGAGCGGCTTGCCGTGACCGGCCAGCTCCGGCTCGTCCCAGACGCCGAAGACGCCGCCGAACGGGCCGAGCTTGGAGACGACGGCGATGAACATCGCGACGCCCGCGATGAGCTGGATGATGAACTGGCCCAGCTCGGTCAGCGCGTCGGCCCACAGCCCGCCGATGGTGCAGTAGATCGCCGTGATCACACCGGTGATGAGGATGCCCTGATTGATGCTGACGCCGGTGAAGACCGAGAGCAGGGTGGCGATCGCCGCCCACTTCGCGGCCACGTCCACGATCTTGAGCAGCATGCCCGACCAGGCGAGCGCCTGCTGCGTGCCGAGGTTGTAGCGGTTCTTGAGGTACTCCAGCGGCGAGGCCACGTGCAGCCGGGAGCGCAGCCGGTTGATCCGCGGCGCGAACAGCCGCGCGCCGATGGCGATGCCGAGCGCGATCGGGAACGACCAGGTGATGAAGGACGTGACGCCGTACGTGTACGCGATGCCGGCGTACCCGGTGAACATCACCGCGCTGTAGCCGGACATGTGGTGCGAGATGCCCGACAGCCACCAGGGCATCTTTCCGCCGGCCGTGAAGAAGTCGGAGACATCGTCCACACGTTTGTGTGACCAGATGCCGATCGCGATGATCACGCCGAAGTAGCCGATGAGCACGGCCCAGTCGAGACTGTTCATGTGCCCCCTCCAGGGGTCCGCCTTGTGAACGTTGCGGCTCTTCGTCAGTACGTCCGTTTCAGCGGGCGCCCCCGCGCGGGAGTGGGGACTTCCGGGATTGAACCGCCTGTTCGGTCGGCCGGTCAAGGGCCCCATGGGTCACGGATGTGAACCGAGATCAGAAAGCAGAACGATTTTGCATTTTCGTTACCGGGTGGGGAGTTGTCGTGAACGTGACCTCGGCCACACCATGGGCGGGCACTTCGTCAGTAGTCGCGAAAACGTGAACGACCGCACGGGATGCGGGTCCCGTGCGGTCGCGCGAAGGAGGGGAAGGATCTGGCTCAGCGCATCAACTCGCCCGCGTTCACCAGTAGTTGCTGGCCGGTGATCGCACGGGCGCGGTCCGAGGCGAGGAACACCGCCGCGTCCGCGACGTCGCCGTCGGTGGCCAGCTCCGGCAGCGCCATCCGCTCGGTCAGCCGTCCCAGGACCTCGTCCTCCGGCACGCCCTCGGTGTGCGCGGTGAACTGGACGTAGGCCTGCACCGGCGGCCCCCACATCCAGCCCGGCAGCACCGTGTTGACCCGGATCCGGTGCGGGCCGAGTTCACGCGCCAGTGAGTACATCGCGCTCGTCAGCGCCCCCTTGGACGCCGCGTACGCCGCCTGCCGCACCTGGGACGGCGCGGCGACGGCCGACTGCGTCCCGATGATGACCACCGCCCCGCCGCGCTCCTTGAGCGCGGGCAGGCAGGCCCGCGTCATCCGCAGCGTGCCGAGCAGATTGACGTCGATGACCTGGCCCCAGGTCGTGAAGTCGGCGTCCTCGAGGCCGCCGAAGTAGCTGTCCCACGCGGCGACATGGACCACCGCGTCCACCCCGCCGAACCGCTCCCGCGCCAGCGCCGCCAGCGCCTCGCACTGTTCCTCGTCGCCGATGTCGGTCGGCCGGTACGCGGTCCGGGCGCCGGCCGGGTCCAGCTCGGCGGCCGCCTTGGCCAGCTGCGACTCCGTGCGCGCCCCCAGTACCGCGTTGCCCCCGTCCCGCACCACGGCCGCCGCGACCCGGTACCCGAGACCGGCGCCGACCCCCGAGACGATCACGGTCCTTCCGGCGAGCAGCTCACCGTTTCCCATCGGACGCCTCCCGGGTCTGGCCTTCTTTCTGACGGGGCGTCAGAGTAAGGGTCGAGCAGCGCACTTGGAAGCCCGCGCGAGCAGGGAGTGGCGATGGAACCCGATTCCGGAACCCGCAGCGAGACGTACGCGGAGCTGGCCGCCCTCGGCCCGTACGGGGTGCGCCCGGGGCACGCCCTCATCACCATGGTGGAGCCGCACCCGGGGCACGAGCACGCGTACAACCGGTGGTACGAGGACGATCACTACTACGCCGGTGCGATGGCGATGCCCTGGATGTTCGCCGGGCGGCGCTGGGTCGCCACCCGGGAGCTGCAACTGCTGCGCCTGCCCGAGAAGTCGGCGGTCGCCGAACCCGTCACCGCGGGCTGCTACCTCTCCACGTACTGGGTCACCGAGGGGCGCTACGACGACCACATGAAGTGGACCGTCGGCATCAACAAGCGGCTCAACCGCGACGGCCGCGTCTACCGCGACCGCACGCATGTCTTCACCGCCTTCCAGGACCACGAGGCGACCGTCTACCGGGACGGCGCCGCCGGGCCCCGCGACCACCACGCCCTCGACCACCCGTACGCGGGCCTGGTCCTGGAGGTCATCGACGTGGCCGGGGCCGAGCGGCGGCCCGCGCTCGTGGAGTGGCTGCGCTCCCGGCACCTGCCGGCGGCGCTGGCCGGGTCACCGGCCGCGATGGTCACCGTCTTCCGGCCCACACCGCTCCCCGGGGACCGGATGACGTACGTGAAACAGGTGGAGGGCGTGGACACGCGGCTGACGCTGCTGTGGTTCCTGGAGGCCGATCCGCGCGCGTGCTGGGCGGAGCGGTTCGCGGGCCTGGGGGAGCAGGTCGCGGGGGCCGGGCTCGAAGCCCGGGTCGAACTGCTGGCGCCGTTCGTCCCGACGGTGCCGGGGACCGACCGGTACGTCGATCAACTGCGCTGAGCGCGCGGGCACGGGGAGGGCCGGGGGCGCGGCTGCCGGCGCGGGGAGTGCCGTCGCGAGGGGCGGGCCGGGAAATGCCGAGCCCCCTCGGCCGGGACGGCGGGCCAGTCGAGAGGGCTCCCACGGTGGTGCGGATGGTGCTGGTGAAGCGGATCGTGCTGATGGTGCTGGTCGTGCGGGTCCTGCTGCTCGCACCGGTGGTGCGGGTGGTGCGGGTGGTGCATGGGTGTCCGTTGTGCCGTTTCTGTCGTGTCTAGAACGAGCCCGTGCTCACCTCGTGCACGAACGCGTTCCACGTCTCGGGGCCGAATCCGATCGACGGACCCTGCGTGACCTTCGAGTCCCGCACCGCGATCGCGTGCAGCTCAGGAGACTTGACCTCTACGCACGCGCCGTTCCCGGTGGAATACGAGGACTTGGTCCAGGAATCGGTCGCGCCCTGCTGGATTGCCATGTTCGCTCCGGTTTAGCCAGTGGTCGAATTACATCCCCGCCCGGAGGTACCAGAGCGGTTCCCGCCAACGATGCTGTCTTGATGGCGTGATCGACGCTACTCGCCACGGTGGGTGCGTGAAGCGGGCATTCACCCGACCGGATGGCATATTCCATGTGAGTCTTCCATTCCTCCGAGGCGAAGGTGTACCGTGCCGCGCCTTTGCCTCAGAGGCAGGAAAATCGGTGCCGAGCGGGGGTGGCGGAGCGGCCGAAAAACGGAATTCGACCTTCCGGAAAGGGGCCTGGAGCCGGCCGCCGCCGACTCAGCGGGCGTACTCCTTGGCGATCTCCGAGATGAACTGGCGGGACTGCTCCACGTTCAGCGCCTGGGCCCGCAGATGCTCGTACATGACGCTGTACTTCTGTACGTCGTTGGCCTTCTCCAGATACAGGTCGCTGGTGACGCCCTCGATGTAGACCACGCTGGAGTCCGCCGCGTCGGGGAACTCCAGGATCGCGTACTGCCCGTTGAGCCCGGGGTGCGCGCCCATCTCGAACGGGATCACCTGCACCGTCACGTGCGGCAGCTGCGACTGCTCGACCAGGTGGTCCAGCTGCTCGCGCATGATGTGCCGGCCGCCGACGCCCCGGCGCAGCGCCGCCTCGTCCAGCACGGTCCACAGGCGCAGCGGGTTCTCCGGCGCCTGGATGCGCTCCTGGCGGCGCATGCGGACCTGGACGCGCTTCTCGATGTCCTGCGGGGTGGTCTCCGGCAGCGCGCCGTTGATCAGCGCCTCCGCGTACCCCCGGGTCTGCAGCAGGCCGGGCACGACCTGGGGGTCGTAGACGCGCAGGCTCGCGGCGTCGGTCTCCAGACCGATGTAGACGCTGTACGGGATGTCGCCGAAGGAGTGCCACCAGCCCTGCTGGCGCGAGTCCTTGGCCATTTGCATGAGCGAGTCGACGATCCGGTGGTCCTCGACCTCGTACACCCCGCACAGGTCGCGTACGTCGCGCTGGCTGATGCTGCGCCGCCCGTTCTCCAGGCGGCTGATCTTCGACTGCGAGACCAGCAGGCGCTCGGCGACCTCCTCGGCGGTCATGCCCTTGAGCTCGCGGAGCCGACGCAGCTCCTGGCCCAACCGGCGTCGCCTGACGGTGGGATTGACGTTGGACGCCACGGGACGTGCACCTCCGGCTGCGTGCATCTTTTTGTACGTTGCGTATTTCTACGTTGCGTATCTGCTGTTCAGCAGATTGCCACTGGAGGGCGGCCCGCCGCTGGGAAACTCCGGATGTGTGTGCGGGCCCGCCAGCGCAAACGCGACCGCGCGGGGCGATGGCCGGGGCCGTCCTGCGGACCTCCGGATCATCACCCCGCGCGGTACAGCGGCTCCCGGACCGGGTCTTGGGGACTGCGGCGCGGCGCTGTTGCGGGTGGTGCTGTGCGAGCGGTGCGGGTGGTGCGTGCGGTGCCTGCGGTGTAGCGGGTGCGGGTGGTGCTGGCGGTGCGGTCGTGCTGCCGGTCTAGTGGGCCACGGCGCGAGCCATGGAGCCGTGACGCGGCTGCATCGGAACACCCCTGGCGGGCTCCGGTGCTCCCCGGCCCGCCGGGGCGGCGGGCGAGCGGCGCGGCGCGGCGGCCACACCGTTCTGGACGTCCATCACGGCGTGCGCCACGAGGCCGCCCATCGGGTCGTGCCTGATCAGGTCCCGCAGCCGGGAGCGGGACGAGCGTCCCTCATTGCCCGGGTACAGGTGCTTGCCGAGTCCGACCGCGTGGGCCAGCGCGGCGAGCGCCGCGGTCCGGGGGTCCGGCGGGACGCCGGTCCGGATCGCTGAGTCCAGCCGGGACCTGATCTCCCGGCTGATCGCCGTGTCCGTCGCCTGATAGCGAGTCGTCGGCAGTACCCCGCACATCTGGCCCGCCACGGCATGCACCATGCCGCATCGCTCCAGGTGCGAGAGGTAGGTCTGGCGCAGCCCGAGACGCGGCCCGCCAATCCAGTGGACTGCCCGCACGGGAGCGCCACGCCTTCGCAGCAACTCCAACGCGCAGTCCAGAGTCGGATCTCCGGTCGGCCGTGGTGCCACCACGGCGATACGATCCCCGTCTGGGGCTATCCGTCCGGCCAGCGCCAGCTCTACTAGCTGTGCTCCGGCCAGACCTAGGTCGAGCGACTGCGGCTGTGCGGTGGTACCCGTGGTCGGGTCCAGCGCCAGCAGCAGAAGCTCCTCCGGAAGTGTTCTGCGGCTCCTGCCCATCCATGCCTCCCCGCGTGGATGAATGACAGGGTGACCCCTCTCACATTGGTCTGTCGAGAGTGCGTGGTGGCTTTGGGCGGGAACCAGTAGGTATGTCGTTCTCGTCTACCACGAGGGTTAAGCCCCCACACAGGACACTGGTACATGGTTCGGACAGGGTCAGGCAGGGCCAGACAGGCCGGACAGGGCGGACAGGATCGGCCTGTCCGGCGCTAAGTGGTGAGCGGTCGAGGAGGCATCGGTGGCGGGGACCCCGGACAGGTCGGGCGAAGAGCGGAAGACGTCGGGCAGCCCGGCCCCGGACGAACGGGACCCGCGCCTCGCGGTGGCGCGGGAGACCCCGTCGGGCTCGGGTGTGGATCAGGCGACGGCCGTCTTCTCGGTCCGTGACGTCGCGGAGACGGAGAAAGGTTCCGGTTCCGCGGGTGGCTCCGCCTCCACGGAGGAAGCCGGCTCCGCGGAAGGGGCGGGTGCGGCCGGGGCTGCCTCCGCGGAGGAGCCCGGGGACGAGCGGCTGAGGGCCGCCGTGGCGGCGTGGGTCTCCGGGGGGTCTCCCGGGGACGCGGAAGGCGCTGAGGGCGCCGGGAGCGGGTCTGACGCCGGGGGCGCCGAGGGGGCCGAGGGCGTCCAGGGCGTTGGAGCGGCTCCGGGTGGCTCGGCGAGGGCCGCCGGGTCGGTGTCCGGAGACGCCGAGGACGGCGGGCCGGGTGCCGGCGCCGGTGCCGGTGCCGGTGCCGGTGGCGAGGTTGCGGGAGCGAAGTCCGTCGGTGCTGGGGCCGGGTCGGTGCGGCCCGGCGGCAGCGAGGCGGCCGGGTCCGCTGGTGCCGGGGGCGATGAGCCCGCCGGGTCGGGGTCCGGCGCGGCAGAGTCCGCCGAGCCTGCCAAGGGCGCCGCGGCGCAGGTTCCCGGTGGGGCCGAGACCGCCGATGCGGGGAAGGCCGAGCCCAGGGCCGTAGACCCTGAGGACGCCGAGCCTGTCGACGCGGAGCCGACGCCGGCCGAGGGTGCCGAGCCCGCTTCGGCGGCCCCGGCCCATGACGCTGAGCCTGTTACGGCGGCTCCGGCTGAGGGTGCTGAGCCCGTTTCGGCGGCTCCGGCCGAGGGTGCCGAGCCCGCTTCGGCGGCTCCGGCGCGGGACGCTGAGCCTGTTACGGCGGCTCCGGCCGAGGGTGCTGAGCCCGCTTCGGCGGCTCCGGCCGAGGGTGCCGAGCCCGCTTCGGCGGCCCCGGCGCGGGACGCTGAGCCTGTTACGGCGGCTCCGGCCAAGGGTGCCGAGCCCGCTTCGGCGGCTCCGGCCCATGACGCTGAGCCTGTTACGGCGGCTCCGGCTGAGGGTGCTGAGCCCGCTTCGGCGGCTCCGGCGCGGGACGCTGAGTCGGCCCGGATTTCCGAGCCTGCCGATGCCGAGCCGGCGCCCGCCAAGGGTGCCGGGCCCGCGACGGCGGCCCCGGCCGAGGGCGGCGAGCCCGCCAAGGGCGTATCCACCCCGGCCGTCCCGGCCGAGGGTGCTGCTGTGTCCGCCCAGGCTTCCGAGCCTGAGGACGCTGAGCCCGTCGATGCCGAGCCGACCCCTGCCGGGGATGCCGAGCCTGCCAAGGGCGTTTCCGACCCGGCTTCCGAACCCGGCGACGCTGAGCCGACCTCGGCCACGGGTGTCGGGCCTGCGGCGGCGGTTCCGGCCGCGGGTGTCGGGCCTGCCAAGGGCGTTTCCGACCCCGCTTCCGGGCCCGCCGATGCTGAGCCGACCCCGGCCACGGGTGTCGGGCCTGCCACCACCGTCCCGGCCGAGGACGCCGAGCCCAAGGACGCCGAGCCCTCCAAGACGGCCCCCGCCAAGGGCGCCGACCCCAAGGGCACCGAGCCTCCCAAGGCCGCTGACCCCAAGGGCACCGAGGCCCCCAAGGCCGCCGAGCCCAAGGGCGCCGCGCCTTCGAAGGCCGCCCCCGCAAAGGGTGCCCAGCCCTCCGAGGCCGCCCCCGCAAAGGGGGGCCAACCCGCCCCCGCCAAGGGTGCGGAGTCCGTCAAAACCCCTGGTCCCCGGTCCGGGGCGCAAGGGGTTGATCAGCCGACCGCCGTGTTCAAGGCTGTCGCGCCGCCCGTCGATCAGCCGACCACCACCCTGAAGTCGCCCGCCGCTCCGCAGCGGGCCGAGAGCGATGCCGAGCGGACCAGCCGGTTCGTGCCGCTGCGGCAGCTCGACGGGAAGGCCGCGCCGGCGACACCCGGCGGGCCCGCCGCGACCGGTGCGGGCGGTTCCACCGGGGCCGCCGAGCCGGCCGCCCCGGAGCGGACCACGCAGCAGCCGCTGCCCCCGAAGCCGCCGATCGACCTGCTGGCCGAGCTGACCAACACCCCGCCGCCCCCGGAGACCCGGGTCCGCACCACCGTGCGCCGGGTCAAGATCTGGACGCCGCTGGTCCTGCTCCTCATCGTGGTGTTCGCAGTCGTACAGACCGTGCGTCCGCTCCCGGCGCCGACGCTGGACCTCACCGCCCAGGAGACCGTCTCGTTCGAGGGCGGCAAGCCGTCCGTGCCGTGGCCCGGCCAGGGCCAGGCGGCCATGGACGTGAACGGCATCGGCACGTTCGGCATGTCCGGTACGCAGAAGCCCGTACCGATCGCGAGCATCGCCAAGGTCATGACCGTCTACCTGATCCTGCGCGACCACCCGCTGAAGACCGGCGAGAAGGGCCCGAAGATCCCGGTCGACGCGGCCGCGCAGAAGCACTACGAGACCGGAAAGGCCGAGAACGAGTCGGTGGTGAAGGTCACCGAGGGCCAGCAGCTCCCCGAGTACGAGGCGCTGCAGGCGGTCATGCTGCCGTCGGCGAACAACGTGGCCAAACTGCTCGCCCGCTGGGACACCGGCAGCTCCTCGGAGGACCAGTTCGTCGACAAGATGAACAAGACCGCCAAGGAGCTGGGCATGAAGAACACCACCTACACGGACCCCAGCGGCCTGGACAAGACGACCGTCTCCACCGCCGACGACCTGGTCAAGCTCGGCCGGGCCGCGATGGAGAACCCGGTCTTCAAGGAGATCTCCCGCCAGCCCAGCTACGTGGACCTGAACGGCGACAAGCAGAACAACTTCTTCGGGCTCGTCCCCACCGTCGCCATCGGCATCAAGACCGGCACCACCACCGCGGCCGGCGGCAACATCCTCTTCGCCGCGGAGAAGAAGGTCGGCGGGAAGACCCAGACGATCATCGGCGCGGCCCTCGGCCAGTACGGGCGCAACGGCACCGCCAACATCGACGAGGTCACCGGCGTCGTCCAGCGGCTGATCCAGGCGGGGCAGAGCGCGCTCACCGCCAAGACCATCGTGAAGAAGGGCGACGTGGTCGGCGAGGTCGACGACGGCCTGGGCGGCACCACCCCGGTCGTCGCGACCAAGGACGTCTCCGCGGTCGGCTGGTCGGGCCTGACCGTCCGGCTGGCGCTCGACCAGAAGAAGGGCGCGACGATCCCGCACACCGCGAAGGCCGGCACCGAGGTCGGCGTGCTGAGCGTGGGCGACGGCAAGAACGACGCCGTCGAGGTCCCCGTGGCGCTCCAGAAGGACCTCGCCGAGCCGGGCTTCGGCGCGAAGATCAAGCGCGTCGCCTAGGCCGTCCGCGGGAGGCCGGAGCACCGGCCTCCCGTGGCGCCCGGGCGCGGCGCCCGTGCTAGCGTCGCGAGACCGGGGCAGGACCGGGACGTTCCCTCGGTCGCGGACGACGGTACGGGTACGGGGAGTGTCAGCAGTGACCACAGCGGAGCCGACGCGCGCCGACGACGCCGAGCCGGGCGCCGGGCGGGTACGAATACGGCCCCCGGCCGAGCCCCGGACCCCGGGGGACCAGAACCCTGCCGGACCCGGACCCGGACCCGGGAACGGGACCGCGACCGGGACCGGCGACGGGAGCGAGAACGGGACCGGCGACGCGGCCGCGGACGAGCCCCGTACCGGCGACGCGGCCGCGGACGAGCCCCGTTCCGGCGACGCGACCGCGGACGAGCCCCGTACCGGCGATGCCCAGCAGCGCCGCGCCCCCCGATGGGTGGCGCGCGCCGAGCGGCACCCCGTCCTCGTCGCCACCGCCGTCGCCGCCGTCCTGCACGTCATCTGGTTCTTCACTTTCGCGAACAGCGGCGGCGACCTGGCCGCGCAGGACGCCTGGGCCGAGTTCGTCGGCCGGCACCCCGACTCCGCGTACAACCTCGCCTGGTACGGCGGCATGCACCCCGTCTCGTACAGCGTGGTGTCGCCGTACCTGATGTCCGTGCTGGGCGTGCGGACGACGATGATGGTCGCGGGCACCCTCTCCGCCGCCCTGCTGACGCTGCTGCTGATCCGGACCCGGATCGTCGCCAAGCCGCTGTGGCCCGCGCTCGCCGGGGTCTTCGCCCTGCTGTGCAACGCGGCGTCCGGACGCGTCACCTTCGGGCTCGGCATAATGTTCGGCCTCGCGGCGGTCGCCGGGGTCTTCTGCTGGCCGTACCGCTGGCGCTACAAGCGGTGGGCCAAGGCCGCCGTCGCCGCGTCGCTCGCCGGGATCGCGACGGCCTGCTCCCCGGTGGCAGGGCTGTTCGTCGGGCTCGTCGCCGTCGCGCTCTTCCTCCAGAAGCGGCGCCCCGGGGCGTACGCGCTCGGCATCGCGCCGGCCGTCGTGGTCGGCCTCTCGGCGTGGCTCTTCCCGTTCTCCGGCACGCAGCCGATGTCGTTCTGGTCGGCGCTGCTGCCGATGGTCTACGGCGTCCTCCTCTACGTCCTCGCGCCCAGGCAGTGGCTGACGGTCCGGATCACCTCCGCCGTCTACACCCTGTCCGTGCTGCTCGTCTGGCTGATCAGTTCGCAGATCGGCTCCAACATCACGCGCCTGCCGATGCTCTTCGCGGGCGTCGCGCTCCTCGCCGTCCTGCCGTTCACCGTGCCCCGCTCGCGCAAGTGGTACGTCACCGTGATCGCCTTCGCCGGGCTGAACTTCTGGATCGGGTTCAAGTCGGTGGACGACATCGTCCACACCACGCCCGCCGCGTCCTGGGCCCGCGAACTCGCCCCCCTCGTCAACGAACTGCAGGGGGTCAAGGCCGAGCGCGGCCGCGTCGAGGTCGTCCCCGCGCGCTCGCACCGCGAGGCCTCCGCGCTCGCCCCGTACGTGAACCTGGCCCGCGGCTGGACCCGGCAGGCCGACATGAAGCGCAACCCGCTCTTCTACGACGACACCCTGAACTCGGCGAACTACCACGAATGGCTCAAGCGCTGGGCCGTGCACTACGTCGTGCTGCCCAAGGGCGAGCCGGACGGCGACGGCGGCGAACGCGAGCGGGAGCTGGTCCGGCGCGGGCTGCCCTACCTCACGCAGGTGTGGGGCGACGCCAACTGGCAGCTGTTCGCCGTGACCGACCCGACGCCGATGGCCGAGCCGCACGCCGTCGTGGACGCCGCCGAGCAGGCCGAGCTGACGATCGAGGTGACCGAGCCGGGGCCGGTCCTCATCCGGGTGCCGTACTCGCCGTGGCTCGCGGTCGTCGACTCCGACGGCAAGGCGCTGGAGGCCCCGCGGGAGACGGAGGCGTCGAAGCGGGCGCGGGAGCGGGACGAGTCGGCGCCGAAGCGGTACGCCAACGTGCACGGGTGTCTCTTCGAGACGGATGAGGACGACTCCGGGGACAGGTGGACCCGGCTGGTGGCGCCGCGGGCCGGCACGTATCACCTGGCGGCGCCTTACAAGTGGTGGTCCCGGGGGACGCCCTGCCCGGAGGAGCTCCAGTGACCCGGGGCCCGGCTCAGGACACGGGGCTCCGCCCCGGACCCCGCTCCTCAAACGCCGGAGGGGCTTGGTCCGTCAGCGGCAGATGTCCGTCGCCGGGCGGATCGTCGCCGGGGTCGTGGGGGCCGCGATCTGGGTGCGGACCGTCTCCAGCTGCGTGAGCAGTTCCGTCAGTGTCCGCTCCTGCGGGCTGCGGAAGTACGTGAGGACCGCCCGGTAGAACGCGTCGCGCAGCACCGGCGGCATCACGTCGGACGCGTCGAAGCACAGCGTGTTCGTGTCGTCCGTGAGGTAGGTGGCGATCTCCTGCGCCGCCGCGTCGTCCTCGGGCCGCGGGTCCGAGCGGTCGGGGAAGAAGGGCCGCAGGTGCGGCCGGGCCGCCCGGGACCACTGGGCGCGGCCGTCCTCGCTGGTCAGGCGCTTCACCAGCTCCTGCGCGCCCGCACTGTCGGTCAGCACCGCGGCCATGTCGCCCGACACCTCGAACGCCTTCTTGTACGCGGCCGAGCCCCGCAGGAACCGCGCGGCCGGCTCGACCCGGATGTCGTCGCGCGGCGCGTACACGAACCGCACGAACGAGCCCTGGTGCTCGTGCGTGCAGCCGGGCAGCGACCCGCCGAGCAGGCCCCGCGGGTCGCCGGCCGGGGAGCGGGGGTCGGCCGTGCCCCAGAACGACAGGGTCAGGGAGCGTTCCACCGCCGCGTCGGAGCGCGGCCCGCCCGCGGCGAGCAGCTGCGCCCAGGTGGTGAAGGCCCGCCGCACCGCGGGGGACTTCGCCCAGTCGAGCTGCCCCGTCGCCCACTGCGTATAGGTGGCCGGGCCCGCCTGGTGCAGCAGGATGTCCTCGACCCAGTCGGTGCCGGGCCAGCCGGACGTGGCCTGTGCCGCCATGCCGATGCACCACCGTTCGCGGGCGCCCGCGGCCGTCGTCCTGCTCCACATCAGGCTCTTCAGGTCGACCTTGAGCGGCACCCAGTACGTGCGGCGGCGGCCGTCGACCATGAGCGTGGGGGACCAGGGCGGGTAGGCGCGCTCGGCGGTGGACGGATCGAGGGGCTTCAGCTCGTCCCGGGCCGCGTACTCGGTGAGCTCGCCGATGCTGTTGAGGATGGCGACGTCCGGCGGCGCGTCGGCGGCGAGCTGCGCGACGAGGGTCTCGCGCAGGGAGCGGGTGCCCTTGTAGACGTAGCGGTGGCCGGAGCCCTCGGACAGCTCGTGCAGGACGCTCTCGAACGCGGCGCCCTCCGGGCCGGTCCACGGGCCGAGCACGGTGATCTGGGTGCTGCCGCCGCCCGCGCAGCCGCCGCTGAGCGCCGCCAGTCCCACCAGGCAGGCGACCAGCACCCCGTGCAGGGCCCGCCGCGCCCGGCGGCCGCGCCGGGACCCGGCGCTCACGCGGCGCCTCCGGCCCGGCCGACCACCAGGTACTCGCGGCGGTAGGCGTGCAGCGTGCCCGCGAGCACCCCGGCGGCCAGCACGCCCACCGGCAGCACCCAGCCCGCGGCGGCCCCGACGTCCCCGAGCCGGCCCCGGCCCACGGTGCGTTCCATCCGGGCCGTCGCCGGGCGGATCGCCGCCGGGCCCGGCACGGCCCGCGGGTCCCGGTCCAGGGCGACCTCGACGGCGGGCGCCGCCCGGTCCGCGAGGACCTCCGCGTACGGCACCGCGTCGCGCTGCGCGCTCCACGACCGGACGCCGTCGGCGACCGCCCACGGCACCAGGAGCAGCGGCAGCGCGGCGGCCAGCAGCGGCACGCTGACCCGTATCCGCATCCGGCGGTGCAGGAAGACGAGCGTGCGCCACAGGCCCACCGCGAGGAGGGTGAAGGCGGTCAGCGAGACCGCGGCGGCCGCCAGGACGCCGGGGCCGAGGGCGGCGCGCGCGTCGAGGCGGGCGCGCAGCTCGCGTTCGAGGGCGGCGATGCGGTCCACGACGGTCGTGGCGTCGACGCCCCGCGCGGCCCCGCACGGCGGGTACGGCGCGCTGCGGTCGGTCGCGGGTTCGGCGGTGGTCTGCGAGCACAGCATGCTCTGCGCGTACGCGAGCCCGGCCCGGCGCAGCGACGGCTCGGCCACGTTCGTCCTGGCCCAGGCGATCCACTCCTCGTAGCCGTCGATGAGCCCGGAGACGACGTCGAGTTCCTGGCGCTGGGCCGGGCCGAACGCGCCGCCGCGCGAGAGCCGGGCGATGTCCTGGGCGGCGGCGCCGGTACGGGCGGTGTAGCGGGGGCCGAGCCCGGAGAGTTCGACGGCGTGCCCCGCGTCGAGGCTGACCTCGGCCTCCCGCTGGGCGATCCGCAGCGAGATCCGGGCGTCGGCCAGGTCGCCGAGGGCCGGGGCGAGCTGGGTGCGGATGTGGTCCGCGTCGTCGCGGACGTCGGCGTAGGCCCAGCCGAGCGTGGCGAAGGCGACGGCGGTGAGCAGCGGCAGCGCGATCAGCCGGTCGCGCAGGTAGGCGCGGTTGCGGACCCGGCCGGCCGGCGGCCACAGCAGGCGGCCCAGGACGCGGGCCCAGCGGGGCACCGGCGGGCGGGGTGGCCGCCTCACGTCCGCCGTCCCGGCCGGGGGCGGAGCAGGGCGGTCAGCGGTCGGCGCTCGCGGTAGTGGCGCAGGGCCAGCGGGCGCACCAGGTAGGCGCGGTCCAGGAGGCGTTCGACGATCGCGTCGGCGCCCGGCAGCTCCGCCGAGCGGCGCGTCTGGCGCGCGAGGAAGAGGTAGAAGCGGGAGAGGTCCTCGGCGAGCGCCCGCTCCCGGCCGGGGAAGGCGAGCCGTGCTCCCGCGTCGCGTGCCTCACCGTCGCGGGCGGCCGTCTGCCGGGCCAGCCGCCGCAGCCCGTCGGTGGTGACGACGCCGCCCGCCACGAGCTGCTGGGCCGCCTCCCACACCTCGGCCTTCATCCGCACGCGGGCCTGCTCGTCGGTGAGGCCGTGCTCGGTGAAGAGGCGGGCGAGCCGGGTCAGGGCGGCGCCGAGCGGCTCGGTGCCCGCGGCGTACTCGACGGCGATCCGCACGGTCGCGGTGCGGGCGGCGGTGCGGTGCCGGGAGTGCTGGGGCACCGCGTCGAGCGCCTCGGTCGCGGCGGCGCAGGCCCGCGGCCCGCCGAGGGCGAGCCGGGCCCGCGCGGCCCCGAACGCGGCGCTGCCCAGCGACGGATCGCGCAGCCGCACCGCCTCGTAGAGGGTGAGCGCCTCGTGGTGGCGGCCGAGGCGCTCGGCGCAGTGGCCGAGGGCGAGCTTGGGTGCGTACTCGCCGGGGATCGCCCCGTAGACCCGGTCGAAGTGGTCGCGGGCCCCCGCGGCGTCGTCGCGGGCGAGCCCGAGCAGCCCGCGGTGCCAGTCGATACGCCAGTCGCGGCGGGCGCGCTCGGGGCCGAGGGCGTCGGCGGCGCCGCCCAGCTCCTGCTCGGCGAGGAGCAGCCCGGCGTCGTCGGGCTCGGCGCGCAGCGCGACCCGCAGCCGCAGCCGGCAGCGCAGCAGGCGCACCTCGACGGAGTCGTGCCAGCCCGCGGTGGTCTGGAGCAGCGCGGCGGGGTCGGCGTCGGCGAGCCGGCTCAGCTCCTCATGGTGGTCGTCGTGCGGGTCGGGCCGGGGCACCGGCAGGCGGGCCGCGGCGTCGGCGGCGGCCGGCGGCGCGTGCAGCGGGCCCGGCGGGTCCTCGCCGGGCGGCACGGCCCACCGGGGCAGGGCGGGCGCGGTGCCCAGGCCGCCGTCGAGGGCGTACGGCGACTGGAGGAAGAGCGGCGACGGCTCGAAGGTCTCGTCCCGGGTCCGCAACGACCGCAACTCCCGCCACACACCCCGCAGTTGCCCCTCCATCTCGCGGGCGTCGGCGAACCGGTCGGCGGGCGTGGAGCGGGTGGCGCGGCGCAGCACACGGGCCAGCGAGAGCAGGCCGAGGCCGGCGGGGGCGGGGGTGGTGGTCAGCAGCGCGGCGCGGGCCGCGAGCGTGTCGCCGTCCCGGAGCCGGTCGAGCGCGCCGAGCGGCCCGAGGTCGCGGGCGTGCTCGCCGAGCCCGCACAGGGTGCGCAGTGTCTCGCCGAGTCCGAACAGGTCGTCCTGGGGCTCGCTGGCACCGGCCACCTCGTTCGGCCGCAGCCGCACGTTCGGGGCGCGGAACCCGTACGTCGTCAGGCCGGGCGCGCCCGCGGGCCGGATCGAGCCGACGTCCACGACCTTGATGGCGGACCCGTCGTGCATCACGTTCTGCGGCTTCACGTCCCCGTAGACCAGCGGCGGGGAGCCGGGCGGCCGCACGTGCAGGTGGTCGAGGGCGGACAGGACGCGGATGCCGTACGCGAGCACGAACTCGTGGAAGCGGGGCCCGCCGAACCGCTCCGGGGCGAGCCGGGCGAGCGTGCGGACCTCGTCCAGGTTGAGCCCGTCGACGTAGGGCAGGACGAGGAAGTCGCCCACCGTCTCGTGGGTGCCGTAGTTGAAGACGGGGATGATGCCCTCGTGGTTGAGGTCGGCGAACGCCTGCCGCTCCTCCTCCAGCGCGTGCGCGTACAGCCCCGCCTGGCGGGCCCGCAGCGTCTTGACGGCGACCTCGCGGTCGTCGACCTTCTCGTCGCGGGCGAGGTACACGTCCCCCATCCCGCCGAGCCCGAGCCGCCGCACCACCCGGTACTGCCCGGCGAGCAGCTCGCCCGGGGCCAGGCCGGGCCGCTCGTCGTGGGGGTCGGTGCCGACGGGCTCGCGGGGCCGGATCTCCGGCAGCGCCGACACGTCGGGTCCTTCGGCGGGCAGGACGACATCGGCGTCACGCGGCGCGTCCGACGCGGGCATGACGATCAACGGCCCCGAGGAGTCCCCCTCCATGGCGACCCAGAATAGGTGCGGACGGCCGGGATCGGCCCCTGTATGGAGGGGTGGGTTGTGCCGTGGGGGTCGGCGGGGTGTTAGCGGGGTGCCAGCGGGGTGGGCGGGGGTGCCACTCCGCCGGCTCTACGGGGCGCTCCGGGTGCTCCGGGGGTGCTACGGGTGCCCGGGCTGCCTCAGCCGAAGCCGCTCCGGGTCAGCTCGGGCGCCGCGGCGCTGTCACCACTCCGCGAAGGAACCGTCCGTGTGCCGCCAGACCGGGTTGTGCCAGCGGTGACCGGTCGCCGCGGCCCTGATGACGGCCTGTTCGTCGACCTCGATGCCGAGGCCGGGCGCGGTGAGGCGCGCCATGTGCCCGTCCGTGGAGTCGAATTCAAAGACGGACGTGTCGACGAGGTAGTCACCGAGGTCGGAGCCGACGTTGTAGTGGATGCCGAGGCTGGTCTCCTGGATGAACGCGTTCGGGCTCGCGAAGTCCACCTGGAGGCAGGCGGCGAGCGCGATCGGCCCGAGCGGGCAGTGCGGGGCGAGCCCCACGCCGTGCACCTCGGCCTGCGCGGCGATCCGGCGCACCTCGGAGATGCCGCCGGCGTGCGAGAGGTCGGGCTGGGCGAGGGCGATGCCCGAGCGCAGGACGGGGTCGAAGTCCCAGCGTGAGTAGAGGCGCTCGCCGGTGGCCACGGGGATGGTGGTCGCGGCGGTGAACTCGCCGTACCGTCCGGTCAGTTCGGGAAGCAGCGGCTCCTCGATGAACAGCGGGCGCAACGGTTCAAGGGCGCGGGCGAGCTGCTTGGCGAGGGCCGGTGAGGTCCGCCCGTGGAAGTCGACGGCGACGTCCCCGTCCGGCCCCATGACCTCGCGCACGGAGGCGACACGGGCGACGACGGCGTCGATCTCGCGCGCCGTCTCCAGGTGCTTGAGCCGGCCGCCGACGTTCATCTTCACGGCCCGGTAACCCTGTTCGAGCCGCTCGCGCGCGTGCTCGGCGGCCTCGCCCGGGTCGTCGCCGCCGATCCACGAGTACATCCGCATCCGGTCGCGCACGGCCCCGCCGAGCAGGTCGTGGACGGGGACGCCGTGCACCTTGCCCTTGATGTCCCACAGGGCCTGGTCGATCCCGGAGACGGCGGAGGACAGGACGGGCCCGCCACGGTAGAAGCCGCCCTTCGTCATGACCTGCCAGTGGTCCTCGATGCGCAGCGGGTCCTTGCCCACGAGGTAGTCGGAGAGCTCGTCGACGGCGGCGGCGACGGTGTGGGCCCGCCCCTCGACGACGGGTTCACCCCAGCCGGTGACGCCCTCGGACGTCTCTATCTTCAGGAAGAGCCAGCGGGGGGCGACGAGGTAGGTGGTGAGGGAGGTGATCTGCATGGGTGTGACTCCAGTCATCGATTCGGGCTCCGAATCCAGCCCCTCCGGCGCTTGAGGAGCGGGGTCCGGGGCGGGGCCCCGTGTCAGTGCGCCGGCTTGCTTCCGCTTCCGGCCGGGGGCAGCGGGTCTGGGGCGGGGCCCCGCATTTCCAGCCCCTCCGGCGCTTGAGGAGCAGGGTCCGGGGCGGGGCCCCGTGTCAGTGCGCCAGCAGCTCGGCCAGCAGGGACAGCTGCCCGGGATCTTCCAGCGCCGACCCCACGGCGACCACCCGCGCCCCGGCCTCCAGATAAGCGGCAGCGCTCCCCGCATCGACCCCACCCGTAGCCACGAACGGCACCTCCGGGAACGGCCCCCGCATCGCCCGGAACCACTCCACCCCCAGCACACTCGCCGGGAACGCCTTCAGCCACCCGAGCCCCAGCCCCCGCGCGGCCTGCACCTCACCGGCCGTCGCCACCCCGGGCAGATGCGGCAGCCCGGCCGCGGCACTGGCCCGGGCCACCCCGGCGTCAAGACCCGGCGCCACGGTGAACGCGGCCCCCGCCGCCACCGCCCGCTCCAGCCGCTCCACGGAGGTCACGGTGCCCGCGCCGACCGCCTTGCCGCGCGCCGCCCCGGCCGCCACCACCGCGGCCAGCACCTGCCCCGCCGCCTCGTCCTGCACGGGCACCTCGACGCACTCGATGCCCAGGTCCCAGGCGCGTACGGCCAGTTCGACGGATCTGTCGGCGGGCATGCCCCGCAGGATCGCCATCACGGGCACCCCCGCGAACAATTCGTCGAACGTGGTGGTCACGGTCGCCATCCCAGCTCCTTGGAGATCGTCTCTGCGGTGGTCATGAGGTCGGGCAGGACGTCGGCGCGCAGCGCGTCGAGGTCCGCCTTCGCCTTGAGCGCGGTCACGGACACCGCCGCGACCACCTCGCCGCCGCTGTCCCGGACGGGGACCGCGACGCAGTTCACGTAGTCCTCGTACTCGCCGTCGTCGACGGACCAGCCGCGCGCCCGCGTCTCGTCGAGGGCCCGGCGGTAGGCGGCGGGGTCGGTGAGCGTCGTGCCGGTGTGCGGCGCGAAGTCGCAGTCCGCGAGGAGCGCGTCGGCGCGCTCGCGCGGCAGGTGCGCCAGGATCGCCTTGGCGACGCCGGCGGTGTGCAGGGTCACCGGGCGGCCGATCTGCGAGTAGAGCCGCACCCCGTCCACCGGGTCGACCTTGTCCGCGTACACGATGCGGTCGCCTTCGAGCGCGGCCAGGTGCACGGTGTGTCCGCAGCGCGCGCCGAGGGCCCGCAGGTGCTCGCCGGCCACGTCCTTCAACCCGAACTGTTCCAGGGCGAGATGGGCCAGTCCGGCGAGCCGGTGCCCGACCGCGTACCGCCCGTCGGGGAGCCGGCGCGCGAGCCCGCCCTCGGTGAGCGACTCCAGGATGCGCAGCGCCGTCGAACGGTGCACGCCCAGGTGCTCGCCGACCTCGGTCTGGGTGCGGGGTGAGCGGGCGACGAACTCCAGGATGTCGATGGCCCGCCGTACGGTCTGTGACACGACGTCAGTTCCCCTCTGTCGCCGTCGCGGTGGCGGGCACGTAGTCCTCGATGCTGCGCAGGGTGCGGCCGGCGAGCCGGTGGCCGAGGGCGAGGCGTCCGGCCGCCGGGGCGCCGTTCAGCAGGGCGCTCAGGTATCCGGCGGCGAAGGCGTCCCCGGCGCCGACGGCCTCGACGACGTCCACGGCGGGCGCCGCCACGAACGCCGCTGTCTCGTCCGCGAATTCGGTGGCGCCGACGGATCCGTCCTTGACGACCAGGGTGCCGCGCGGCGCCAGGTGGTCGCGGATGTCCTCCGCGGACGGTGTGCCCCACAGCGCCTCGCCCTCATCCCGGCCGACGAGGACGACGTCGGCCCGCCGGGCTAGCTCGTACAGGACGGAGGCGGCCTCCTCGCGCGAACTCCACAAGGCAGGCCGGTAGTTGACGTCGAAGGAGACCGGAGTGCCGGTGTCGGCGGCCCGGTCGAGCAGGGTCCGCACGAGCGCGGCGCACCCCTCGGACAGGGCAGGGGTGATGCCGGTCAGGTGCAGCAGCGGGGCGCCGGCCAGCTCGACGCGGTCGGCGTCGCCGGGACCCATCCGGGAGGCGGCGGAACCGGCCCGGTAGTAGTGCACGCGGGTGCCGTCGGGGCCCGGGTCCTTGAAGTAGACGCCGGTCGGGGCGTCCGGGTCGGCCCGTACGCCGCGCACGTCGACCCCGCGCGCGGCGACCGCCGCCACGATCCGCCGGCCGAACGGGTCGTCGCCGACGCGGCTCACCCAGGCGGCCCGGTGGCCGAGGTCGGCGAGGTACTGGGCGACGGTGGACTCGGCGCCCGCGACGGCGAGCCGCAGCTCGCGGCTGGTTTCGAGCCCCGCCCCGTCGGCGGGCGTGACCTGCGCCATCGTCTCGCCGATGCAGACCGCCGTACCGGTCATCACCACTCCTCCACAGACCTCTCGTCGGTGTCCGGGCGGCATGCCATTGACATCCCGCCGGGCCCATGAAGAACATTAGCAGCCTTTGCGCAACAGGCGTGCACATGTTGCAACAGCACGCACCGAGGCGCCCCCCAGACATCGCCCAGGCATCCCCCCACCGCGTGAAAGGGAGTGAGATGAGCCCGAAGACGAGCGCGTCCACCCACCACCAGGAGACCGCCCCCGGGAACGGCCCACAGCCGCCCCGCACGACAAGCGCCGGCACGCGGTCGACGGGCGACGGCACACAGACGGGCGCCGGCACACGAACGATGAGCGCTCGCACGCGCCAGCGCCGCACAGCCGCCGCGAGTGTCGTCGGCTCGATCCTGGAGTGGTACGACTTCTTCCTCTTCGGCGCCTCCGCCGCGCTCGTCTTCAACAAGGTCTTCTTCCCCGACGTCTCCCCGCTCGCGGCGACCCTCGCCTCCTTCGCCACGTTCGGCCTGGGCTTCGCGGTCCGCCCCGTCGGCGGCCTCGTCCTGGCCCACCTCGGCGACCGGATCGGCCGCCGCCCCGTCCTGATCCTGACCGTGATCCTGATGGGCGCGGGCACCCTCGCCATCGGCTTCCTGCCGACCTACCACCAGATCGGCATCTGGGCCCCGGTCCTGCTCGTCGTCTGCCGGATGCTCCAGGGCTTCGGCGTCGGCGCGGAACTCGGCGGCGCGTACGTCATGTCGACGGAAGCCGCGCAGGCCGAGAAGCGCGGCTTCTACGGATCGCTGCCCGGTGCCGGCGAGTTCATCGGCGTCGTCATCGCCTCCGGCGCGGTCGCCGCCGTCTCCACGCTGCCCGAGGACGACTTCCTCGCGTGGGGCTGGCGCATCCCGTTCCTGGCCAGCGCGGTCGTCGTGGTCATCGCCCTGCTGATCCGCAACGCGGCACCCGAGACGGAGCAGTTCGAGGCCACCCGCGACAGCGGCAACCGCGAGAAGCTCCCCGTCCTCGCCGCGATCAAGGAGCGGCCCAAGGCCATCGCCCTGCTCATCGGCTCCGGCTGCGCCACGGCCATCGCCTCGTACGCCATCCAGGGCTACCTGCCCAGCTACCTCACCAACCAGCTCGGCCTGTCGTCGGGCACCTCGGTCCTCGGCATCACGATCGCCTCGGCCGTCTCCATCCTCACGATCCCGCTGGCCGGCGCACTCTCGGACCGGATCGGCCGCAAGCCCGTGATGATCGGTGGCGCGGTGGCGATCACGCTCTTCGCGTACCCGTTCTTCTGGCTGGTGGACACGCGTGAGCCGTGGCTCATCTACCTGGCGATCACCATCGCGTTCGCCCTGATGCTGAACTCGATCTTCGCGGTGGCGGGCACGTTCTACGCCGAGTCGCTGCCGACCGAGGTGCGCTACAGCGGCCTCGTCTTCGTCCGCGAGATCAACGGCGTCATCTTCGCGGGCACGTCCCCGTTCGTGGCGACGCTCCTGGTCGACGCGGGGGGCGACCGCCCCTGGTACCTGGCGGGGTACATGGCGGCGGCGGGGCTGGCGAGCGCGGTGTGCACGTGGAGGCTGCCGGAGACGGCGCCGCGCAATCGCTGATGCGGGGGCGCCGGTGCGGGGCGGGGGTTCTGATCCGGGGCGGGGTTGAGATGGCCGCGGAATCTCTGATGCGGGCCGGTTGAGGTGGCTCCGGAATCCCTGATGCGGGTCCGGTGGGTGCCCGGCGATGATGCGGGGCATGCCGATCGAGATCAAGCACACCATCCAGCCCGGCACCTTCTCCGCGACCACCCAACCGACCCTGCGCACCCAGGACGGCGACCTCGTCCTCCGCGCCCCCGAACCGCAGGACGCACCGACGGTCCACGCCGCTTTCCAGGACCCGGCCGTGCGCTACTGGCACGCCCGCAGCATGGAGTCACTCGATGAGGCCCGCGCCTGGGTGGAGACGGCGCACCAGAGCTGGCAGCGTGAGGAGGCGGCCCAGTGGCTGGTGACCCGGGCCGCCGACGACGCACCGCTCGGCAGGATGGCGCTGCGCGACATGGACCTCCTGGAGGGCCACGCCGAGATCGGCTACTGGGTACTGCCGCCCGCCCGAGGCCAGGCGGTGGCCCCCCGCGCACTGACCACGCTGACGTCCTGGGCGTTCACCGCGGGCTTCCACCGCCTGGAACTCCAGCACTCGACCCGCAACGAGGCGTCCTGCCGGGTGGCGGCGAAGGCGGGCTACGTGCTGGAGGGGACGCGGCGGAGTGCGGCGCTGCACACGGACGGCTGGCACGACATGCATGTGCACGCGTGCGTGGGGCCGGCGCAGGGCGTAAGCCGGGGGTGAGCAGGCCCGGAGCCGCAAGGGCGCCGGCCCCGTACTCACGCACCGCCGGTACTCACCTACTCACTCCACCTGAGTACGTGTGCTCTGGGCCGGGCGATGACCGATCGGCGACGCTGAACGCATGGAACAACGCCCCGGGACCCCCCGCCACCAGCGCCCCTCCCTCTCGTCCTTCCTGTCCCTCCTGGCCATGGCCGGGATCGCCGCGGCGGCCTGGGCCGCCTGGCTGGGCTGGGACCAACACCGGGACACCCACCCGGACGGTTCGACGACCGGCCCGTACGAGGCCTGGCAGGTGATCGGCCTCGCGGTGACGCTGCTGCTCCCGGTGGTCTGGGCGGCCTCCCGGAACCTCCGGACCGCCGCGGTGTTCGGCACGACGGCAGGCTTGACCGCGGCCGCGTACATCGACTGGTCGGACGACGCCAGCGGCCTCTTCGCGGTGGGCGTGGCGATGGTCATGCTGGGCACCCTGGCAGCAACGGCAGCGATCTCGGCCCTGGCGACAGCACTGACGGGGACCCGCGGGGCCGGGGGCCGGGGGTTCGGGGGCGAGGGGGTTGGCGGGGCGGGGTGAGGCGACGCGACACGGGTGCAGCGGGGTCCGGCCGGGGCCTGACGGCCGGACGGACTCCTGCCTGGCCCGCACCTGCGGCCCTGCCCGCCCTCCTACCGAAAATCGGAACCGAGACCACCCCGGCCTTGCTCGTCCCGCCTCTCACGAACGATCGCAGTCACCATGGCGGCGTCCTGGAGTCGCCCTGCGCACCGCACTACGGCCGACCCCGGGCGTCGCTGTCAGCCCAGGTACGGCGAGGAACGGTCCTCAAGGAAGTGCTGGAGGCGCAGCCGCTGGGTGTGGTGCATCGGCAGTCCTCCGAACTCGGCCGGGTCGACGAAGCGCAACTCGGTCGACTCGTCCGAGACGGCCAGCTCGCCGCCGAGGATCCGGGCCCGGAAGCACACGTTGAACTGGCGACGCACTTCGCCGTCGGTGTAGACGATGATGTGCCGCGGGTCGGTGTACGTACCGACCAGGCCCGTGACCTCGACGTCGAAACCGGTCTCTTCCTTGACTTCGCGCACGGCGGTCCCGGGCAGGCTGTCCGCCATCTCCATACCGCCGCCCGGCAGCGCCCACAGATCGTTGTCCCGACGGCGCTGCATGAGGACACGGCCCTGTTCGTCACAGACGACGGCGGACGCGGCGACCACCAGCGAGTTCGGCGGGGGCGCGTCGGGATCGTCGTAGTACTCGGTACGGGTCATGCCGACTCCTCAATTGGGCTCGCGGTGGCCCACACGGCGTCGAAGCTGGCGGCATAGGTGTCGAAGAGCCCACCGTCCTCGGCTCGGCGTAGATGCCAGACTGGGGCGCGGTAGGCGTTGACGCCCCACACGTGCCC
Organism: Streptomyces sp. NPDC049813; assembly: GCF_044465085.1. NCBI lineage: Bacteria > Bacillati > Actinomycetota > Actinomycetes > Kitasatosporales > Streptomycetaceae > Streptomyces > Streptomyces sp. NPDC049813. The sequence goes on along the minus strand of NZ_JBITLI010000009.1, from coordinate 232,543 downwards.
GTTCACGAGCATCTGGTCGTCGGCCCGGTAGATGGAGTTGTAGAGCGTGGTCGCGTGGGTGCGGACCTCCACCCCGGGCACCTCGACCAGCGGCCGGTAGTGCAGCAGCGCGAGGCGGCACCGGGACTCGATGCCGTGCCCGAACCTCTCCTCGCGGCCGCGTTGTTGCACGGCGGTGCTGTCGGCGTCGCCGAGCGCGATGCGCAGGCGGCAGCCGTCGCGTGCCCGGTCGGCCAGCAGCTCGTTCAGGAGAGGCCAGCCCTCGTGCAGGAACACGCCTGCGTAGACGAGGATGTCGACCTGGGTCTGAGCCTGGCCGAACAAATCGATGTAGGCCGCTATCGGCAGATCGGCGCGTCGTGGGTGCAGCGCCGAGAGCTCGGGGCTGATGGTGCGTGCCTTACGCGGCTGGCGCAGCGCCGGCCATAGCGCATGCACGTCCTCTTGGAGGATCTCAGCTGCCTGGTGCGCTGTCTGTTGCCGCGGTACCCGGTCTTTGTTCACCCATCGTTCGACGCTCTTCGGGTCGATGCCAGTTGCTGCGGCGAGTGTGCCGTACGTCCACCCTCCGGTCGCCATGGCCGCGCGTAATCGCTCATTCGGCATCCGGCACCTCCTTCGCCTGTGTGCAGGGACGTTGTACCCCACCTGGGACGTCCTGAAGTGGTGAATGGCGGTGGTTCCTACGTCCTGGCGACCGGGTCGACGATCAGGAGACACGGAGGTTCCGGCGCCCGCGCGAACGGCGCCGGGAACGGCCGACGGATGGGAGACGACGTGGCCGAGAGAACAGACCGAGCCGGTGCCTCGTCGCCGGCGAACCCGGCAATGTCCCTGGCCTATCGAGCCCTGCTCGATCACGTGACGACATGCACGCGCTGCCGGGCGAACTGGCGCGCGTGCCCCACTCGCAGAGCCCTTTCGAGGACGTTGCATGGGATGCGCGAGGTGTGCCGGTGATGATCTGTTGGCGGTGCGACCGGCCGATTCGGCAAGGTGAGACCTTCGAAAGTCACGCGAAGATCAGCATGTCGGGGCCGGGGCTCACGGTCCACATGCATACGCGGTGTCCTGCGTTCGGTCGCTATGTGAGGACGCGACTCCGGCGCCGAAGCCGATGAGCGCGCCTCCGTGGTGTCCCGCAGGTTGGTCGGCTGTTGTCGGCCCGTAGTTCGAAGAGCTGCTGATTCACAGCAGGTGAAGGATGCGTCGAACCTCGCAGCTTGTGTGTGCAGCGGTGGAGTACAGCCAGGGGTACGTAGATGCGCGGCTGGCCGGAGGCGGCGGGCAGGTGGTCCGAGGTCGTCGGGCCGAGACGGGATTGCGGTGGGATCCTTCCCTCATCCGCCTCTGGCGAGGCGGTACACGACGTCCCAGCCCTTCTGCGTGATGCGTGGATCGTCGGTGGGGGTGGGGGGCCGGCCCAGAAGGTGCTCCCGGTTAACTCTGGCGACCGCTTGGCCGGTCTTGGGGCCGTAGTGATCGCTCTCGACAACAAGCTGGTCGAGGTATTCGGCCCGCTTCAAGAGTCTCTGCAAGTGTTTGACGTCCGCGTGGACGCGGCCGGGGGCAAGGCGCCGCGGGAACGGTGGAACCATGAAGTGGCGGCGGCCGCCGTGTGATGTGTGCGTGATCCGTGCCGGGAGCCGTAAGCGAGGGGGCCGTCCCACCGCGCCGAGGCAGTGGGACGGCCCCTTGTGTCTCCTTCGGATCAGGTCAGCCGCGGTCGGCGAAATTCCTCCCGGGCCCGGTCGATCGCAGCAGCGGCCGTATCCCCGGCCAGCTCCTCGGTCTCCTCGGGTACCTCCCGCTCGTCGTGGACTCGCCCATCTCCGCGAGGTCGTCTGCGCCGAGGATATGTGCGCTGCGAGTACGAAGGCCCTCCCGTCCAATGGACGAAAGGGCCCCTGACCTGGTGTTTTGCTGTGCCCCCGGCAGGATTCGAACCTGCGACACCCGCTTTAGGAGAGCGGTGCTCTATCCCCTGAGCTACGGAGGCGGGGCTCTGGGGAGGTGGGTGGGGCAGCGCGGTTACGTTCGCGAGGTCCCGTGATCTTCCCTTGGAGCCGTGTGGTGCGCAGCCCGAGAAGGCTGTGCACCGGCGTCAGTGTAGCGGGTGAGCCCAGGTGGTGGCTGGGGGTGTCGACGGCTGCGGGCAGGCTCGGGGGGTTACCGGGCGATGGCCAGGGCGGAGAAGCGGATCCACATGGGCGGGCGGGGTCGAAGAGGCGCTCCCGGCCTGCCCCGGAAACCCGGGCCACCGCGGATGGGCAACCCCGTCCGATGCCCGGCGCCGCCTGGAACGGCAGCTGGGCCGCGAGGGCCCCCGGACCGCACGGGCCGTGGGGCGGGCAAGTCCGCGAAGGTCAGTAGCCCTCCAGCGGCGACGGAACCTGCTGGGAGTTCGCTCCCACCCGGAAATCGGTGCCGCCGAGCACGGTGTTCGCGGAGCGCAGGGACTGCTTCTCGCCGCCCAGCCGGGTCAGCAGGGCCTGTATCTGGTCGTCCCAGGCGTCGTGCGCCGTCTTGAGCGCCGGTGAGGTCACCCAGCCGTTCTCGTCCTTCGGGCCGAACTCCTTCACCGCGGCGCTCGTCGCCTCGTCCGCCAGGTCGCCGGCCTTGCGGGTGCCCGGCTCGATGGTCTGCTCGATGGACTTGGCGGCCTTCTTCTTGTCCTCCGGTGTCGAAGCGAGGTACGGGCCCTGCAACGGTCCGTTGCCGCCGTTGCCGCCGTTGCCGCCGCTCCCGCCCGGCTCGGCCGGAACGTGGTCGAGCCGCATGCCGATGTCACTCATCGTGTGCTGCCTCCCCCTGGATCGGGTGTCCGTGGTCGGTGGCCCCTGTCAGGCGCAGGACATCGCCGTGCGGGCCGCTTCGTCGAACGTCCTGGTGAAGTCCGCGGTGTCCGGCAGCCGCGTCGCCGCACGTGCGGAGTCGTCGAGGTACCTGAGGTCGTGGGCGAGGACGGTGTTCTTGCCGTCGCACCGGGCACGGGTGAAGTCACGGTGGTCGAGGGTCGCGACGAGGGCCGCGTCGTGCACGACGGCGAGGCGCGCGAAGGGGCCTTCTTCGTCGCCGTCGAAGGACAGGTCGCAGTAGAGGCCCTGCCGGAGCGTTCCGGTGACCTGCTCGGTGATGCGCCGGCCCTTGGGGCCGCGCGCCTCGGGGAGCCGGAAGCCGCTGATGCCGCACACCTTGTCGAGGTCGGCCGCCCTGACGGCGGCGGGGGCGGTGTCGCGGGCCGTGCCGGCTGCGTCTCCCGGTGCCGCGCAGTCGGCCGCGTCGGCGAGCGCGCCGCTCGCCCCGGTCAGCAGCCGCCCCATGCCGGCCGCGTCTCCCGCGGCGTCCCTGCTGGTGACGGCGGCGCGCAGGACGGGGCTCGGGCCGGTCCCGTCCGTCGCCTTCTTGCAGGCCGTCGGCAGCAGCGCCCAGCCGCCGTACTCGTCGTACGCGCCGTGCGCGCCGCCCGACAGGACGTGCCGCGCGCCGGAGACCTCCCACGCGCCCTTGCGGAACGGGAAGCCGGACTGCTCCGCCACGGCGCGCAGGTTCAGTTGCGTGGTCGGTCCTGGCAGCCAGCTCTCCAGGCGGATCGTGCAACTGGTGGCGGAGTCCTCGGAGGCGACGACCCGGCCGGCACCGCCGCCGAGAGCGGCTGCGGCCTCGTCCGGGCTCACCCAACCATGGCAGAGACGGGCGGAGTTGAGGACGTTCGTGTTGAAGTACGCGAACGCTCCACCCAGCAGGACGACCACCGCCACGACAGCGGTGGTCCAGGCGCCGCGCCGCGAACGCCGGCGGGGCGCCGGGTCCGCGGCCGCACTGTCGAGGGGCTGTGTCTGCTGTTCCAACGTGCCCTACTCCCAACCCAGGTAGACAGCCGCGTCACCGCGCGACGTGCCGTACGACTGCTTCGCCTCGTCCCGCATCGCCTGCCACGCGTCCCAGTTCGGGTCGTGCCGGGAGTTGTTCTCGTCGTCGACGTCCACGCCCCGGTCCGCGGCCCACTGGTCGATCATGTCGTACGTGCTGTTGATGCCGGAGGAGTAGTGGTCGGAGTTCTCTTCCTGGGCCTGCGAACTGGCCGCGTCCGCGACATCCTTGGACCACTCGTAGGTGCCCGCGTCGATGAGGCGCTGTGCCGTGTCGCCGAGGACGGGCAGGCCCGTGATGGGAGCGCCGGCGCCGTGGTAGGCGTACTTGGCCATGTCGTTGGCGGCCGAGATCTTGCCGTCGCGCTCGTCGAGGATGACGTCGGAGCCGATGGAGTTCATCGCACCGGTCACGGCGCCGAGGTCACGGGCCGGGTTCTTCCAGGCGTCGTTGCCGCTGCCCGCGGAGTCCGGTGCCTGGGTCATCTGGTCCATGGCGTACTGGCGCTGGGTGTCCTGCAGGAGGGCGTACGTCTGGTCGTCGGCGGAGACGCCGCGCATGACACGCATGAGACTGTCCTTGCCGACGGTGATGCCCGCGTGGTCGCCCTCGGTCCAGATGCCGTCCTTGCCCTGTGGGCTGCCGTACTTGGTGCCGTTCTCGGCGAGGATGTTGTGGTTGTCCATGGCGTAGTCGGCGATCGCGTGACCGAGCGGCTTGCGCAGATTGGCGTGGACGTCCTCGCCGCCGGCGCCGTCGTCCAGCACCTCGATCGTGTGCTGCATGACCCGGGCCTGCGCGGCGGTGTGCGGCCCCGGTCTGCCGCCCGACTCGCCCTCCGTCAGCGGCTCATGCCCGGTGGACGCCGCCTCCAGCGCCCGGCCGAGCCCCAGCCGGCTGGTGGGGTCGTCGAAGTCGGTCACGCCGTAGCCGGTGATGGTGTTCTTCGGCCACTCGCGGGCGCCGTCGCCGCTGCCCGCCAGGTACGTGAGGTGGTCGTTGCCGACGTGGTCGGCGCCGGAGCCGTTGCCCGCCGGGTCGAAGAACGCCGTCGCGGCGTCCGGATTGCGGCTCATGAGGTCGAGTACGCCGTCCACGGCGTCGGTCTCGATGCCCTTGTGGCCGGGGCCCCACATGGTGAAGATGCCCGGGTGGTCCTTCTCGGCCTTGATGGTCTGGTCACCGAGGTCGTACAGGAACTGGTCGTCGAAGTCCTGGTCCGCGTGCTGCATCAGGCTGACGTAGGACTGGTAGCCGTACTGGGGGTTGGTGTTGGGGCCGAAGTTCTTCGTCCCCTCCTTCTTCATCCCCTCCGTCCACTCCTTGTAGAACGCGCCGTCCTTGCTGTTGACCCACGCGGTGAAGGCGGGTGAGCCGGGCGGCATGTCCTTCACGCTGCCGGGTACGGCGGTCGCCGTGGCCATGGTGTTCGCGAGGTTCTTCTCGACCTCCGCGAGCTGCAGTCTCTGGGGCCCGTCGGCGTCCTGGAGGCGGTCGTTGAGCTCGTTGCCCAGCTTGATCGTCTTGTGCGGGCCGAGGTCGCGCATCAGCTCCTGGCCGAACGCCTTGTCGTCGTGGTTGTCACGCAACGCCCGCTGGAGCCCCGCCATCTCGGCGTCCGACACCTTCTTGCCGTCGGCGACGCGCCGGGCGATGTCCTCGACCTCGTCCGCCTCGTAGACCTCGACGTCGCCCTGGGCGCCGGCGTTGAATCCGCCGGGCATGCCGTGCAGGGGATCGGTGTCCTTGACGACCGCGTTCAGGGCGATCCTGACGCCGTCGTCGGCGTCGGCGACGGCCTTGACCGCCGCGGCTATGTGCGCGGTCCACGACATCTCGGTCTCGCGCAGATCCGGGTCGTGGTGGATGGCGAAGGCCTCCTGCTCGCTGACCTTCGAGAAGTCGAAATGGCACACGCCCTGGTCGGAGACCTTCATGCCCGCCTTGACGGCGTCGTCCCGGGCTCGCTCGACGGCCTTCTTGAGGTCGACGAACTGGGTGTGAGCGTCCCGCAGCAGCGAGGCGACCGCCTTGGCCTCGGTCTGGGCGGCCTGGATCTCCTTGAGGGTGACGTCGAAGCGGGCATGGGCCGCGCTCGCGCTCAGCCCGTTCCAGATGGGCCCGCCCAGCGAGATGCCGTGCACGTCGTCGCGGTAGGCGGGCTCCACGGTGTCGTGGAGCTCCTTCGCCATGTCGTCCCAATTCTGCGCCGCCGTCGTCAGCGTCGACAGATCAGTGGTCACCACTTCGTGATAGCTCGGCATGCCTGCGCCCCCCGACGGTGATCATTCCAGCTCCGGTGATGCTAGCGCCGGTTGGACGCCATGGCGCGGATCGTGACGGAACCCTGACGACGAGGGCCGTCGGGCCGACTTGTCCGGCAGGCCTGTCCTGGCGCCCCGCGGACCGGTCCAGGCGCCGCGCCGAGGGCACCGGCACACGGCGTCCGGAGTGCTCCGCCCTGTCGCGGCACCCCTCTCCTACGCCGCCCCCGGCCGCCCCCGCAGATACGTGAGGACCGCCAGGACTCGGCGGTTGGTCGTGTCGTCGAGGGTGAGGTCGAGCTTGGTGAGGATCGAGCCGAAGTGTTTGCTGACGGTTCCCTCGCTGACCACCATCGCCGCCGCGATCGACGCGTTCGACTTGCCCTCCGCCATCAGCGCGAGCACCTCCTGCTCGCGGGTGGTGAGCCGGGCCAGGGGGTCGCGGCGGTGCCGGATCAGCTGGCGGACCACCTCGGGGTCGACGACGGTGCCGCCCTCGGCGACCCGGTGCACCGCGTCGATGAACTCCTCGACGTGGCCGATGCGTTCCTTGAGCAGGTAGCCCACGCCGGTGCCGTCGGAGGAGTCGAGCAGGTCCTCGGCGTAGGAGCGCTGCACGTACTGGCTGAGCACCAGGATCGGCAGCCCCGGCCGGCCGCGGCGCAGCGCGAGGGCCGCGCGCAGGCCCTCGTCGGAGAAGCCGGGCGGCATGCGTACGTCGGTCACCACGATGTCCGGGTCGTGCGCGGGGACGGCCTGCGTGAGCTCGTCCGCGGTGCCGACGGCGGCGACCACCTGGTGGCCGAAGCGCTCCATGAGGCCGACGAGTCCCTCCCGGAGCAGGACGCTGTCCTCGGCCAGCACGATGCGCAGCATGCTCTTCCTCATCGCAGGGGGACCCGCAGGCGGAACAGGGTGGGGCCGCCGGGCGGACTGGACACTAGCAAACGGCCGTTCAGGACCGAGAGCCGATCGGCGACGCCCAGCAGACCGGTCCCCGAGCCGGTGTCCGCGCCTCCGCCGCCGTCGTCCTCGACCTCCACCATCAGGTGGCCCGCCTCCAGGCGGCCGCGGACCGTCGCCCGGCTCGCGCCGCTGTGCTTGGCGACGTTGGCGAGGGCCTCGCTGACCGCGAAGTACACGGCCGTCTCGATGGCCTCCGGGGGGCGGTCCGGCAGTTCGACGTCCACGTCGACCGGGATCGTGGCGCGGTCCGCGAGATCCTCCACGGCCGCCATCAGGCCCCGGTCGGTGAGGACTTGGGGGTGGATGCCGCGGATCAGCTCCCTGATCTCGACGAGCGCGGTGGCCGCCTCGTCCTGCGCCTTGGTCAGCAGCGCGCCGAGCGGGCCCTGCGGCGCGTCGAGCCGGGCGAGGCCCAGCGTCATCGACAGGGCGACGAGCCGCTGCTGCGCGCCGTCGTGCAGATCGCGTTCGATCCGGCGCCGCTCCGCCTCGAAGGCGTCCACGATACGGAGTCGGGAGCTGCTCAACTCGTTTAGCTGGCTGCTGAGTTCGCCGGCCGGGGAGGCCAGGAGGAAGCGGGTCAGGGCGGCCCGGCCCGCGGCGATCGCGCCGAGCGGGTAGGCGAGGACGGGCAGCAGGAGCAGCCCGGCGAGGGCCGTTCCGAGGGCCCCCGGCCAGCTGTGCACCATCCACATCTTCAGGACCCGCGCCTCCTCGCCGTCGAACGCCATGAGCACCGGCGTCGCGAGCAGCCCGCCGCACATGAGGAGCGCCGAGCCCACGACAAGCGCCTCCAGGGGCCACAGCAGGAAGGCGAAGAGCACCGCGTACCCCAACTCGCGCCAGGTCGCCCGTTCCTGGAGCCGGGTGCGCAGCCAGGCGGTGAGGCCGGTGCGGTCCGGTTCGCGGTGCGGGTCGGCGAGCGGTTCGCTGTCGATCAGCCGCAGCCGGCGGCGCTCGACCGAGGCCAGCGGCACCCCGGTGAGGACCAGGGCCAGCAGCAGCGGGAGCCCCACGACCACGACGGTGAGCACGCCGCCCGCGACGGCCAGCAGTACGAGCGTGACCAGGGTGACCAGGCCGAGGGCGACGCTGCTGAGCAGGTACAGGGCCGCGCGCCAGGGCCAGCCGCCGCGGAGGTAGCGGGGCTGGTGGAGCCGGGCCCAGATGGTGGGGGAGTGCGGGTGCATGCGGCGCACGCTATGGCGCCCCCTGGCGCCAGGACCACCCCGATAGGTCCACTTCCGGGTCCACCTGTCCCGCACGGGAAGGGTAGAGCTACCTCCACCCCCAAGACTCCGTCCCACTGCGATGTACCCGCCGGGCAACCCCGATTGAGTGGACGTCATGAACCCAGCAGCCGTCCGGCTCCGCTCCGTCACCCGTTCCTACGGCACCGGCGAGAACGCGCTCACCGCGCTCGACCAGGTCAGTCTCGACATCCCGCGCGGGACCTTCACCGCCGTCATGGGCCCGTCGGGCTCCGGCAAGTCGACCCTGTTGCAGTGCACGGCGGGGCTCGACCGGCCGACCGCGGGGCAGGTCTTCCTCGGGGAGACCGACCTGACCCGGCTGAACGAGAAGAAGCTGACGCTGCTGCGCCGGCAGCGCATCGGCTTCGTCTTCCAGGCCTTCAACCTGCTGCCCGCGCTCACCGCCGAACAGAACGTGGCCCTGCCGCTGCGGCTCGCGGGGCGCCGCCCCCGGCGCGGCGAGGTCCTTCAGGTCCTGGAGCAGGTCGGCCTGCGCGAGCGCGCCGGGCACCGGCCCAGCGAGATGTCGGGCGGCCAGCAGCAGCGCGTGGCGCTCGCCCGCGCCCTGGTCACCCGGCCCGAGGTGCTCTTCGGCGACGAGCCGACCGGCGCGCTCGACTCGACCACGAGCCGTGAGGTGCTGGCCCTGCTGCGGGCGATGGTCGACCGCGGCCAGACCGTGATCATGGTGACGCACGACCCGGTCGCCGCCTCCTACGCGGACCAGGTGCTCTTCCTCGCCGACGGCCGTGTCCACGGTGAGTTGCACGCGCCGACGGCGGAGCAGGTCGCTCACCGGATGACCGCGCTGAGCGCCGTCCCCGCGAAGGCCGCGCCGAGCGTCGGTCCTGCCGGGAACGGGGCGGTGGCGTCGTGCGCCGAGCCGAGCGTGCCGGCGGAGTCGGTGGCGCACGGGACGGCCGCGCTGAGCGCCGTCCCCGCGAAGGCCGCGCCGAGCGTCGGTCCTGCGGGGAACGGGGCGGTGGCGTCGTGCGCCGAGCCGAGCGTGCCGGCGGAGTCGGTGGCGCACGGGACGGCCGCGCTGAGCGCCGTCCCCGCGAAGGCCGCGCCGAGCGTCGGTCCCGCCGGGAACGGGGCGGTGGCGTCGTGCTGAGTCTCGCGCTGCGCGGCATGCGCACCCGCTGGGTCACCTTCGTCGGCTCGTTCGTCGCGCTCGCGCTCGGCGTCGCGCTCATCGCGACCACGGGCCTCGCGCTCGCGGCGACGTTCGACGCTCCGGAGCGGGGCACGGAACGGTTCGCCGAGGCCCGCGTCGTGGTGCAGGGCACCGACGAGCTGACGGCCGACACCTCGATCGGGCAGCGCACCTCGGTCCTGACCGACCCCCGGCCCGTACCGGAGGAGCTGGTGCGCGAGCTGGCGGCGGTGGGCGCGGTCGCCGAGGACCGTACGTTCCCGGTGGCGGTGCCGGACGCCGGGCGGCGGATCGGCACGGACGCCGCGCTCGTGGGCCACTCCTGGGCCGTCGCCGCGGCCACGCCCTACCGTCTGACCGCCGGACGCGCCCCCACCGCGCCCAACGAGGTCGTCGTCACGACCGGGCCTGGCGCGGGCGTGCGCCCCGGCGACCGGATCGAGGTCGCCACCCCGGACGGCACCGGTCCTCGTACGGTCGTCGGTACGGTGCCGGCGGCCGGGTTCGAGTCGGCGGTGTTCTTCACCGCTGCCGAGGCCGCCCGCCTCGCGCCCCGCATCGACCGCGTCACCGTGGACGCCGATCCGGCCGCGGTCCGCGCAGTCGTCGACGCCGACTCCGGCATGACCGTGCTGACCGGCGACGACCGGCGGCGCGCGGACCCCGATCCGGATCGCGACAAGGAGGCGTTGGTCTCCGTCAACGCCCTGCTCGGCACCGCCGCCGGCATCACCGCGTTCGTCTCGGTGTTCGTGGTCGCGTCGACGTTCACCTTCGCCGTGGCGCAGCGCGGGCGGGAGTTCGGGCTGCTGCGGATGGCGGGCGCGACGCCCGGGCAGGTGCGGCGTCTGGTGTACGCCGAGGCACTGGTGGTCGGGGTCCTCGCGTCGGGCGCCGGCTGCCTGCTGGGGCGGTGGGCCGCGCCGCGGCTCGCCTCCTGGATGTCCGGGCAGGGGATCGCCCCGGCCTGGTTCCGGATCGGGGAGCAGACCTGGCCGCTGCACGCCGCGTTCTGGACCGGCCTGACGGTGGCGCTGTGCGGGGTCGTCGTGGCGTCCTTCCGGGCGGGCAGGACCGGCCCGACGGCGGCGCTGCGCGAGTCGGCCGTCGACAGCGGCGCGCTGCCGTGGAGCCGCCGCGCGGTGGCCGGGGCCGTGCTGCTCACCGGGCTCGGGCTGCTGGTCATGGCGCTGGTGGACAACCCCGGCGACGTGCTCAAGCGCAAGACGTACCTCACCCAGCCGATGCTGCTCATCGTGGCGTTCGCGCTGCTCGCACCGGTCCTGGTGCGACCGCTGACCCGGCTGCTGACCTGGCTGCCGGCGCGGTTGCCGGGCGCCGTGGGGATGCTGGCCCGGGAGAACGCGGCGGCCGGGGTGCGCCGGACGGCGGCCGTCGCCGCGCCGGTCATCATCACCGTCGCCCTCGCCTGCTCCCTGATGGGCACCACCGCAACCGTCAACGAGGCGAAGGCCGCCGAGGCCCGCACCCAGACCCGGGCCGACTACGTGGTCTCGGCGGGAGACGCGGGCCGGACACTGCCCGCCGGGTTCGTCCGCGCGGCCCGCTCCGTCCCCGGCGTGACGGTCAGCACGTCCCGCTCGACCGGGGTGACGGTCCTGGAGGAGGGCACCGCCCTGGTCCGCTCCGAGGCCCGCGCGGTGGGCAGCGCCGCGGATCTCGCCACAGTGGCTCATCTGCCGGTGGTGGCGGGGGAGTTGACGGACCTCGACGACGACAGCATCGTCGTCAACGAGGAGTGGCTGACCACCCGCGTCGGTCAGCGGGTGTCCGTATGGCTGGGCGACGGCCGCAAGGCGGACCTGCGGATCGCGGCGGTCCTCGCCGTCGGTACCGGTGACAACGGCGTCTACGTCAGCGCCCGCAACGCCGCGGGCGCCGGGATCGACCGCGTCGACATCAAGGTCGCCGCGGGCGCGGACCGGGCCGCCGTCGACCGGCGGCTGCGGGCGGCGGGGGCGGCGAGCGGCGTCGAGGTGCTCGGCGCCGGACAGTGGATCGGGGCGCACTACCCGCGCTCCAGCGAGTCCACCCGGTTCGGCCTGCTGATGATCCTGGCCATCGCCCTCGTCCACACCGGCATCGCGCTCGCCAACACCCTGGTCATGGCCACCGGCGACCGGGTCCGCGAGCTGGCCGCGCTGCGTCTGACGGGCGCCACGAAGTGGCAGGTGCTGCGCCTGGTCGCCGTCGAGTCGGTGCTGGTCGTGGTGGTCGGCGCGGTGCTCGGCGCCGCCGTCTCGGCGGTGAACCTGCTCGGCGTGCGCATCGCGCTCGGCCTGCTCGACGTGCGCTCCGCGGTCGTCGTGCCCTGGCCGACGGTGGGCGCGGTGATCGCCGCGAGCGCCCTGCTCGCGGTCCTCGCGGCCACCCTGCCCGCGTCGCTCGCCCTGCGCACCCGGCCGGTGGAGCCGGCGGGCACGCGCGAGTAGCACCGCGCGGCGACGCGTACGCCCTGTCGGCCGTCTTGACGGGGCCCCGGCCCGCGGACGTAGCGTCCGGGGATGGATTCCCTGGAAGCGTTGCTGACCGCGCCGGGTGCGCCCTTCGCCGTGGAGCGGGGGGAGGACGGCCGGCTCGCCTACGCCGAAGGGCCGCGGACCCTGCGGGAGTTCGTGGAGACGACGTGGGCGTTCGGCTCCACCCCGTTCCTGATCTCCGAGAGCGGGCGGATGACGTACGGCGCGTTCTTCGCCGCCGCCGGCGCGCTCGCCCGGCGTTTCCTGGCCGCCGAGGACGCGGGCGGGTACGGGCTGCGGCCCGGGGACCGGGTCGCGATCGCCATGCGCAACCACCCCGAATGGCAAGTCGGCTTCTGGGCGGCCCAGTTGGCGGGCCTGGTGGCGGTGCCGCTGAACGCCTGGTGGACCGCGGAGGAGTTCGCCTACGCCCTCGACGACTGCCGGCCCGGCGTGCTGCTCGTCGACGGGGAGCGGTACGAGCGGATCGCCGCCTGGCGGGCGGGACTGGGGGAGAAGGCGCCCTGGCTCCTCGTCTGCCACGAGGAGGGGCGGCAGGTCGTCGCGGGAGCGCGCGTCGAACGGTACGCGGAACTGCCCGCCGCCGACCCGCTGCTCGGGCCGCCCGACATCGAGGTGGCCCCGGAGGCCGACGCCACCATCCTCTACACCTCCGGGACGACCGGCCGCCCCAAGGGCGCCGTCGCCACGCACCGCGCCCACATGGGGGCGATCGCCAACCCCCGGTACTTCGCCGCGCTCTCCGCCCTCGCGCGCGGCCTCGTGCCCGGGCAGGGGCCGGCCCCGGTGGGGCTGCTGACCTTCCCGTTCTTCCACGTGGCGGCGTTCACCGGCTTCTACGGAGCGATGGCCACGGGCGGCACGATCGTGGTGCTGCGCAAGTGGGACCCGGACGCGGCGCTCGCGGCGATCCGCGAACACGGCGTCGCCGCGTTCGGCGGGGTCCCCACCACCGCGCTGCAACTCCTGGAGCGGGCCGCCGAGGTGGGGGACCCGCTGGCGACCCTGACCATGTTCAACACCGGGGGTGCGGCGGCGCCCCCGCACATGGTCGCGGGTCTCGCCGAACGGCACGGCGAGCGCATCGAACCCCGTAACGGCTACGGCCTCACCGAGACGCTCGGCGGCGTGACCGCCAACTTCGGTGACGAGTACCGCCGGTGGCCCGCGAGCGTGGGCAGGACCGCGCCCGCCGTGGAGGCGCGGATCGCCGGGCCCGGCGGTGAGCCGCTGCCCGAGGGCGAGGTCGGCGAGCTGCTGCTGCGCGGGCAGAGCCTGATCCGGGGGTACTGGCAGGACCCGGCCGCGACCGAGGCGGCGTTCACGGCCGACGGGTGGTTCCGCACCGGGGACCTGGCCGTCATGGACGAGGGGCGGATCAGCGTCGTCGACCGGATCAAGGACATGGTGATCCGCGGCGGCGAGAACGTGTACTGCGTCGAGGTCGAGGCCTGCCTGCACGGCCACCCCGACGTGCTGGAGGCGGCCGTCGTCGGGGTGCCGCACCCGGTGCTCGGCGAGGAGGTCGCCGCCGTGGTGCGCGCCCGGCCGGGATCCGGGGTGGACGCGGCGGCCCTGCGCGCGTTCGCCGCGGCGTCGCTGGCGGCCTTCAAGGTGCCCGCGCACGTACTGGTCCAGGACGTGGAGCTACCGCGCAACGCCACGGGGAAGGTGCTCAAGCGGGAGGTGCGGGGGCGGTTCGCCGACGGGGAGCAACCACCCGGCGCCGAGGCGGGCCCGTCCGGAGCCGGCCCTTCAGGTCCTGGGGCAGGCCCGTCCGGCCCCGGGGCCCGCCCGCCCCGCCAGGCCACAGGCCCCTCTAACGCCGAGTGACATAGACCCGGTAGTTACCGTCACCGTCCACCCCCGCCACCGAGATCCGCACCCCCGCCTTCCGGTCCCGGAACACGTCCCCCGCCCGGAACGTCGCGTCGGACAGCTCCGCGTGCACGTTCGGGCGGCGGGTGCAGCCGCCGCTGTCGGGGGTGGCGTCCTTCACCGTGACGGGGCCGCGCCCGGTGTCCACGTCCGCGTCGACCTTGTAGATCAGGACGCCGGGACGGCACACCGCGTCGTCGTTGCCCTCCTGGGTGCGGACCTCGACCGCGTACCCCGTCGTCGGGGTCAGCGGGACGAACATCATCTTCGTGCCGGAGTCGCCGTCGTCGCGGGAGAGCGGCGCCAGCAGCCGCTCCGTCGTGCCGGAGCGCGCCGCGCAGGCGATCCGGGCGTCGTCGAGCCACCCCAGCTTCCACTTGTGCCAGCCGAGCAGGTCGTTCCCGGCGCCCCAGTCCTCGCTCATGATGTCCCAGTGCCCGACGGCGCCGCCGCCGTCCGGGGTGTAGAGGTCGGGCAGCCCGAAGACGTGGCCGTTCTCGTGCGGCAGGACGCGGTAGCCGGTCTCGGCGTAGGAGCCGGAGCCGTCGTCCTGGCGCGAGTAGACGAAGGAGGCGTTCGCCAGCGGGACGCCGTCGGCGACGGGCGCCTCGCGGTTGCCGGCGAACGTCACCGACAGGACGGTGTCCAGCGCGGAGGGCCCCGCGTTCGGCGTGACCAGGATGTTCGCCAGGTCGTACCGGCGGAAGTCCACGTCCGGGTCGGCCGCGGCCACGATGTCGTCGACCAGTTCGCGGTAGCCGGGCTCGAAGGGGGCGCCGCGGTCTATCCCGTAGTCGGCGAAGGCCTTGGGCATCCGCAGCCAGTGCGTGACCGGGGCCTCGGGGACGTAGGTGAGGCGGCCGTAGGAGCCGGTGCGGAACCACTCCTGCGTCTTGGGGAAGAACTCCTTGAGCCGGTCCTTCGCGCGGCCCTCGCCCGGCGCGTCCGGGAAGTCGATCATGAGGTTGAGGGCGTGGACGGTGCCAGTGGAGTGGGCGTAACCGGGGCCGGTGGGCACGCCTTCCGACATCTGGACGCCCATCGCGCCGCGGATCATGCAGGGGGCGAGTGAGGCCGCCCGGGCCGGGGCGACGGGTCCCGCTGCGGTCGGGGTGCCGTCGAGCAGCCGTCCGGTGCTGGCGGTCATGGTCAGGGCGAGGGCCACCGCGGTCGCCCCGGCGAGTGTCGCGCCGCGTCGGCGCCTGCGTATCCGCTGCTTGCGCATCCGAACCGCCCTCACCCTCGGGTCCCTTTCGATCACCCTGTGTCGGGGTGGTGCGGGACGCGCGCTGGGTGGGCCGGTCGGGTGGTTCTGCGGACGGGGAAGTGTGAGGGGAGCCCCGAGGAGGTGTGAGGCAGGCCACAGGCGATGTGGGCTAGCGTGCTGTGAGGCAGGTCACATAAGACGCCGGAAATAACCGGGGAGGCTCTCCCCGTTTAGACCTGTGTCCGCACGAAGCGGGGAGTCGCTCCCCACTTCCGTCCGGAGCAAGCCACCGACCGAGGACCGGCCGACAGAAGGAGACAGCCGTGGCCACCGCCGCCCCCACCGAGCCGCAGCGCCGCAACCCGCGCCCGCGGGCCGACGCCGTGCGCAACCGGGAGCGGATCGTCGCGGCCGCGCGCGAGCTCCTCGTGGAGTACGGGACCGATCTCCCGCTCGACGAGACCGCCCGCCGCGCGGGCGTCGGCAACGCCACGCTGTACCGGAACTTCCGCGACCGCGGCGAGCTGATGCACCACGTCGTCCTCTCCGTCACCGACCGTGTCACCGACCACGCCGAGAAGGCCCTCGCCGCCGAGGAAGCCGGCGAGAGCGGCGCCTTCGACGCGCTGCGGACCTTCGTGCACGCCGCCGCGGACGAGCGCATCGGCGCGCTCTGCCCGACGCTGCACGCCACCTTCGACAAGGACCATCCGGATGTGCTCGCCGCCCTCGACCGGCTGACCGCCGGCATCGAGGAACTGATGCGGCGCGCCCGCGCCGCGGGCGAGCTGCGCGCCGACGTCGGCGTCGGCGATCTGATGGTCGCCCTCTCCCAGCTCACCCGGCCGCTGCCGGGCACGGCCTGCCTGGAGTTCGACCGCTTCGTCCACCGCCATCTCCAGCTGTTCCTGGACGGCCTGATGGCACCCGCCCGCTCCCGGCTCCCGGGTGCGGCCGCGACCTTGGAGGACCTCCGCAGGGACTGACCTCCCGGGACCCGCTCCCGCGGCGGCCCCCACGGCCCCACCTCCGCCGTCCGGCCCCTACCTCTCCGCCGCCCCCGGCCACGCCTTCCCCCACGCGTCCGGCGGTGCGGGGCGCCCGCGCCCCTCTCCGTACCGAACCGATTTCTCAGCCTTAACCACGACTTTTACGTCAATCGACCTTCCCGACCTTCCCGACTTTCACGTCACCCGACGTCACGACTTGGAGTCCCGCTATGGGTACCCCCGTGCCGAAAACGGCCCCTCTCGAAGGCGACTCGCGCCGCTGGAAGGCCCTGGTCTTCATCGCGCTCGCCCAGCTGATGGTGGTGCTCGACGCCACCATCGTGAACATCGCCCTGCCCTCCGCCCAGACCGACCTCGGCATATCCGACGGCAACCGGCAGTGGGTCATCACCGCCTACGCCCTCGCCTTCGGCGGCCTGCTCCTGTTCGGCGGCCGCATCGCCGACCTGTGGGGCCGCAAGCAGACCTTCGTCACCGGTCTGATCGGCTTCGCGCTCGCCTCCGCGATCGGCGGCGCCGCGCAGAACGAGGCCATGATGCTCGGCGCCCGCGCTCTGCAGGGCCTCTTCGGCGCCCTGCTCGCCCCGGCCGCCCTCTCCCTGCTCGCCGTGATGTTCACGGACGCCAAGGAGCGCGCGAAGGCGTTCGGCATCTACGGTGCGATCGCCGGTGGCGGCGGCGCCGTCGGCCTCATCCTCGGCGGTTTCCTCACCGAGTACCTGAACTGGCGCTGGACCTTCTTCGTCAACATCCCGTTCGCGGCCGTCGCCGCGCTCGGCGCCGTCCTCGTCATCCGGGAGCCGGCCGGCGGCCGCAACCGCTCGCCGCTCGACATCCCGGGTGTCGTCCTGTCGACGCTCGGCCTGGTCTCCCTCGTCTACGGCTTCACGCGCGCCGAGTCGAACGGCTGGTCCGACGCGACCACCGTCGGCCTCTTCGTCGCCGCCGCCGTGCTGCTGCTCGCCTTCGTCGCGGTCGAGGCCCGGGTCAAGCACCCGCTGCTGCCGCTGCGCGTGATCGCCGACCGCAACCGCGGCGGTGTCTACGCCTCCCTCGGCCTCGCCGTGATCGCGATGTTCGGCCTCTTCCTCTTCCTGACCTACTACCTCCAGGTCGTGAAGGGCTTCTCGCCGGTCAAGACCGGCTTCGCCTTCCTGCCGATGATCGCGGGCATGATCACGGGCTCCACCCAGATCGGCGCCCGCCTGATGACCCGCGTCAGCCCCCGTCTGCTGATGGGCCCGGGCTTCCTGCTCGCGGCGGTCGGCATGCTGCTGCTGACGCAGCTGGAGGTCGGCACGTCGTACGCCGGGGTGATCCTCCCCGGGCAGCTGCTGCTCGGCCTCGGCATGGGCACGGCGTTCATGCCCGCCATGTCGCTCGCCACGATCGGCGTCGAGGCGCGGGACGCCGGTGTCGCCTCCGCGATGGTCAACACCTCGCAGCAGGTCGGCGGCGCGATCGGCACGGCCCTGCTGAACACGATCGCGGCCTCGGCCACGACCGCGTACCTGGCGGACCACGCGGCCGGCGCCCGCAACGCCCAGCTGCTCCAGGCCCAGGCCCAGGTCAGCGGCTACACCCACGCCATCTGGTGGGCGGTCGGCATCCTGGTCGTCTCGGCCACGATCGCCTTCGCGCTCATCAATACCCGCGCTCCGGGCTCGGGCGCCGTCACGGCCTCCGGCTCCACGGAGGGCGCGCAGGACGCCGAGGACGAGTTCCGCATCCCGGTGGTCGCGCACTGACCGGACGGTACGGGCCCGGCCCGGCTACCTGAGCCAGGGGAGGTCCGGCTACCTGAGCCGGCCCGGCTCGGCTACCTGAGCCAGGGGAGGTCCGCCCCGGCCTCCTTCGGCTGAAGTCCCTCGGCGACGATCCGCATGATCTCGCCGAGGGACTTCTGCTGTTCGGGGCTGAGCCGGTCGAAGAGCGCCTGGCGGACCGCCGCGACGTGGCCGGGGGCGGTCTGCCGCAGCACGTCGAGGCCCGCGTCGGTCAGGACCGCGAACTGGCCGCGCTTGTCCGAGGGGCAGTCCTCGCGCCGCACCCAGCCGTTCTTCTCCAGGCGGGCGACGGCGTGCGAGAGCCGGGAGCGGGTGATCTTCGCGCTCATCGCCAGCTCCGTCATCCGCAGCCGCCGCCGGGGCGCCTCGCTGAGCTGGACCAGCAGCCCGAAGTAGACGTGCGGCATCCTCGCGTCGCGCTGCAACTGCCGGTCGAGGTGGTCCTCCAGCAGGGTGGTGGCGTGCAGATAGGCGCGCCAGACGTGCTGCTCGTCCGCGCTCAGCCACCGCGTGGCGTCCGGCGCCGCGTGGCCGCGCTCGTCGTCGTCCATGGGCTCCATCGACTCCCTCGGTTGCATCGGGGGCCATAGTAAGGGCCCCTCCTTGAACATTAAACAAAAGCGGGTTACTTTGTCTCGCGAGGGAGCTTGAAACTTCAAAGGTTCGAAACTTCAAAGGTTCAGGAGGCCGCCGTGTCCACCGCACCCGCACCCGAGCGCATGCCCGCGCTCTACCTCAGCCACGGCGCCCCGCCGCTCGCCGACGACGCCCTGTGGCCGGGCCAGCTCGCCGCCTGGTCGGCCGCCCTGCCCCGCCCCAAGGCCATCCTGATGGTCTCCGCGCACTGGGAGGAAGCCCCGCTCGCCCTCGGCGCGACCACGACCGTGCCGCTCGTGTACGACTTCTGGGGCTTCCCCGAGCACTACTACCAGGTGCGGTACGCGGCCCCGGGCGCCCCGGAACTCGCCGACGCGGTACGCAAGTTGCTGCGCGGCCCCGGTGTGCCGGTGCAGGACGTGCCGGACCGGGGGCTCGACCACGGCGCGTACGTGCCGCTGGTGGAGATGTACCCGGACGCCGACATCCCGGTGCTCCAGGTCTCCATGCCGACGCTCGACCCGCAGAAGCTGCTGGACATCGGCCGGCGGCTCGCCCCGCTGCGCGACGAGGGCGTGCTGATCGTCGGCTCCGGCTTCTTCACGCACAACCTCGCGGCGCTGCGCCAGGGCGGGGTCCCCGCGTGGTCGGCCGAGTTCGACGCGTGGGGGCGGGAGGCGCTGGACGCGGGGGACGTGGACGCCCTCCTGGACTTCACCCGCAAGTCCCCGGCAGGCACCCTGGCCCACCCCCGCACCGAACACTTCGCCCCCCTCTTCGTCACGCTGGGTGCGGCGGAGGCGAGTGGGGACACGCAACGCTCGGTGATCGACGGCTTCTGGCTGGGCCTGGCCAAACGCTCCCTCCAGTTCGGCTGACCCCGCCCCTAGGACGCCGGCGCGGAGCGCAGCGGCTTCTCGTACCAGGCGACGTCCCAGTACTGGTCGAACTTGCGGCCGACCTCTCGGTACGTGCCTACATAGGTGAAGCCGAAACGGGTATGGAGGCGGACCGAGGCTTCGTTGGGCTGGCTGATGCCCGCGTAGGCGCGGTGCAGGTCCTCGTCGGCGAGCGCCTCGAAGAGGGCCTTGTAGAGCAGGGTGCCGATGCCGCGGCCCGCCGCGTCCGGGGCGCAGTACACGGTGACCTCGACCGAGGTGTCGTACGCGGCCTTCGCGCGGAAGGGGCTCGACGTGGCGTACCCGAGGAGCGGGCCGAAAGACCCCTCCCGCAGCTCCTGGGCAACCAGAAGGCGGTACGGGCCGTCTTCAGGGTGGGAGAGCAGCCACGGGCGGCGCTCCTCAGGAGTGAAGACGGCCGTGTCGAAGGTGATCGGCGTCTCACGCACATAGTGGTTGTAGAGGTCGGTGAGGGCTTCGAGGTCTCCCTCGACTCCCGGCCTGACCTGCACCTCTGTGGGCCCGGGCAATGACATGCCTCCCCTTTTGGTTGCGCGTGGCCGCACAGGGTACTGCATGATCACAAAAAAGATGGGGCGGCATGGGAATTCTGTCCGGATTCCAGTCGTTGTTTCCTTCGGAAGCAGGGCACCCGGGAGGGTGTGCGAGCCGTCCGGCCCAGCCGATCTACCATCGCAAGGGAGCACGCATGGCAACCCGTGCCGTAGCACGTCGTAAGTCCGCCACCGGCGAGACTGATGCGGCACGCAGTGTTCGCGCCGTAGGCGGGGAGATCGCCGACCGCGACCTGGTCGGCATGTACCTCGACGAGATAGCGCGGACACCGCTGCTCGACGCCGCAAAGGAAGTGGACCTCTCCCAGACCATCGAGGCGGGCGTGTACGCCCAGCAGATCCTCGACGGGGAGGTCTCCGACAGCGAAGCCGCGGGCAAGGCGTCCCGCGAGGAGCTGGAGGCCCTGGTCGCCGATGCGGAGAAGGCCAAGGACATCTTCATCCGGTCGAACCTGCGCCTGGTCGTGGCGGTGGCCCGCCGGTACCCGCGCAGCGGCCTCCCCCTGCTCGACCTGATCCAGGAGGGGAACGCGGGCCTGGTGCGCGCGGTCGAGAAGTTCGACTACCGCAAGGGCTTCAAGTTCTCCACGTACGCGACGTGGTGGATCCGCCAGGCCATCACGCGCTCGATAGCCGACCAGTCCCGCACGATCCGCCTCCCCGTCCACCTCGTGGAGGAGCTGGGCCGCATCCGCCGGGTCCAGCGCGAGTTCAACCGGAAGAACGGCCGGGACCCCGAGCCCACCGAGATCGCCGCCGAGCTCGACACCAAGCCCGAGCGCGTCGTCGACGTCCTGGACTGGGCGCGCGACCCGGTCTCGCTGAACATGTCGGTGGACGACGACGGCGACACGCAGTTCGGTGACCTCCTCGAGGACACCTCCGCGGTCTCGCCCGAGCAGTCCGTCCTGACCCTGCTGCGCTCCGAGGAGCTGGACGATCTGATCGGCCGGCTCGACCAGCGCACCGCGTCCATCATCAAGATGCGGTACGGGATCGATGACGGGCGGGAGCGGACGCTCACGGAGGTCGGTAAGGAGCATGGGCTGACGCGGGAGCGGATTCGGCAGATCGAGAAGCATGCGCTTCTTGAGCTGAAGAAGCTTGCGCGGGACACGGGGTTCGACGCCGCGGCGTAGGCGCTCCGCGCCCACCAGGCCCCCGGGCGGCCCGCACCCATGTGTGCTGGCCGCCCGCGCCGTCCCCGGTCCCATCCGCCCCGCCGCGCCGTCGTGGCTGCTCGCGCAGTTCCCCGCGCCCCCGAAAAGACTTCGTCCGCGGCTTCGGTGGGGGCTTCTCGCGCAGTTCCCCGCGCCCCTGGAGCATGCGGCTTCGCCGCAGCCCCCGGGGAGAGCGCGCACGAAGTGCGCCTCTCAGGGGCGCGGGGAACGGCGCGACCAGCCCCCACCGGGCGTGCACACGAACGGGCGCACGCAGTGCGCCTTCTGGGGGCGCGGGGAACTGCGCGCTCAGCCCCCACCGGGCTCGCAGACAAACAGGGGGCGCACCTAGTGCGCCTTTCAGGGGCGCGGGGAACTGCGCGACAAGCTTGACCGACCCGCGCCGCGCTGAGCGAGCCCCACATCGACCCGCCCCGGAGCCAGCCTCACCCCGGCCCCCTAAGATCCGCCCCGACTCATCCGCGCCCCCATCTCCCGCACGGCCCCCACAAGCGCCGCAGGCCCCCGTACGCGGAACTCGAGCCCCGTCATGGCCAGCCGCACAGCCATCCACTCCACGGGCCCGGCCGCGACCCCCCGCACCCGGCACCCACCCCCGGGCACCTCCTCGGGCCGCCCCACCGCCGGAGGCACCCGCGCGGCGACCTCCTCCACCGACGCCGCGAACTCCACGTCCACCTCGTACGCCGCCCCGCCCCGCGCCTCCATGGACCGCCGCAGATACTCCGCCGCGTCCCCCTCCGGTACCTCCCGCGGCACGAACCGGGCCCCCGTGGCGAACGGCTCCGACACCCGGTCGACCCGGAAGGTGCGCCAGGCGTCGCGATCGATGTCGTAGGCCACCAGGTACCAGCGGCGCCCGGTCGAGACGAGCCGGAACGGTTCGACGAGGCGGCGCGTCTCCGTCCCGTCGGCCGCGCGGTAGTGGAACCGCAGCCGTTCCGTGCCGGCGGTCGCCGACGCGATCACGGTCAGCGTCTCGGGTGCGATCATGGCGCCGTCCCCCGAGGTCAGCGGGATGGTGGCGGCCTGGAGCGTGGCCACCCGGTGCCGCAGCCGGGACGGCAGCACCTGTTCCAGCTTGGCCAGGGCGCGCACCGAGGCCTCCTCGATCCCGTCCACCGCGTGCCCGGCCCCGGCCCGCAGCCCCACCGCGATCGCCACCGCCTCCTCGTCGTCGAGGACGAGCGGCGGCAGCGCCTTGCCCGCGATCAGCCGGTAGCCGCCGTCGGCGCCCATGGAGGCCTGCACGGGGTAGCCGAGTTCGCGCAGCCGGTCGATGTCCCGGCGCACGGTGCGGCGGGAGACCTTGAGGCGGTCGGCGAGTTCACCGCCGGGCCACTCCCGGGGCGTCTGCAACAGCGAGAGGAGTTGGAGCAACCGGGCCGGGGTGTCCGTACTGGTCGTCGTCATGTCCTCCAGAATGCCGCCCTTCTAGGACACGTCCTGACCTAGATGGCGACGAGACTGCTGCCATGACCTCACCGACCGAACCGACCGGGCCGACCGAGCCGACCGAACCGACCGGACGGACCGGGCCGACCGGGCCGACCGCGCCGTCGTCACCGGCCACGCCGACAGCACCGGCCGCACAAGCCTCACCGGCATCGGCGATAGCCCCCGCCCCGTCGGCCACGTCCCGCCGCCGCTGGTTCGCCCTGGCGATCGTGATGGTCGCCGCGTTCATGGACCTCGTCGACGTCACGATCGTCAACGTCGCCCTGCCGACCATCCAGCACGACGAGGGCGCCACCACCGGCCAGATCCAGTGGATCACCGCCGGTTACGCCCTGGCGTTCGCCGCGCTGCTGATCACCGGCGGCCGGCTCGGCGACATCTTCGGCCGCAAGCGCCTCTTCCTGCTCGGCATCGCGGGCTTCACCGTCGCCTCCGCGCTCTGCGGCCTCGCCGCGAACCCGGAGATGCTCGTCGCCTCCCGCGTCCTCCAGGGCGGCATGGCGGCGCTGATGGTGCCGCAGGTCCTGTCGATCGTGCACGCCACGTTCCCGGCGCACGAGCGCGGCAAGGTCTTCGGCCTGTTCGGCGCGATCGTCGGGCTCGGCGCGGTGACCGGGCCGCTGCTCGGCGCGCTGCTGACCGAGTGGGACATCGCGGGCCTCGCCTGGCGCCCGATCTTCCTGATCAACCTGCCCGTCGGGATCGCGGCCCTGCTCCTCGGCTCCCGCGTGATCAGCGAGTCGAAGGCACCGAAGGCGCTGAAGCTGGACCTGGTGGGCGTCGTGCTCGTCACCCTTGCCATGCTGGCCCTGGTCTACCCGCTGACCCAGGGCCGCGAGAACGGCTGGCCGCTGTGGGGCTACGTGATGATGGCCGCGTCCGTCGTGATCGTCGCCGCGCTGGTCGCGTACGAGAAGGCGAAGATCCGCCGCGACGGCTCCCCGCTCATCGAGCTGTCCCTGTTCAAGGTCAAGAGCTTCGCGGCGGGCATCGCCGTGCAGACCGTCTTCGGCCTCACCATGGGCATCTTCTTCCTGACCTGGACGCTCTACATGCAGCTCGGCCTCGGCTGGAGCGCGCTGCGGGCGGGCGTCACCGGGGTGCCGTTCTCCATCGCGGTCTCGCTCGCGGCCGGCCTCTCCGTGCAGCAGCTCGTCCCGCGCTTCGGCCGCAAGGTGCTCCAGGCGGGCGCGCTGACGATGGCCGCGGGCGCGCTCGTCTACGTCTGGGAGTCCGGGCACTACGGCCTCGGCATCAGCTCCTGGCAGATGGCGCTGCCCCTCGTCGTGATGGGCCTCGGCATGGGGCTGATCGTCGCGCCGCTGACCGACGCGGTGCTCTCCGAGGTGCCGCGCGAGCACGCGGGCTCGGCGTCCGGCCTCATCAACACCGTGATGCAGATGGGCAACGCGCTGGGGCTCAGCCTCGTCTCGGTGGTCTTCTTCAACGTCGTCGAGGACCACATGAAGCGCGGTGCGGGCAGCGCCGCCTTCGCCGACGGTTTCCACAGCGCGCTGCTGTGGGTCGCGGGCGTCCTCGTCGCCATCTTCCTGCTGATGTTCGCGCTGCCGCGCAAGCCGGCGGCCGGTCCCGCCGGGCCGCCCGCCGAGGCGCCCGCCGAGGCGCCGCAGGGCCAGGAGCAGGGCCGGGGGACAGCCCGGGACGAGGACGAGCGGCGGCCGGAACTGGTCTGACCGGCCCGCCCGCGGGCTACGCACGACCCACCCCTCCTGTGTCTGCTTGCGTCCGTATGATGCCCGAATCTGTTTACTTTCCCGTCGAACGGCCGTAGCCTCGCGGTGAAGTCACAGATTCGGGCACATCCATCGGCAGGGACACAGGTACACGGACATGTACGCACCGGAGCGCCAGCAGGAGATCCTCCGCCTCGCCCGTGAGGGCGGCCGGGTCGACGTCCTGTCGCTGGCCGAGGTGTTCCAGGTGACCGCCGAGACCGTCCGGCGCGACCTGAAGGCCCTGGACCGGGCCGGCCTCGTGCGCCGGGTGCACGGCGGCGCCATCCCGGCCGGCCGGCTCGACTTCGAGCCCGACCTCGCCGAGCGCGAGTCGACGGCCGCCGACGAGAAGGACCGCATCGCGCGCGCCGCTCTCGCCGAGCTGCCGGCCGAGGGCAGCGTCATCCTGGACGCCGGTTCGACCGTGGCCCGGCTGGCCGCGGCCCTGCCGCCGGCGTCCGGACTCACCGCCGTCACCCATTCGCTGCCCACCGCCGCCCGTCTCGCCGACCACCCCGGCATCCAGCTCCACCTCATCGGCGGCCGGGTCCGCCACCGCACCCGCGCCGCCGTCGACGCCTGGGCGCTGCGCGCCTACGGGGAGATCCGCGCGGACGTCGCCTTCGTCGCGGCCAACGGGTTCTCCGCCGAGGCGGGCCTGACCACCCCCGACCTCGCCGAGGCCGCCGTGAAGCGGGCCGCCGTCGCCGCTGCCCGCCGGGTCGTGCTCCTCGCCGACTCCGGCAAGTACGGGCAGGAGCACTTCGCCCGCTTCGGCGGCCTCACCGACGTGGACCTGCTGATCACGGACGCCGGGCTCGCCCCGGAGGCCGCCGCGGCGATCGAGGCGGCGGGCACGGAGGTGATCCGCGCGTGAGACCCCGCCGCCTCGGCGCCCCGCCCCACCCCAGGTGAGCCCCGCTCCACCGGCACCCCGGCGCGCCTCTTGAGGCACCCCCACCCGCCCCCTCGTACGGACCCCACAGAAGCGGCGACCCGTGGCATGATCCTCACCGTCACCCCGAACCCCTCCCTCGACCGCACTTACGAGCTGCCCGGCCTCGACCGCGGTGAGGTCGTCCGCGCCACCGGCGAGCGCATGGACCCGGGCGGCAAGGGGGTCAACGTCTCGCGGGCCGTCGCCGCCGCGGGCGCTCCCACCCTGGCCGTGCTCCCGCTCGGCGGCGCCCCGGGCGACCTGGTCACCGCGCTCTTGGACGGCCAGGGCATCCCCGTGGTCCCGGTTCCCGTCGCGGGCCTGACCCGGTCGAACATCGCGCTCGCCGAACCGGACGGCACCCTCACGAAGATCAACGCCCCGGGCCCCGAACTCTCCGCCGGCGAAGCCGAATCGCTGCTGCGCGCCGTCGGCGAGCGCTCGGCGGGCGCCGACTGGATCGCCTGCTGCGGCAGCCTCCCGCGCGGCCTCACGCCGTCCTGGTACGCGGAGTTGGTGGCCCGCGCGCACGCCGCGGGCGCCCGCATCGCCCTGGACACCTCCGGGCCCGCCCTCCTGGCCGCCCTGCGCGAGTGCCCCGACGTGGTGAAGCCGAACGCCGAGGAGCTCGCCGAGGCCGTCGGCCGCCCGCTCGCCACTGTCGGCGACGCGCTCAAGGCGGCCGAGGAGCTACGGGAGTCGGGCGCGGGCGCGGTCCTCGCCTCGCTCGGTGCGGACGGCCAGCTCCTCGTCGACGCCACGGGCGCCTGGTTCGCGAGCGCCCCGGCCGCGACCGTACGCAGCACCGTGGGCGCGGGCGACGCCTCCCTGGCCGGTTTCCTGATCGCGGGCGGCGCGGGGCCCCGGGCCCTGGCGTCGGCGGTCGCCCACGGCGCTGCCGCGGTGCAGTTGCCGGGCAGCGCGATGCCCGCCCCGACGGACCTGGACCCGGACGCGGTGACCCTCACGGCGCGGGTGCCGCTCGACCGCCCCTCACTGAACCGGTGACGTGAGGCAGGCGCCCGGCGCCGATCCGCGTGGCCGCGCACCCGTTCACGACGTACCCGCACACCCGTTCACGACGGCCCGCGCACCCGTTCACGACGTACCCGCGCACCCGTTCACGGCGTACCCGCACACCCGTCCACGACGTACCGCCCTTACCCGCCCGGCCGGGAAGCACCCGGCGGCCGCGCACCCCGAGGAGCCCGCGATGACGGAGCTGATCACCGCGGACCTGGTCGATCTCGACCTGTCCGCCCCGACCAAGGACGAGGCCGCCCGCGCGCTGGCCGAGCGGATGGCGGCCCGGGGCCGGGTCACCGACCTCGACGGCTTCCTCGCGGACGTGGCCGCGCGTGAGGCGCAGATGCCGACCGGCCTCGACGGCGGCATCGGCATCCCGCACTGCCGCAGCGCGCACGTCACCGAGCCCACGCTCGCGTTCGGCCGCGCCGCGCACGGCATCGACTTCGGCGCGCCGGACGGCCCCGCGGACCTGGTCTTCCTGATCGCGGCCCCGGCGGGCGCGGACGACGCCCACCTCACGATCCTCTCCTCCCTCGCCCGGAAACTGACGGACGAGGACTTCACGACGTCCCTGCGCACGGCGACCGGCGCCGAGCAGGCGGCGAGCCTGATCCGCGGCGACGCCCCGGCGGGAGAGGTGCCGCCGCCGCAACCCGCCCCGGCCGCCCGGACGTTCAGGATCGTGGCCGTCACCTCCTGCCCCACCGGCATCGCCCACACCTACATGGCGGCCGAGGCCCTGGAGAGCGCGGCCCGCGCCACCGACGGCGTCGAGCTGGTGGCCGAGACCCAGGGTTCCGCGGGCTTCACCCGCCTCGCGCCGGAGGTGATCGCCGCCGCGGACGGCGTGATCTTCGCCCACGACGTGCCGGTACGTGAGAAGGACCGTTTCGCCGGCAAGCCCACGGTCGACGTCGGCGTGAAGGCCGGGGTGAACCGCCCCGCCGCCCTCATCGCGGACGTGCGCGAGAAGGCGGCCCGCGGCGAGACGACCGCCCCCGGCGCGGAACCGTCCTCCACACCTGTGGACAACTCCGGCGAGGTGACAGACGGTTACGGGACAAAGCTGCGCAAGTGGCTCATGTCCGGCGTCAGTTACATGGTGCCTTTCGTGGCGGCCGGCGGCCTGCTCATCGCGCTCGGGTTCGCCATCGGCGGTTACGAGGTCGCGGACGTCAAGGTCGAGACACTCCTCGACCACTTCGACTGGTCCGCCACGACCAGCTGGGCCGCGCTGCTCTTCCACACCGGCCAGGCCGCGTTCGCCTTCCTCGTCCCGGTCCTGGCCGGCTACATCGCGTACGGGATGGCGGACCGGCCGGGGCTCGTGCCGGGCTTCGTCGGCGGCTCGATCGCGCTCACCGTCGACGCGGGCTTCCTCGGCGGTCTGGCCGCGGGGCTGATCGCGGGCGGCGTCGTCATGGCGATCCAGCGGGTCACCGTGCCGGCCGTGCTGCGCGGCATCATGCCGGTCGTCGTGATCCCGCTGCTGTCCTCGGTCGCGGTCGGCTTCCTGATGTTCGTGGTGATCGGCAAGCCGATCGCGGCCCTCCAGAGCGCTCTGACGGACTGGCTCAACTCCCTCTCCGGCGCCAATGCGATCGTCCTCGGCCTGATCCTCGGCCTCATGATGTGCTTCGACCTGGGCGGCCCGCTCAACAAGGTCGCCTACGCCTTCGCGGTCGGCGGCCTCGCCGATCCGACAGACGGTTCGCTCAAGGTGATGGCCGCCGTGATGGCCGCGGGCATGGTGCCGCCGCTGGCCCTGGCGCTCGCCACGACCGTACGCGGCAGGCTCTTCACCCGGGCCGAACGGGAGAACGGCAAGGCCGCGTGGGTGCTCGGGGCGTCCTTCATCACCGAGGGCGCGATCCCCTTCGCCGCCGCGGACCCGCTGCGCGTCATCCCGGCCGCCATGGCGGGCGGCGCGGTCACCGGCGCCCTGTCCATGGCCTTCGGCTGCACGCTGCGGGCCCCGCACGGCGGCGTCTTCGTCATCCCGCTGATCGGCGACGCGTTCCTCTACCTGGTCGCGATCGCCGCCGGGGTCGGGGTGTCGACGGCCCTGGTCGTCGCCCTGAAGGGCCTGCGCGGGACGCCGTCGGACGCGGCCGACGACCCGGCCCGTACGAGGCCGTCCTCGACCGGCGAACCAAAGCTCCCGGCGACGACGTGACCGCCCGTCCCGACGGGCCGGTGACCCGGACCTCCCGGTCGCCGCCCAGCCCTCTGGCCCCGTACCCCGTGACCGGAACTGTCCGTTCCTGCGAGATACGTCACGGTCCGGCACCAAACGCCCGGAGCGTGGTGTTCACTGGACCGCATGCCTGAGCACGTGTCGTTCCTGCAGCAGATAGGCCTGGCGGTTCTCGCGGTCGCCACTGTGGCATGGGTGGTCGGCCTGGTCCGACTGGTGCGGATCGTCCTCCTCCCGCCGCCCCGGCCGCTGCCGCGGTCGCTCCCGCTGGGCTCGCTGCCGGGTCAGGCGCGGCCGCCGGCGCTGGAGTCGGTCCCGCTGACGGCCGACGAACAGGACGCGTTCGCGGTCCTGGTCCGCCAGTTCAGCCGCGGCTGACCCCCTCCGGAGCGGGCAGCGCGGCTGATCCGCCCCCCGCGCCGGGCCGCACAGCCTGCCAATCCGCCCCGCGCCGAGCTGCACAGCCTGCCGATCCGCCCCCGCGCCGAGCTGCACAACCTGCCGATCCGCCCCCGCGCCGGGCTGCACAACCTGCTGATCCGCCCTCGCGCCGGGCAGCGCGGCTGATCCGTCCCCGCTCCGGGCCGTACAGCCTGCCAATCCGCCCCGCGCCGGGCAGCGCACAGCCTGCTGATCCCCCCGGGGGCCGGGCCGCACAGCCCCTGATCCGGCTCCCCCCCCGCCGGGCAGCGCGGCCCGCTGATCCGCCTCCGGCGCTGGGCCACTGGGCCCGCCGACCCGTACCCGTGCCTCGCCGCGCGGCCCCGCATCCCACCCGGTGGCGCCGCCTCAGGCGTTGGTGCTGCGCGAAGCCACCCGGCGCTCGATCGCCGCGCGGGCCGCGTCCTGCGTCGCGTAGACCTCGCACATGTGCCGGCCGTCCGGCGTCGCCGTGTGCTCGACCTCCCACAGGCTCAGCTCGGCCCCGTCACGGAGCAGGAACGCGTGCTCGTACAGCGCGAACCCCTGGCTCACGCGGCGGCCGAACGCCTGCGTGATCTGGTGCGCGCACGCCGTGCGCAGCAGCCTGGCCGTGCCGGGGCCCGGCCGGGTCGCCGGGTCCGGGTTCTCCGCGCGGCGCAGCAGCCGGCGCGCGTGGTCCACGGAGCTGTCCGGGTCGGCGGGCCCGAACCGGCGCCGCTCGGGCGGAACCGCCGGAAGCTGCACGGGAACGAGCGGCACCTGCGACGCGAAGTCGGGGGTGGCCTCCCGGGGTAACGGCAGTCGGCCCGTCGCCAACTGCAGCTCCTCCTCCGTGACATAGACCTCGTGCTGCTCGCCGCCGTCCCGGCCCGTGTTGTGGACCAGCTCCCAGAGGGTGAGCGCGCTGCCGTCGGCGAGGAGCCAGGTGTGCCGGTACGTCTCGCGGTACCGCCCCGCGCTGTGGTGGGCCGAGTGCAGCGAACCGGCGTACGCCAGCGCGCTGTCGAGCCGGAGGAGCGTCTCGTCGGGCAGCTCGAAGGAGTTGAGCGCGCGGCCGAGGAGCCGGGCCAGCTGCTCGTCGGGCGAGGCGGCGGGCGCGGCGAGGGCGGGGCCGGGTCCAGGGCCGGGGCCCGGCACCGCCGGGACCGACGCGGCGTCCGGGAACGACACCCCGGCCCCCGTGGGCGGTGCGGCCGACGCGGAGGACGCAGAGGACGCTGCGTCGCATTCGTAGTCGTGCGGAACGCTCAAGGCACCTCCCGGCATTGCTGCATGTCACCTCGTGGGTGCATACCGTAGCCCCTGTGTCGGACATCATGTCCGTGAAATCGCAAACGGGGAACGGGATTTGGGAAACCTGCCCTGACAACGCCCGAACCGCGCGGGAGGTTCCCGCGCGGCCGGTGTCTTTCCGCCCCGGTGGACGGGTGCGGACGGGTGCGGCGGAGGTCAGCCGGCGCTGCCCGCCGTCCACTGGCTCCAGCTGAGGTTCCAGCCGTTGAGGCCGTTGTCGGGGGCGACCGTCTTGTCCGGGGAGTTCTTCATGACGACGACGTCGCCGACGAGCGAGTGGTCGTAGAACCACTTGGCGGTCGTGTCCCCGCCCGCGCCCTTCACGTCGCGCATGCCGACGCAGCCGTGGCTGGTGCCCTGCGAGCCGAAGATGCCCGGCGCGCTCCAGTAGTTGCCGTGGATGAACGTCCCCGACTGCGACAGCCGCATCGCGTGCGGCACGTCCGGGATGTCGTACTCGCCGCCGAAGCCGACCGTCGAGCCGTTCATCCGCGTCTGCACGAACTTCTCGGAGATCACCATCTGGCCGTTGTACGTGGGGTGCTGGGCGCTGCCGGTGGAGACCGGCACGGTCCTGATCGTCCGCCCGTCGCGCACGACCGTCATCTGCTGCGTGTCCGCGTCGACCGTGGAGACCTGCTTGCGGCCGACGGTGAAGGTGACCGTCTTGTTCTGCACGCCGTGGACGCCGCTCGCTCCCTCGACACCGTCCAGGGCGATCTTCATCGTGACCTTGGAACCGGCCTTCCAGTAGTCCTGCGGCCGGAAGTCCAGGCGCTGGGCGCCGAACCAGTGGCCGACGACCTGCTGCCCGCTGCTGGAGCTGACCGTGATGTGCGACTGCACGGCCTTCTTGTCCGTGATCGCCTTGTCGAACGTGAACGACACCGGCATGCCGACCCCGACCGTCGTCCCGTCGTCCGGGGTGTAGGTGCCGATGAAGCTGTTCGCCGTCGAGACGGTCGTGAAGATCGAGTTGGCCGCGGCCTTGTGCCCGTCCGTGTCCTCCGCGGTCGCGGAGAGGCGGTACTTGGTGCCGCGCTCCAGCTGGTCCTTCGGCTTCCAGCTCGCGCCGCCCGCGGCGATCGAACCGGGCACCTGCTTGCCGGAGACGGACTCGGTCATCCGCACGCCGGTGAGCTTGCCGTCGCGGACCCTGACCCCCGTCGCGTTGATGGACGCGCCGGTCGAACCGTCCTTGGCGGAGATGGTGATCCGCGGGGCGTCCTTCGCACCGGAGCCGCCACCCTTGTCTTCGTCGGCGGTGGCGCTGCCGCCGCAGGCCGTGAGGGTGAGGGCGCCGATGACGAGGCCGGCGCACGCGACGGCTATGTTCTGGCTTCTCACGGTCTGCTCCTTCTGCGGTGTTGCGGGGGGTTGATCCGGTACGAGGAGAGAGTCCGCGAGAGTGGGAGGGGTTCCTTCCGCTTGCTGTGAAGGCCGACACAGGGACCGTTCTGTTACGTAGGTGAAGGCGCCGTTACGTCCTCACGCGGGCCCCGCGCCGGCCGGGGACCCGTACAGGTCGCTGTAGGACAGGAACGTGCCGCCGGGCCCCCGCACCGTCTCCGCCGCCCGCACGGCCCGCACGATCGCGCGGGTCACCAGGTCGGCGCCCGCGGCGAGGATCTCGTTCAGGGCGAGCGGGTCCGCGGTGTCGAGCGGGCGGGCACCGGTGGCCAGGGCGAAGACCGTGTCGCCGTCGTTCAGCAGGTGCACCGGGCGCACGGCGCGCGCGATGCCGTCGTGCGCGGTGCCCGCGACCTTCTGCGCCTGGGCGCGGCTGAGGACGACGTCGGTGGCGACGACCGCGAGGGTCGTGTTGAGCGGCGCCGGGCCGTTCGCGGCGACGGCCTCCGCCAGCCGCCTTTCGGCCGCCGCGTGCAGCGCGGGTGACGGGTAGGTCACCGGGCCGTCCCCGGCGAAGAACTCCCCGTACAGCGCGCCGGTCGCCGGGTCCAGCGCGGACCCCGCCGCGTTGGCGACCACCAGCGCGCCCACCGTGACCCCCGAACCGAGCACCGTGGAGGCGGTGCCGACGCCGCCGCGCACCCGGCCCACCAGCGCGCCCGTGCCCGCGCCCACGCCGCCCTCCGGCACCGGGGAACGCGGCCGCGTCGCCGCCGCCGCCTCCACCGCGGCGCGGCCGGTGGCGGCGTCGGGACGGGCCCGCCAGTCGCCGCCGCGGCCGAGGTCGAAGACGCAGGCGGCCGGCACCACCGGGACGACCCGCTCGGGCCCGTCGACCGGGACGCCGCGGCCCTGCTCCTCCAGCCAGCCCATCACGCCGGACGCCGAGTCGAGCCCGTACGCGCTGCCACCCGTCAGCACGATCGCCTCGATGCGCCGCACCAGATTGCGCGGGTCGAGCGCGTCGGTCTCCCGGGTGCCGGGGCCGCCGCCGCGCACGTCCACGGCGGTGACGGCGCCGCCCTTTGGGGCGAGCACGACGGTGGTGCCGGTCAGGAACCCGTCCCCGACCCGGCTGGCGTGCCCGACCCGTACGCCGTCCACATCGGTGAGAGCGCCGCTGTACGTCGTCGTCATGGGCCCATGCGTACCACGCACCCCGGCACGCCACGCCTCCCGCCGCCCGAGCTTCCCACCCCGGGGTCGACCGCCCGGCGCCCTCCCGTGCCCTCCCTGTCGGGTCGGCCGCCCGGCGACGCCATCTGCCACCTCTCGGGTCGGCCGCCCGGCGCCTCTCTCTAACCCCCGGGGGCGGCCAGCCCACCCCGCTCGGCGGCGCCGTCAGTCGTGCCCCGGCTCCGTCGGCCGCGCCGCCCTCGCCGAGAGCGTCACCCCCGCCGCCACCGTGCACGCCGTCACGAGCCCCGCCGCCAATACCGCCCAGTGCCCGGCGAACGTGCAGGCCAGCACCAGCACCGCGCTCACCGGCAACGTCAGCTGCTGCGCCGTCCCCACCTTGAAGTACCGCGCGTGCAGCGCCCATACCGTCAGCAGGAACAGCGCCGAGGGGACCGTCACGGCCGCGGACGCCGCCGTCGTGGACAGGTGCGCCTCGCCGACCGCCTGCTCGACGGCGACCTCGATGCCGGCGCCGATCGCCGCCGCCGACGCGAAGACCAGGTAGTGGCCGTAGCCCCACAGGAACGCCTCCCGGCTGGTCCGCAGCCGCTCGTGGATCGGCACCGCGAAGTAGATCCACCACGCCGCGAACACGATGAGGACGCCGCCCGCCGCGATCGGCAGCAGCTCGCCCAGCGCGTCGTTCTCCTCGATGCCGGACTTCACCGCGACCGTCGCCGCCGCGATCGTCTCCCCGAGCACGATGATCGTGAACAGGCCGTACCGCTCCGAGATGTGGTGCGGGTGCCAGGCCGTCCTCCGGCGGCTCTCCGCGTACATCGGCACGCTCATCTCCAGCAGCGCCAGCGCCAGGAACACCCAGTTCTGCGCGCCGTGCGGAATGAACAGCAGCGCCAGCCAGCCGACCTGGCACAGCAGCACCCCGCCCGCGTACCGCAACGCGACCGCCCGCTCGGCGCCGCTCGTGGACCGCGCCGCGCGCAGCCAGTGCGCCACCATGGCGAGCCGCATGATCACGTAGCCGAGCCAGACCACCGTGAAGTCGTCGGAGAAGGCGCGGGAGACCCCGGCCGCGAGCACCAGCACGCCCGCGATCTGGACGAGGGTGACGACGCGGTAGAGCACGTCGTCGTTGTCGTACGCCGAGGCGAACCACGTGAAGTTCATCCACGCCCACCAGATGGCGAAGAAGACCCGCGCGTAGTCGATCAAGCCCGTACCCGTATGGCCCTCGGCGATCGCGTGGACCAGTTGCACCCCGCCCTGCGCCACCGCCACGACGAAGCAGAGGTCGAAGAAGAGCTCCAGCGACGAGGCGACCCGGTGCTTCTCGTCCCGCGCCCTCTCCGTCAGGCGCCGAACGGGCGGGTGGTGGGGCGCGGTGTGCTGCGCGGGGTCCGGGCCGGGCGCGGCGTGTGGGGCAGGCGTGGACGTCATGGTCCAAGGACAGCAGATCAGGCGGCCCGGCGGTGAACTGCGCGGGCCCGATCGGAACGCCGCCGCTCCCGCGCCCGCCCGCACCGCGGCCCGGGCCCCGGCCCGCGCCGCCCACGTACCCTGGAGGCATGAGTACCGCCCCCGAGCGCGCCGAGCGCCCCGAGCCGCGCGATCCGAAGAACGCGCTGATCTTCGACGACCCGCTGACGGCACAGTCCGCCGACGACAGTGACCGCGGATGGGGCGAGCGGCCCGCCGCCGGCGACAACAGCGCGGCCGACCTCGCCCGCTTCCTGGACGAGAAGCCGCCCCACCACCTCTGAGACGCCGCGGCCGCCACGGTGGCCGGGAGCAGGTCCCGGCGGTCGCCCGGAGTCAGGTCCCGGCGGGCCCCGAACCACCGCGCTGCGTCACCAGCGCGTCGCGGATCTCCTTGAGCACCTCCAGCTCGGAGACCTCGACGGTCTCCTGCGCGCCTTCCTTCGCCGCCCGGCGCTCGGCCTGCCGGGCCAGGTACTTGGCCATCGGCATCACCATGAGGAAGTAGACGACCGCTGCCGTGATGAGGAAGCCGAGCGCGGCGCTGAGCACCGAGCCCCACAGGATCTCGATGCCGTCGTCGCCGGTGCACGGGGCCTTCAGGCAGGACTTGTAGCTCTCCAGGTCCTTGGTGCCGAAGGCGCCGACGATCGGGTTGATGACGCCCTTCACCACCGCGTTCACGATGTTGGTGAAGGCGGCGCCGATGACGACGGCGACCGCCAGGTCGATCACGTTGCCACGCATCAGGAAGGCCTTGAAGCCTTCCCACAGACTCAGATCCTTCTTCTCGCTCACCGGACGGCCTCTCTTCACGTGCACAGGATGCGGAGCAAACGACGTCGCAACCTACGACAGCACGGGTCAGACCTGTCCAATTCGGTAGCTCGATCGGGGGACTTGACGCCAGGGCCGTCACCCCAGTGATCAGCGCACCGTTCACCCCAGGACCGGGTTCCGTCCCAGGACCGGCGCCCACCCCGGCTCCGGCCCGCACCACCGGGACGGCGGCGCTCACCACAGGGTCACTGCCAGCCGGGACCCGGCACCCGCCCCCGCGAGCCGCACGGCCGTGGCCCGGCCCACCGACAGAACCACCAGCGACCCGCCCCCGGCCGCCGGATCACCGGGCTGCTCGGACGCCGTCCCCTCCTCCGGCACCGACGCCACGCGCGCACCGGACGCCAGCACCCGGACGCCGGGGCGGCCGTCCGCCCGCGCCGCCACCACGTCCACCCGGTCGCCCGGCCGCAGCAGCCGCACCGCCCCCGCGTCCGCGATCCGCACCGGCGCCGACACGGTCACGGCGGGGCCCCGGGCCCGCTCGCGGGGCGGTGCCTGCGCCCGCTCGTGGCCCCGGCCCGCGCCGGACGAGGGCACCGCGGCGGCCAGCGCGACCGCGGACAGGGCGAGCCCCGCGACCACGGCCGGCCCGCGCCGGCGGCGGCCCGGGCGCCCGGTCCGGCCCCGCGCACCGCGGACGCGCACGGGAGGGAAGGACGGCACCTCGGAGGTGGGGGGAGTGCTGAGCTGGGCCGGGGGAGTCGTCACGGACATGGCTGTCACCGCCTGTGGGTCGCGCCGGTCGAGTCGCCCGCGTCGCGAAAAGACGCGCGAACCGATCGGTCGGGTCGGGTGCGGACGGGCCGTGCGCCCGTCTCGCCGACCACGATCCACCGCCGGGCTCACCCCCGCTGAGCCCCGTGCACTACCCGCCGGTTGTGGACAACGTGGTCACCCCGCCGCCCTCGTCCCCGCCCGGGCTCGTGCCGTGCCCGCCCGCCGCGGAGAACCCCGTCACCCCTGCCGGTGCCACCCGCGCGCCCTCACGGCAGCCCGATCCCCGGATCCATCCCGCCAACGCCCCCGTGCCCCCGCGCCCCCTTACGGCAACCGGATCCCCGGGTCCATCCCGCCCAGCGCCCCCGCGCACAGACAGTCCCGTTCCGCGGTGGCCGGCAGCCCCGCCACCGCGTCGAACAGCACCGTCCGCAGCCGGTCCACGTTCGCCGCGAAGACCTTGAGGACCTCGTCGTGCGAGACGCCCTCGCCGCTCTCGGCGCCCGCGTCGAGATCGGTGACCAGCGTCAACGACGTGTAGCAGAGCTCCAGTTCCCGGGCGAGCATCGCCTCGGGGTGGCCGGTCATGCCCACCACCGACCAGCCCATCGCCGCGTGCCACCGCGACTCGGCGCGGGTGGAGAAGCGCGGGCCCTCGACCACGACGAGCGTGCCGCCGTCCACCGCCTCCCACTCCTTGCCGCGTGCGGCCCGCAGGGCGGCCGCGCGGCCCGTGGGGCAGTACGGGTCGGCCGGCGAGACGTGCACGACGTTCGGCACGGTGCCGTCCGGCAGCGGCAGCCCGTCGAAGTAGGTCTGCGTCCGTGACTTCGTCCGGTCCACGAACTGGTCCGGCACCAGCAGCGTCCCCGGCCCGTACTCCGGCCGGAGCCCGCCGACCGCGCACGGCCCGAGGACCTGGCGCACGCCCACCGAGCGCAGCGCCCACAGGTTGGCGCGGTAGTTGATGCGGTGCGGCGGCAGGTGGTGCCCGCGTCCGTGCCGGGGCAGGAAGGCGACCCGGCGCCCGGCCACCTCGCCCAGGAAGAGGGAGTCGCTGGGCGCTCCGTAGGGGGTGTCGACCTGGACCTCGGTCACGTCGTCGAGGAACGAGTAGAACCCGGAGCCGCCGATCACACCGATCTCGGCGTCGGGGCGTGTGTGCGTAGTGGTCGCCATGGTCAGCACAGTAGCCAAGGGCGGGAACGCCGAAGACCCCGCCGTCGGGGACGACAGGGTCTCGTAAGACGTCTCGCGCGAAAGCGTGCGGCTAGGCGGCTGACGATGACGGACGCGCGGTTAGGCGGCCGGCGACGACAGACGCGCGGCTAGGCGGCCGACGACGAGCTGGAAGAGCTGGTGGAGCTGCTGGAGCCGGAGCTCGCGGACGTCGACGAGCCGGCGGAGCTCGGCTTGGCGTCCGGCGTCGACTTCGTCTCCGCGGACTTCGACTCGCCGGCCGGCTTCGCGGACGCCGGGCTGCTGCTCGACGAGGAGCCACGGCTGTCGTTGCGGTAGAAGCCCGAGCCCTTGAAGACGATGCCGACGGCCGAGAAGACCTTCTTCAGGCGGCCCTTGCACTGGGGGCACTCGGTGAGAGCGTCGTCGGTGAACTTCTGCACCGCCTCGAGGCCTTCGCCGCACTCGGTGCACTGGTACTGGTAAGTCGGCACTGTGTCTTCCTCCTGGCACTCTCACTCGATGAGTGCTAACGACGATCCATAGTGACCTATTCCGCGAGATCAGTCCACTGCCGCCGGTACGCGGTGACCCACGCCACGCGCCACGGTCCGCCCCGGGGCCGGCGGCACCAGCCGCGAGCGCAGCAGGAACATCACCACCAGGGCGAGCACCGTGCCGCCCATCGGGACGAGGAATCCGGCCCCGTCCCAGAAGCGGTCCTCCAGCTGTCCGGCCACTGTGACGGCGGCCGCCTGGCCGAGCGCGACGGCCCCGGTCAGCCAGGTGAAGGCCTCGGTGCGCGAGTTCGCCGGGACGATCGACTCGACGAGGGTGTAGCCGGTGATCAGCGAGGGCGCGATGCAGACGCCGACCAGCAGGCCGAGCCCCGCGAGGAGCAGGACGGAGTGCGCCGCCCACAGGCCGGACGCGGTCAGCGCCAGGGCGGTGTAGCCGACGAGCAGCCGGCGCTGCGGCGCGGCCTTCCAGGCGACGGCGCCGCAGACGAGGCCGGAGAGCATGTTGCCCGCGGCGAAGGTGCCGTACAGGACGCCGTTCAGGCCGGGTTCGCCGATCGCCTCGGTGTAGGCGGCGAGCGAGACCTGCATGCCGCCGAAGACGGCGCCGATGCCGAGGAACGTCACGATCAGCACCCGTACGCCGGGCACGCGCAGCGCGGAGACGTGCTCCCCGCGCGCGTGGGCGTCGAGGGAGCCGGCCGTCGGGGTCGGCTGGGTGCCCTTCTGGGCGGCGAACAGCAGGCCGCCGACGAGGGTGAGCGCGGCCTCGGTGACGAGCCCCGCGGCCGGGTTGACGCCGGTGCACAGGGCCGTGGCGAACAGCGGGCCGAGCACGAACGTGAACTCGTCGGTGACCGACTCGAAGGCCGCGGCGGTCTGCATCAGGGGCGAGCCCTGGAGGGTGACGCCCCACCGGGCCCGCACCATCGGCCCGACCTGGGGCGTGGACGCGCCGGTCGGCACGGCGGCGAGGAACAGCGTCCAGGTGGGCGCCCCGGACAGGGCCAGCGCCGTCAGGGCGAGCCCCGAGGCGCTGTGCACGAGGACGCCGGGCAGCAGGACGGCCCGCTGGCCGAAGCGGTCGGCCAGCTTGCCTCCGTAGGGCGCGAACAGCGCCATGGAGACGCCGGTCGTCGCGGAGACCGCGCCCGCGGTCCCGTACGAGCCGGAGGTGTGCTGGACGAGCAGCACGATGGAGATGGTCAGCATCGCGAACGGCTGGCGTGCCGCGAAGCCGGGGAGCAGGAACGTCCAGGCTCCGCGCGTGCGCAGCAGCTGTCCGTAGCCCGGGCGGGTGGTCGAGGTGCCGGGAACCGTGGCCTTCTGTGGCACGGCTCTCGCCTTTCTGCCGCCTGGTAGTCCGCCGGCCTCCTGGTCGAGGGGCCGCAGGACCGAGAGCCGTCCTCACATGCGCCGGGAACCGAGTGATACCAGCGGCCCGCGCCAGGAGAGGCCCTGGACCATGCGACGGGCACGCCGGGTGGGCGTGGTGCCGCAAGGGGACCGCGGCCGCTTTGCGGTCGCGCCGGCTCTACGTCAGGCAGAGTCGGTGGTTCGTGAAACTTTGTCTACCGGACCATGTTAACGGGCGGTTTCGCCCCCCGTGCCCAGCCAGCCCGCCAGCTTGCCGCCGTGCGCGACGGCCCGCAGGCGCGCCTCCGCGGCGTCGCGCACCGGGTCGGTGGCCACGACGAGGAGTTCGTCGCCGTGCCGCAGCACCGTGGTGGGGCCGGGCACGAAGGACGTGCCCTCGCGGACGACCAGGGTGACGGCGGCGCCCTTGGGCAGCCGCAGCTCGCCGACCTCCACGCCGTGCATCCGGGAGCCGCGCGGGACGGAGACGGAGAGCAGGTGCCCGCGCAGCCGCTCCAGGGGCGCGGACTCGATGCCGAGGTCGGCGGCGGTCTCCGAGGAGCCCAGGCGCAGCTTCCTGGCCAGCCAGGGCAGCGTGGGCCCCTGGATGAGGGTGTAGACGACGACCAGGACGAAGACGATGTTGAAGATCCGCCGGCTGCCCGAGACGCCCGTCACCATGGGGATGGTCGCCAGGATGATGGGGACGGCGCCGCGCAGGCCCGCCCAGGACATGAGGGCCTGCTCCCGCCAGGGGACGCGGAAGGGCGCCAGGCTCACGACCACCTCCAGGGGCCGTGCGATCACCGTGAGGACGAGCCCGATGATGAGCGCGGGCACGATGTCGTCGGCCAGCTCGTGCGGCGTGACGAGCAGTCCGAGCAGCACGAACATGCCGATCTGCGCGATCCAGCCGAGTCCCTCGGCGAAACCCCGGGTGGCGGGCCAGTGCGGCAGCCGGGCGTTGCCCATGAGCATGGCGGCCAGGTAGACGGCGAGGAAGCCGCTGCCGTGCGCCATGGCGCCCGCCGCGTACGCGACGGTGGCGATGGCCATCACGGCGATCGGGTAGAGGCCGGAGGCGGGCAGGGCGACGTGCCGCAGCCCGTAGGAGCCGAGCCAGCCCACCGCTAGGCCGGTCGCGGCGCCGATCGCCAGCTCCAGGGCGATCTCGCCTACCAGGACGTACCAGTGCTCCACCGGGCCGGCCGTCGAGAAGGCGACGACAAGGATGACGACAGGTGCGTCGTTGAAACCGGACTCCGCTTCCAGGACGCCGGTGATGCGCGTGGGAAGCGGCACCTTACGCAGGACGGAGAAAACGGCCGCCGCGTCCGTGGAGGACACCACCGCGCCGATGATGAGGGACTGGTGCCACTCCAGGCCGACGAGGTAGTGCGCGCCCGCCGCCGTCACCCCCACGCTCACCGCGACGCCCACGAGCGAGAGGGCCACGGCCGCCGGGAGCGCCGGCCGGATCTCCTTCCACTTCGTGCCCAGGCCGCCCTCGGCCAGGATCACGACGAGCGCGGCGTAGCCGATGACCTGGGTCAACTCGGCGTCGCTGAAGGAGACGTCGCCGATGCCGTCCTGGCCCATGGCGATGCCGATGCCGAGGTAGAGCAGCAGGCTGGGCAGGCCGCTGCGCGAGGAGACGCGCACCGCGGCGACCGCGATGAGCAGCACGAGCGCGCTCACGAGCAGGAGCTGGTTGAGGTGGTGGACAGTCAGGGGCCGGTCCTTCCGCGAGCGAGGTACTTCGTTACCTTACCTAATCGTTAACGCTTTCTTGATGCTCGGGCCCCGGCCCGGCCCCGCGTGCCCGGTGCCCGCATCCCGACTCCGCGTCCGGGCCCGCTCCGCACTGCTCGTATGGTTGCTCCAGCCAGCCGCTAGCGAAGGACAGCAAGGATCGCGATGCCCTCCACTACGAACGCTCCTTCCGGTCGCCAGTCCGGCAAGAAGAAGGGGCGCCGAGCCCGACTGCTCGTGATCGTCCTCGTGTTGGCCGTCGTCGCGGGCATCGGATACGGCGCCTACTGGGGCGTCGACAGCGTCCGCGCCTCCTTGCCGCAGACGACGGGCTCGGTCGAACTCGACGGTCTCGACGGGCCGGTACAGGTCAAACGGGACGGCTACGGCATCCCGCAGATCTACGCCTCCTCGGACGAGGACCTGTTCATGGCCCAGGGCTTCGTCCAGGCGCAGGACCGGTTCTACGAGATGGACGTGCGCCGTCATACGACCTCCGGGCGGCTCTCCGAGATGTTCGGCAAGGGTCAGGTCAAGACCGACGAGTTCCTGCGCACCCTGGGCTGGCACCGGGTGGCGCAGCGCGAGTACGACTCCACGCTCTCGCCCGCGACGAAGAAGTACCTCCAGGCGTACGCCAAGGGGGTCAACTCCTACCTGGGCGGCAAGAGCGCCAAGGCGATCTCCGCGGAGTACGTGGCGCTCGGCTTCGAGAACGACTACAAGCCGCAGAAGTGGACCCCGGTCGACTCGGTGGCCTGGCTGAAGGCGATGGCCTGGGACCTGCGCGGCAACATGCAGGACGAGATCGACCGGTCCCTGATGACGAGCCGCCTCACCGCGAAGCAGATCAAGGACCTCTACCCGGAGTACCCCTACGACCGGCACAAGCCGATCGTGCAGGAGGGCGGCTACAACAGCGTCACGCAGACGTACGACCCGACGGCCTCCGGCAGCCAGACGCAGAGCGGCACCTCCGGGGCGGCCGGTACGGGCCTGGCGGGCGGCACACAGGCCCCCAGCGGCCTCCAGAGCCAGCTGGGCGGCCTCGCCGACGTCCTGGACCAGATCCCCGACTCCGCGGGCCTGGGACCCAACGGCAACGGCATCGGCTCCAACTCCTGGGTGGTCTCCGGCGACCACACCATCACCGGCAAGCCGCTGCTCGCCAACGACCCGCACCTCGCGCCGCAACTGCCCTCGGTCTGGTACCAGATGGGCCTGCACTGCACGAGCGTCTCGGCGAAGTGCCAGTACGACGTGAGCGGTTACACCTTCGCCGGCATGCCGGGCGTGGTCATCGGCCACAACCAGTCCATCTCCTGGGGCCTGACCAACTCGGGCGCCGACGTGACCGACCTCTACCTGGAGCGGTTCGACGGCGACGGCTACCAGTACGACGGCAAGACGGTCCCCTTCAAGACGCACGAGGAAGTCATCAAGGTCGCCGGCGGCGCCTCCAAGACGATCACCGTGCGCGAGACCAACAACGGGCCGCTGCTGTCCGACCGCAACGACGAACTCGTCAAGGTCGGCAAGAAGGCCCCGGTGGGCGCCACGGCGCCGGACCGCGGCGACGGCTACGGCATCGCGCTGCGCTGGACCGCGCTCGACCCCGGCAACACCATGGACGCCGTCTTCGAGATCGACAAGGCGAAGGACTGGTCCGAGTTCCGTGCGGCGGCCGCCGACTTCCAGGTGCCCTCGCAGAACCTCACGTACGCGGACACCGAGGGCCACATCGGCTACCAGCTGCCCGGCCGCATCCCGTTGCGCGGCGAGGGCGACGGCTCGCTGCCCTCGCCCGGCTGGGACGCCGACTACAAGTGGACCGGCTACGTCAAGCAGGCCGAGCTGCCCTACGAGTACGACCCGAAGCGCGGCTACATCGTGACCGCCAACCAGGCCGTGGTCGGCAAGGACTACCCGCACACGCTGACCACCGACTGGGGCTACGGCACCCGCAGCCAGCGGATCACCGACCTCATCAAGTCGAAGATCGACGGCGGCGGCAAGATCTCCAC
Organism: Streptomyces sp. NPDC049813; assembly: GCF_044465085.1. Classification (NCBI taxonomy): domain Bacteria; kingdom Bacillati; phylum Actinomycetota; class Actinomycetes; order Kitasatosporales; family Streptomycetaceae; genus Streptomyces; species Streptomyces sp. NPDC049813. The sequence goes on along the minus strand of NZ_JBITLI010000009.1, from coordinate 189,908 downwards.
CGACGACATGCGCCTGATGCAGATGGACAACAGCAGCGAGATCGCCAAGCTGCTCGTGCCCAAGCTGCTCAAGATCGACGTCAAGGACAAGTACGTCCGCCAGGCGCAGCAGCTCCTGGAGAACTGGGACTACACCCAGAACCCGGACTCGGCCGCGGCCGCGTACTTCAACTCCGTGTGGCGCAACATCCTCAAGCTCGCCTTCGGCAACAAGCTGCCCAAGGAGCTGCGGGTCGAGGGCCAGTGCCTGTATGTCACGCCGGTCGACAACACCGGCCCGGCCGACGAGGACCGCAAGGTCCGCGAGTGCGGCCAGCGCGACGCCCACTCGGCGCAGCCGGACGGCGGCGACCGCTGGTTCGAGGTCGTGCGCAAGATCATCGACGATGAGAAGAACGGCTGGTGGAAGACGCCGGGCAGCCGCAACAACGACCCCACCACCACCCGTGACCAGCTGTTCAAGCGGGCCATGGACGACGCCCGCTGGGACCTGACGGCCAAGCTGGGCAAGGACATCGACACCTGGAGCTGGGGCCGGCTGCACAAGCTGGAGCTGAAGAACCAGACCCTGGGCACCGAGGGCCCCGGCTGGCTGCAGTACGTGCTCAACCGCGGCCCCTGGAAGCTCGGCGGCGGCGAGGCGGCGGTGAACGCCACCGGCTGGAACGCGGCGGGCGGCTACGGCGTCGACTGGGTGCCGTCGATGCGCATGGTGGTCAACCTGGACGACCTCGACAAGTCCAAGTGGATCAACCTCACGGGCGCTTCGGGCCACACCTACAGCGCCCACTACACCGACCAGACCGACAAGTGGGTCAAGGGCGAGCTGCTGCCGTGGCGCTTCACGGACAAGGCCGTCGCCGCCGACACCTCCGACACCCTGGTGCTCAAGCCGTAGGACAGCGGTAGTGAAAAGGGGCCTCCACGCGCGCGTGGAGGCCCCTTCTCGCATAGGTCGCCTTACGCCTTGGGCCTTACGCCTGTGGGAAGCGGCGCGTGCCCGAAGGCGTCACCACGGCGTGCACGGCCTTGTCGTGCGCCTCCGCCGGGACGTGCGCGACGACTTCGGAGTCGTAGAGCAGCACCACGCGCGCGGGGTGCGCCCCGGCCGCCTCGATCCGCGCGAGGACCCGGTCGTAGGAGCCGCCGCCGCGGCCGAGCCGCATCCCGCGCGCGTCCACCGCGAGCCCGGGCAGCAGGACGACGTCCGCGGCCGTCACCGCCTCGGGCCCGAGCCGCTCGCCGCCCGGCTCCAGCAGCGCGATGCGGCCCGGATGCCGCATCTCGACGAGCGAGGCCGGCCCGGTGTAGGCCCCCCAGTCCAGGTCGTTGTCGGGCAGCAGTGCCGGCAGCAGGACCCGCGTCCCGCGCGCGCGGAGCGCGTCGAGCAGCGGCCCCGTCCCGGGCTCGGAGCCGACCGAGACGTACGCGGCCACGGTGCGGGCCCCGGCCAGCTCGGGCAGCTCGAAGGCCCGCTCGGCGAGGGCCGGCCCCGTCTCCCGTACGACATCCGATGGCAATGTCCTCCTCACCGCCAGGAAAGCCCTGCGCAAGGTGCGCTTGTCAGGGTTGGCCGCGCGTGCGCTTTCTGGGTGGCGGTTCATGGCCGACTCACAGGTTTCTCCTATTCCGTACATATGTGTACCGGCATAGCGGACCCACAGATTCCGCCCATACGTGCCGGATATGGTGACGGCATGACTGACGCGCACACCAGGATCACCAAGGCTGTCATTCCTGCCGCAGGTCTCGGCACCCGGTTCCTGCCGGCCACGAAGGCGACTCCCAAGGAGATGCTTCCGGTGGTGGACAAGCCGGCGATCCAGTACGTGGTCGAAGAAGCCGTGTCCGCGGGGCTCGACGACGTCCTCATGATCACGGGCCGCAACAAGCGGCCGCTGGAGGACCACTTCGACCGCAACTACGAGTTGGAGTCGGCGCTTCAGAAGAAGGGCGACGCCGCGCGTCTTGCCAAGGTGCAGGAGTCGAGCGACCTGGCGACGATGCACTACGTGCGGCAGGGCGACCCGAGAGGGCTGGGGCACGCGGTGCTGTGCGCGGAACCGCACGTGGGCCAGGAGCCGTTCGCGGTGCTGCTGGGCGACGACCTGATCGACCCGCGCGATCCGCTGCTGGCGCGGATGGTCGACATCCAGGAGCGGCACGGCGGCAGCGTGGTGGCCCTCATGGAGGTCGCGCCCTCGCAGATCCACCTCTACGGCTGCGCCGCGGTCCAGGCCACCGAGGAAGGCGACGTGGTCAAGGTCACCGACCTGGTGGAGAAGCCGGACCCGGCGGACGCGCCGTCGAACTACGCGGTCATCGGCCGCTACGTCCTGGACCCGCACGTCTTCGGCATTCTCCGCACGACCGAGCCCGGCCGCGGCGGCGAGATCCAGCTGACCGACGCCCTGCAACAGCTCGCCGCGGACGAGAAGATCGGCGGCCCGGTGCACGGCGTCGTCTTCACCGGCCGCCGCTATGACACCGGCGACCGAGGCGACTATCTGCGTGCCATTGTCAGACTCGCATGCGAACGTGAGGACCTGGGACCGGACTTCCGGTCCTGGCTTCGCAGTTACGTCACCGAGGAGATGTAGCACCTTGAGCAGCGCGACCACCTCGTCCCCTGTCGGCCGCCAGCACCTGTGGTCGGTCGACGAGCACCTGGAGGACATCCTCAGCACCGTCCGCCCGCTCGACCCCATCGAGCTGCAGATCCTCGACGCCCAGGGCTGCGTGCTCGTCGAGGACGTGACGGTCCCGGTCGCGCTGCCCCCGTTCGACAACAGCTCGATGGACGGGTACGCGGTGCGCGTCGCCGATGTCGCCGGGGCCGGCGAGGAGTACCCCGCCGTGCTCACCGTGATCGGTGACGTCGCGGCGGGCCAGAGCGAGCAGCCCACCGTCGGCCCCGGCCAGGCCGCCCGCATCATGACCGGCGCCCCGCTGCCGCCCGGCGCCGAGGCCGTCGTCCCCGTGGAGTGGACCGACGGAGGGCTCGGCGCGGGCCCCGTCACCACCATGACGGCCCACTCCAGCGCCCCCGGGGGCGCCTCCGGCGAGGTCCGCGTCCACCGCCCGGCCGAGGCCCGCGCCCACGTACGCGCGCAGGGCAGCGACGTCCGGGCCGGCGACCGCGCCCTCACCGCGGGCACGGTCCTCGGACCGCCGCAGATCGCCCTGCTCGCCGCCATCGGCCGCGGCACCGTACGCGTGCGCCCTCGCCCGCGAGTGGTCGTCGTCTCCACCGGCAGCGAACTCGTGCAGCCCGGCGAGTCGTTGAGCCACGGCCAGATCTTCGACTCCAACAGCTTCTCCCTGACGGCCGCGGCCCGGGACGCCGGAGCCATCGGCTACCGCGTCGGCGCGGTCGCCGACGACGCCGAGACCCTCCGCTCCACCATCGAGGACCAGTTGATCCGCGCCGACCTCGTCGTCACCACCGGCGGCGTCAGCGTCGGCGCGTACGACGTCGTCAAGGAGGCCCTCTCCTCGATCGGCGACCCGGACGAGGAGGGCGGCATCGGCGCGGGCAGCGGCGTCGAGTTCCGCAAGCTCGCCATGCAGCCAGGCAAGCCGCAGGGCTTCGGCTCCGTCGGCCCCGACCACACCCCGCTGCTCGCCCTGCCGGGCAACCCGGTCTCCAGCTACGTCTCCTTCGAGCTGTTCGTCCGGCCGGCGATCCGCGCCCTGATGGGCCTGCCCGACGCCATCCTGCGCCGCCCCAGCACGCGCGCGGTGCTCACCACCGACAAGGCGCTGACCTCCCCTGAGGGCCGTCGCCAGTTCCTGCGCGGCACCTACGACGCCGAGGCGGGCACGGTCGCCCCGGTCGGCGGCTCCGGCTCGCACCTCATCGCGGCGCTCGCCCAGGCGGACGCGCTGATCGTGGTCGCCGAGGACGTCACGTCGGTGGAGCCCGGCACCGAGGTGGAGGTCGTCCCGCTGGGCTGAGAGCCTGCCGTCGCACCCCCGTCCGCTCTCTGCCCCCGTCTGCGCCCCGTCGCCCGGCCGGGCCCCCGCGTCCGGTTCCCGGCGGCCCGGACCCGCTGTTCCCGCGGCGCCCGCGATACCGTGTCGCGCACAACAGTCCGGCGCGCCGCACCGCGCACGGCTCGGATCGGGAGCGCCACAGCACCATGAGCACTTCGCAGGACCGACTCACCCACCTCGACGAGGCGGGCGCCGCCCGCATGGTCGACGTGTCGCAGAAGGACGTCACCGCGCGCACCGCCCGCGCCAGTGGCCGCGTCGTCGTCTCGCCGCGCGTGGTCGAACTGCTGCGCGGCGAGGGCGTGCCGAAGGGCGACGCGCTCGCGACCGCCCGGATCGCCGGGATCATGGGGGCCAAGCGGACCCCGGACCTGATCCCGCTCTGCCACCCGCTGGCCGTCTCCGGCGTGCGGCTGGACCTGACGGTGGCCGACGACGCGGTGGAGATCCTCGCGACCGTGAAGACCACGGACCGCACGGGCGTCGAGATGGAGGCCCTCACCGCGGTCTCCGTCGCCGCGCTCACCGTCGTCGACATGGTCAAGGCGGTCGACAAGGGCGCGGTCATCACGGACGTGCGCGTCGAGGAGAAGACCGGCGGCAAGTCCGGCACCTGGCAGCGCGGGGACCGGTCATGACCGGGTCCTACCGCGCCCTCGTCGTCACCGCCTCGAACCGGGCCGCCGCGGGCGTCTACGAGGACAAGGGCGGCCCGCTGATCGCCGAGGCCCTGCGCGCGGCGGGCTTCGCCGTCGAGGGCCCCCAGGTCGTGCCGGACGGCGACCCCGTGGAGGCCGCGCTGCGGGCCGCGGTCGAGGCCGCGTACGACGTCGTCGTCACCACCGGCGGCACCGGGATCTCCCCGACCGACCGGACCCCCGAGGCCACGGCCCGCGTCATCGAGCGCACCGTCCCGGGCATCCCCGAGGCGATCCGCGCGTACGGGCGCGAGCACGTGCCCACCGCCGCGCTCTCGCGCGGCCTCGCCGGAGTCGCGGGCCGCACCCTGATCGTCAACCTGCCGGGGTCGAGCGGCGGCGTGCGGGACGGCCTCGCGGTCCTGGAGCCGCTGCTCGTCCACGCCGTGGACCAGCTCCGCGGCGGTGACCATCCCAGACCCGACGCCGACCCGGGGGGTGCGCGCTGAACAGCCCGTCCTGGCCCGTCGTCCTGGTGGAGGGCGACGTCGTCCTGCGCCCGATAAAGCTGCGCGACCAGAGCGCCTGGCGGGACGTCAACCGCCGCAACCGCGACTGGCTGCGCCCCTGGGAGGCGACCATCCCGCCGCCCACTCCGAGCGGCCCGATCGCGCACCGTCCGACCTACCGGCAGATGGTGCGTCACCTGCGCGCGGAGGCGAACGCGGGCCGCATGCTGCCCTTCGTCGTGGAGTACCAGGGCCGCCTCGTCGGCCAGTTGACGGTCGCCGGGATCACCTGGGGTTCCATGTGCTCGGGCCACGTCGGGTACTGGGTGGACCAGGGCGTCGCCGGGCGCGGAGTGATGCCCACCGCCGTCGCGCTCGCCGTCGACCACTGCTTCCGCACGGTGGGCCTGCACCGCATCGAGGTCTGCATTCGTCCGGAGAACGGGCCGAGCCGCCGGGTCGTGGAGAAACTCGGATTCCGCGAGGAGGGGCTGCGCCCACGGTATCTCCACATCGACGGCGGCTGGCGGGACCACCTCGTCTTCGCGCTCACCGCCGAGGAGGTGCCCGAGGGGCTGCTGCGCCGCCTGCGGCGCGCCCAGCGCGGCAACTCCGCAGGTCCCGGGGGTTCCAACGCCATCGACCCCGGCGCCTCCTCAAAATAAAATAAATGTTCGAAATTGATCGGCGGGCGACCGCGGGAGTCATTGAATTCCCGTCCCGGGCGGCCAGTTGATCGCACCAGTCGCAAAAAAAGCTCGAAATATCAGCCAGATCGTGCGACACACCGGCTCAATTGGCGGATGGCTTCCCGCAAACCCCTCTACGGTGTGAGGCGTGAGCAGCAGCGGCCTCATCTACGCAGTCATCGTCGGGGCCTGGGCCGCCTACTTGGTGCCGATGTGGCTCCGTAGGCAGGACGAGCTGAACGAAGCCCGTCCGACGGAACGCTTCAGCACCGCCATCCGACTTCTGTCCGGACGGGCGGGCATGGAGCGCCGGTACGCCAAGGACCTGCAGACGCGCTCGCCGGAGACGGAAGAGCGGCGCGGCGCCCCGGACGGTTCGGACGCGATCACCGAAGCGGTGGACGTCCGGCCCCCCGTCGTACCCCCGCCCGCCGAGCGACCGCGCCCCGAGGCCCGGCCCGAGCCGCGTTCCGAGGCGCATCCCGAGGCCCGCCCCGAGCCGCGCCACGAGCCCGAGCACCAGCCGGAGCCCGCGGCCACGCCCCGCCGCCCCCGCGTCTCCTCCGCCGAGGCCCAGGCCCGCGCCCGGCGCACCAAGGTGCTCGCGCGCCGCCGCCGCACCACCGTGCTGCTCTTCATCGCCTTCAGCATCGGCGCCGTCGTCGCCGGAGTCGGCGGCATCGCGTTCCTGTGGGCACCCGCCGCACCCGCCCTGTTGCTCAGCACCTACATCGTCTACCTGCGGGCCCAGGAGCGACGCCGCTTCGCCTACGTCATGGACCGCCGCCGCGCCGAGATCGCCGCGCAGCGCCTGCGCGAGCGCCAGCCGCGCCGGCGCCAGCCCACCGCCCGGCGCGGCGCCGCCGACGACGCGGAGGACGGTCCAGACACCGAGACCGGCACCGGCACCGGGCTCGATTCCCTCGCCGCCGACCGGCGCGCGCTCGTCGAACAGACCGACCACGCCGAGTGGGTCGACCAGCAGCGCGAGCGCCAGCACCGGCCCGGCCCCGGCGAGAGCTGGGACCCCGTCCCCGTCCCGCTGCCCACGTACGTCACCGCCCCCGTCGCCCCGCGGGCCGGCGGCGGCATCGACTACGGCGCCCCCGAGACCTGGAGCGCCGCCCGCTCCTCCGCCGCGGAGTCGGCCGCCGCGGAACCCGCGCAGGAGCCGGCCGCCGACGACGGGCGCAGCGACGCCCGCCGCGCCGCCTCCGCGCGCCGCTCCCGCGAGCGCGGGCGCACCCCGCTCTTCGACCAGTACGACGCCGGCGCCGCCGGTTCCGACGGGCGGCCCCGGGCCGCCAACGAGTGACCCGGCTGACCTGCCAGGGAACGGATTTCCAAGCACCCCGATCGGGATGCTAGAGTTTCACTCGTTGCAAGGGCCTGTGGCGCAGTCTGGTAGCGCACCTCGTTCGCATCGAGGGGGTCTGGGGTTCAAATCCCCACAGGTCCACCGCAATTGAGAACCCCGCCGGGTCACCCCGGCGGGGTTCTTGCTGTGCCCGGTGCGATTCTCGCCATGTCCGGTGAGGCGGCCCGCCGGAGCAGGCCGCCCGGGGCCACCCGAGCCGGTGCGGTCCGTCGAGCGGCTACAGCGCCTTCGCGTAACAGCGGCTCAGCTCCTCGAAGCGGTACAGCCCGAACCTGGCGCACGGCTCGTAGCCGCTGGAGACGTAGAGCGCTATCGCCTCCGGCTGCTTCGTCCCCGTCTCCAGGACCATGCGGGTGCGGCCCGCCGCGCGGGCGTCCGTCTCCAGCTCCGCGAGGATCCGCCGGGCCAGGCCCAGGCCGCGCGCCTCCGGAGTGACGTACATCCGCTTGAGCTCGGCGTCGCCGTCCGCGTACTCCTCCTCGTTCGCGTCCTGGGCGCGCCAGCCGCCGGTCGCCAGCGGGGTGCCGTCCGCGTCGTACGCGATCAGGTACAGGCCGCGCGGCGGGGAGAACATCGTCGGGTCGAGCGGTGTGACATCGCCCTCATCGCCGTAGCGCTCCGCGTACTCGAGCTGGACGCGGTCGTTCAGGGCGCGCGCGTCGGGGTGGTCGAAGGAGACGCGCCGCAGCACGGGCGCGGTGGCGGACACGGGATGAATACTCATGCGATCGATCGTATCTCTATGCTGGTCGGTACGGGGTACCCGCCAAGTGTGCCGGTACCGTGGCCCGGTGCTGACAGTGACCACCGTGAATGTGAACGGGCTCCGCGCCGCCGCCAAGAAGGGCTTCGTCGAGTGGCTCGCCGGGACCGAAGCCGACGTGCTGTGCCTCCAGGAGGTGCGCGCCGAGCCGGAGCAGCTCCCGGCCGGGGTGCGGGAGCCCGAGGGCTGGCACGTCGTGCACGCCCCGGCCACCGCCAAGGGGCGGGCCGGCGTCTCGCTCTACACGCGGCGCGCGCCGGAGCGGGTGCGGATCGGCTTCGGGTCGGACGAGTTCGACGCGAGCGGCCGGTACGTGGAGGTCGACCTGCCGGGCGTCGTCGTCGCCAGCCTCTACCTGCCCTCGGGCGAGGTCGGGACGGAGCGGCAGGACGAGAAGATCCGCTTCATGGCCGAGTTCCTGGAGTACCTCAAGGAGCTGCGGGTGCGGGCCGCCGCCGACGGCCGCGAGGTCGTCGTCTGCGGCGACTGGAACATCGCCCACGCCGAGGCCGACCTGAAGAACTGGCGGGCCAACAAGAAGAACTCCGGCTTCCTCCCCGAGGAGCGCGCCTGGCTGACCCGGGTCCTCGACGCGGCGGACGGCGGCTACGTCGACGTCGTCCGGGCCCTGCACCCGGACACGGAGGGGCCGTACTCGTGGTGGTCGTACCGGGGGCGGGCTTTCGACAACGATGCAGGATGGCGGATCGACTTGATCGTTTCGACCCCGGGGCTGGCGGCCAGGGCGGTCAAGGCCTATGTGGAGCGCGCCGCCTCTCATGAGGAGCGCTGGTCGGACCACGCGCCTGTGACGGTGGCGTTCGACAAGTAGGCGGTGAGGGGCGGGGCGCGCAGGTCGCGTGCCCCGCAGGGGGTACCGGTCAGGCTGCAGGGTCCGAAGGTGCGCCCATCGCCAAGGTCAGTCGTGAGGTGTCCGGTCCTGAGAGCCCGTCCACGCCTCCACCGCAGCGGCCCTTGGTGACCGTGACCCGTGCTCCGGCGGCCTGGAGGTCTGCCCGGCTCACCGGTCCGCCGGCTCCTGTCGCCGCTCGGTAGCCGTCGATCACGTAAGTCTCCAGCCAGTCCGATCGCATGGCGGCTGCCGCTGGGCACCGCAGGCCGTTCGCGGGTGCGGCGCAGACGTAGTCCCCGTAGATGTAGGGCTTGCGCGGCCTGAAGTACATGCGGCCGCCGCAGGCACCGCAATGCGCGACGCGAGTCAGCAGATGGGAGCCGGCGCCCCTGGAGCGCCTGGGGCCAGGGGACCGAGCTGTCAGGAGGTCCTGCAGGGTGTGGAACTCGCTTCGACTCAGTACCGGTGCGCCGATCAGTACCGGGCGGCCGTCCTCGTCGAGAACCGAGCGCCCGCGATGAAGGCGGTGTCCCATCAGCGAGGGCGAGCGCAGGACCTTCGAGAGTGTCCCCGACGTCCAACGGAATCTGTCGAAGGTATGTCCGTGTCGGACGCCGCCGGTGGAGCGGCCTTGTAGCAGCGCGTGGTGGTCGCGGGGTACGGGAGTGTTCCGGTCGTTGAGATCGCGGGCGATGGCCGTGAGCGAGTCCCCTTGGTGGACGCGGTCCACGATGTGGCGCACGAGGGCAGCTGACTCGACGTCCGGGGCGAGGCACCAGCCGGTGCCCGACGGATGGGGCGCTTTGCGGTACCCGAACGGGACAAGGCCGCCGTATCGACCGGTCGCTCGCAGCGCCTCATGAGCGCCTGTGAGGCGCGCCGAAAGGGCGTGAGCCTCCTGCTCGGCGATGTAAGCCAGGTCCATGCACCGTCGGATGGTCCTGCCGTCACTCAGAGGCGTGACGACGAGAGGTCGTTCCTCCCCCGGCATGACGAACACGAGGGTCTTTTCTTGCTCCTCCGCCCATTCGAGCAGCTCGGACATGTGGTTGACGGAGCGCACGGCGCGGTCCACGTGGGACCAGACGATGGCGTCGTATTCGTCGGGTTTGCGCAGCCACGGTGCCAGGGCCGGCCGTTCGAAGGGGGATGTCTTTCGTGCCGAGACCCCGAGGTCGGCTGCTTCGGCGATGACGGTCAAGGCGAGTCGAGCCGCGCCTTGCTGGATGGCTGTTCGTTGCCTGCCGGGCGATGTGGTCACCGTGGTGACGTTGCTGAGGCGCACGACGCCAAGGGCTCTGTGAGGTGCCTCCGGAGCCGGTGTCGGCGGGAGCGGGCCAGAACTATGCTCGGGCATGTCGGGACTCCAGGGAGTGTCGGCCGTGCCCCGGGGCTGGTCGGACAGCCGCCGGGGTCAGTCGGCTCAACTCTCGGTGCGCGCATGCCGCTTCAGGTTCGAACAGGTGTGATGTACCTCGAAGGTGTGAGCGCTTTGGTGAGTTCGGCGATCGCGTCAGGCGCCAGTTCGAAACAGGGCATGGCTGACGTCGGGGGCGACCGGGGCCGGGCGGGATGCCGGCCGCGGATGCTGAGCCCGGCCCGGGTCAGGTCTCGGGGTGGGGGTTCAGGTGGCGGTCCAGGGCCATCGAGAGTTCCGCCTCCACCACCGACTTGGCCAGCGGGCGCAGGCGTTGGACGTCGTGCCGGGTGCCGTGGGCGAGGACCATCTCGGTGAAGAGGGCGGCCATGGCCTCGGCGTGCTCGCGGACCCGGCTCGCCGCCGCGAGGACCTCGGCCAGCGGGATGCCCTCGCGGACCAGGGCGGCCGAGACCTCCAGCAGGCGGTGGCTGACGTGGACGATCTCCTCGCCGTCGGTGCCCAGGTAGCCGAGGTCGAGGGCCGCCTGGAGGTTCTCGGGGGTGTCCTGGCCGGCGAAGTGGTCGGCCAGTTCCTCGGGGGTGAGGCGGACCGGGGTCTCCTCGGTGGGGCCGCCGAGGCCGAGTAGCTCGCCGACGTCGCGGCCGCGGTCGAAGGCCTCGGACAGCTCGGCGATGCCGTTGAGGGTGTGGCCGCGGTCCAGGAGGGCGGCGATCGTGCGCAGCCGCGTCAGGTGCGTCTCGTCGTACCAGGCGATGCGGCCCTCGCGGCGGGGCGGCTTGATGAGGCCGCGCTCGCGGTAGAAGCGCACGGTGCGCACCGTGGTGCCGGCCGCCCGCGCCAGCTCCTCCATCCGGAACTCGCGGAGCGCGCCGGCGCCGCCGTGGGCACCGGGCTCGTCGGCCTTGCCGGCCGCGCGGCCGGGTTCCGTCACTTCTTTCGCCACCCCGGAACCCTATGCCGTACCGCGGGTAAGTTTCCTCGGCCGGACCCCTACCCATCAGTACGGAGCTGCTCTACGCTCCGAATCACGCCAGTGTTCACTGGCAGAGTCGCGCGGCAAGGGAGGCGCCGGGATGACCGAGCGGGAGCACGAGCACGTACGGGTGGCGGTGATCGGGTCCGGCTTCGGCGGGCTCGGCGCCGCCGTCAGGCTGCGCCGCGAGGGCGTCACGGACTTCGTGGTGCTGGAGCGGGCCGGCGCCGTCGGCGGCACCTGGCGCGACAACAGCTATCCGGGCTGCGCCTGTGACGTGCCCTCCCACCTGTACTCGTTCTCGTTCGCGCCGAACCCCAACTGGCCGCGCACCTTCTCGGGGCAGGAGCGCATCCGGGAGTACCTGGAGCACGTCGCCGACGTCTTCCGGCTTCGTGCGCACATCCGGCTGAACTCCGAAGTGCACGAGGTGCGGTGGGACAGCGAGCGGCTGTGGTGGGAGGTCGACACCGCGTCCGGGACGCTCACCGCCGACGTCGTCGTCTCCGCGACCGGGCCGCTCTCCGACCCGAAGACGCCGGACGTCCCGGGGATCGGCACCTTCCCCGGCAAGGTCTTCCACTCCGCGCGCTGGGACCACGGCTACGACCTGCGCGGCAAGCGCGTCGCCATGATCGGCACGGGCGCCTCCGCCATCCAGATCGTGCCCGCGATCCAGCGCGACGTCGCGCACCTCACCCTCTTCCAGCGGACCCCGCCCTGGGTCATGCCGCGCGCCGACCGTGCCATCACCCGGGCCGAGCGCTGGCTGCACCGGCAGCTGCCCTTCACCACGCAGGCGCGGCGCGGACTGCTGTGGGGCATCCGGGAGTTGCAGGTCCAGGCGTTCACCAAGCGGCCCGACGAGCTGGGCGTGGTCGAGCAGCTGGCCAAGCGGAACATGTACCGGGCGATCAAGGACCCGGCGCTGCGCGCGAAGCTCACCCCGGACTACCGCATCGGCTGCAAGCGGATCCTGCTGTCGAACACGTACTACCCGGCGCTCGCCCAGCCGAATGTCGACGTGGTCGCGTCCGGCCTGCGCGAGATCCGCGGCGGCACCCTGGTGGCGGCCGACGGCAGTGAGGCCGAGGTGGACGCGATCGTCTTCGGCACCGGGTTCCACGTCACGGACATGCCGATCGCGCAGCGCGTCATCGGCGTGGACGGGGTCAGCCTCGCCGAGAGCTGGAAGGGCGGGATGGCCGCGCTGCGCGGGGCCACCGCGGCGGGTTTCCCGAACTTCATGACGGTCATCGGCCCGAACACCGGGCTCGGCAACTCCTCGATGATCCTGATGATCGAGGCCCAGCTGAACTACCTGGCCGACTATCTGCGGCAGTTGCACGTGCTGGGCGGCCGGGCCGCGCTGACCCCGCGCCCGAGCGCCGTGGCCGGCTGGAACAACCGCGTCCAGGACCGGATGAGGCGGACCGTGTGGAACACCGGCGGCTGCACCAGCTGGTACCTCGACGAGAACGGGCGCAACACGACCGTGTGGCCCGGCACCACGACCGAGTTCCGGCAGGCCACGCGCCATGTGGACGTGGGGGAGTACGAGGTGCTGCGGCCGCCGGCCGCGGCGCCGCGGGCCTCCGCGGCGGCGGGTCCGGCGGAGCAGGATTCGACGGAGAAGGAAGTGAGCGCCGCGTGAGCCGGCTGACGCACATGAGGACCGGGCCCTTCGCACCGCCCGCCGCCGCCCGCGAGCTGACCGCCGTCTCGGCGGACGGGTCGCGGCTGCACGTCGAGGTGCACGGCCCCGACGGCGCGCCCGCGGTGGTGCTGTCGCACGGCTGGACCTGTTCGACGGCGTTCTGGGCGGCGCAGATACGTGCCCTCGCGGGCGACCACCGGGTGATCGTCTACGACCAGCGCGGGCACGGGCGGTCCCCCGCCGCCACGCGACTGCCGTACACCGCGGACATGCTGGCCGACGACCTGGAGGCGGTGCTCGGCGCGACGCTGGCGCCGGGGGAGCGGGCGGTGCTCGCCGGGCACTCCATGGGCGGCATGACGATGATGGCCGCGGCCGGGCGGGAGAAGTTCGGCGAGCACGCGGCCGCCGTGCTGCTGTGCAGCACCGGCAGTTCGCGGCTGGTCGCGGAGGCGACCGTGGTGCCGCTGCTCGTCGCGGGCGCGCTGCGGACCCGGCTGACGCGCTCCGTCCTCGGGTCGAAGGCGCCGCTCGGGCCGGTCACGCCGCTGGGCAAGCGGATCCTGAAGTTCGCGACCATGGGCCCCGGCGCCGCACCGGACCGGGTCGAGGCCTGCGCGCACATCGTGCACGCCTGCCCGCGCGGGGTGCGCCACGGCTGGTCGCACGTCCTGGAGACGCTGGACATGGACGGGGCGCTCGACGCGCTGACGCTGCCGGTGGCCGTGCTCGGCGGCACCGTGGACCGGATGACGCCGATCGTGCACGCCCGGCGGATCGCCGCCGCGCTGCCGCACTGCGTCGGGCTGACCGAACTGCCCGGCCTCGGCCACATGACACCCATCGAGGCGCCCGAGGCCGTCACGGAGAAGATCCGCGAACTGGCCTTCGCCTACCTGGAATCAGAGTCGCAGTCGCAGAAGGGGGCGGATGTCGCATGAGCAAGGTCAGCCTGGAGGGTCAGGTCGTCGTCGTCACGGGGGCGGCGCGCGGCGTCGGGGAGCTGCTCGCCCGCAAGCTGTCGGCGCGCGGCGCGAAGATCGCGCTGGTCGGTCTGGAGCCGGACGAGCTGAAGCAGGTCGCTGGCCGGCTGCACGCCGACGCCGACTGGTGGCACGCCGACGTCACGGACCACGAGGCGATGGCGCGGGTCGCCGCGGCGGTGAAGGAGCGGTTCGGCAAGGTCGACGTCGTGGTGGCCAACGCCGGTGTGGCCACGGGCGGCCCCTTCGTCGACTCCGACCCGCTCGCCTGGCGCCGGGTCATCGAGGTCAACCTCATCGGCTCCGCCGTGACGGGCCGCGCCTTCCTGCCGCTGCTGACGCAGTCGCGCGGCTACCTGTTGCAGATCGCCTCGCTCGCCGCGATCACCCCGGCGCCGATGATGTCCGCGTACTGCGCTTCCAAGTCCGGTGTGGAGGCGTACGCGCACAGCCTGCGGGCCGAGGTCGGCTACAAGGGCGTGCGGGTCGGGGTCGGCTATCTGTCCTGGACCGACACCGACATGGTGCGCGGCGCCGACCAGGACGACGTGATGCGCGAGCTGCGCCAGCGGCTGCCGTGGCCGTCGAACAAGACGTATCCGCTGGGCCCGGCCGTCGACCGGCTGGTGGACGGCATCGAGCGGCGCTCGTCGCACGTGTACGCGCAGTGGTGGCTGCGCGGCATGCAGGGCATCCGCGGCTACCTGCCCGGGATCATCGGCTCCGTGGGGCAGCGCGAGATGCGGCGCTTCGAGCCGCGGCTGGGCAGTGTGTCGCGGGGTCTGGTGGGGGCGGGCGGCGCTGCCGACGAGACCGTACGGGGGCGCTGACCTGCGGTTTCCCTACCCGTGCACGGTCCGTTATTGATCGAAATGCGCGGGATGTCCGGGCGTGTCACTCTGGTCGAGCCCCACCCCCCCAACCCACACCGGGAGTGAACACAGCATGGGCATCAAGGACCAGTTCCAGGACAAGGCCAACGACCTCGCCGACAAGGCCCGGGGTTCCATGGGCGACGCCCAGGACCAGGCGCGCGAGCGTGGCCAGCAGGGTCAGGACCAGCTGCGAGAGCGCGGGCAGCAGGGCCGTGACAAGGCCCAGGACTCCGCTCAGCAGCAGCAGGACAAGTTCGACCAGGACTACGACGCCTGACGCTCTGTCCTGAGCGAAGTGGGCCCCACCCGGGACGCCGGGTGGGGCCCACTCACGTGGAGGGAGTTCGAGCCGCCCCCCAGGGTCATCGACGGCCCCCGCTGCCGCCCTCCGGGTCACCGCGGCGGCAGCGGTGGCCGCCGCCGGTCCGGTACGTCCGAGTGGTCCGGCGGGTTCTTCGCGCCCTGCTCCTTCAGCAGGTCGAGGGCGAGGTGCACCGCGTCGTCGAGTTGCGCGTACCGGCCCTCCGCCCAGTCCAGCGGGGTGCGCAGCGCCTCGATGTCGGGGTCGACGCCGCGGTTCTCGATCGACCAGCCGTACTCGGGGAACCAGGCCGCGTTCATCGGCACCGTGATCACCGTGCCGTCGCCGAGCTTGTGCCGTCCCGTCATGCCGACGACGCCGCCCCAGGTGCGCTGGCCCACGACCGGGCCGAGCCCGAGCAGTTTGAACGCCGCGGTGATCATGTCGCCGTCCGATGAGGTCGCCTCGTCGGCGAGGGCGACGACCGGGCCCCGGGGCGCGTTCGAGGCGTAGGAGACCGCCTGGGCGTTGCGGGTCAGGTCCCAGCCGATGATCTTCCGGGTGAGTTTCTCCACGACCAGCTCGCTGATGTGCCCGCCCGCGTTGCCGCGCACGTCGACGATGAGCGCGGGCCGCGAGACCTCCATGCGCAGGTCCCGGTTGAACTGGGCCCAGCCGGAGCCGCCCATGTCGGGGATGTGCAGATAGCCGCACTTGCCGTTGCTCAGCTCGCGGACGACCGCCCGGCGCTTGGCAACCCAGTCCTGGTAGCGCAGCGGCCGCTCGTCGACGAGCGGCACCACGGCGACCCGGCGGGGACGGCCGCCGCCGGTCTGCGCGAAGGTCAGCTCGACGGTGGTGCCGCCCGCCCCGGCAAGGAGCGGGAACGGCCCGCGGACCGGGTCGACCGGACGCCCGTCGACGTGGGTGAGGACCGCGCCCTCGCGGATGCCGGTGCCGGCCAGCGGGGAGCGGGCCTTGGAGTCGGAGGACTCGCCGGGCAGGATCCGGCAGAGCGTCCACCGCCCGTCCCGGCAGACGAAGTTGGCCCCGAGCAGGCCCTGGGCGCGCTGGTAGTGGGCCGGGCCCTCGTTGCGGCGGGCCGCGGAGACGTAGGCGTGGGAGGTGCCCAGTTCGCCGAGGACCTCGCGGAGCAGGTCCGCGAACTCGTCGGGGGAGGCGACCCGTTCGACCAGCGGCCGGTACTGGTCGAGCACCGCGCCCCAGTCGATGCCGCACATGTCCGGCTCCCAGAAGTACGCGCGGATGATCCGGCCCGCCTCCTCGAAGGCGCCGCGCCACTCGGCGGCCGGGTCGGCCTCGTGCAGGATGCGGCGCAGGTCGATCCAGACGGTGGAGTCGTTGTCCCCGGCCTCGGTGGCGGGCACGGCGCGCAGCTCGCCCTCGTCGCCGACGACCAGCCGGCTGCCGTCGCCGCTGACCGCGAACCAGTCCATGTGGTCGACGAGCTGGGTCTTCTTGCACTTGGCGAGGGAGAAGTGTTCGAGCGTGGGCTGCGAGGAGGTGTCGGCGGGGTTGGCGAACGTCTCGCCGAGCGCGCCCGAGATCGGCCAGCGCAGCCAGACCAGCCCGCCGCCCGCGACGGGGTGCAGCCCCGAGTACTTGGAGGCGGAGACGGGGAAGGGCACCACGCGGTTGGGAAGGCCCTCGATCTCCACGGTCGGCGCGGCCTGGGTCAGCCCCGAGCCGCTCTCCTCGCCGGGGTCGAGCCCGCCCGCCGCGGTGCGTCCGTCGGGGGAGAGCGCGAAGGGCGAGGCGGTCGCCGACGACAGCGGTACGAGGTAGGGGCGGCAGCCCAGCGGGAAGGAGAGGTCGCCGGTGTGCACGTCGTAGACCGGGTCGAAGCCGCGCCAGGAGAGGAACGCCAGGTAGCGGCCGTCCCGGGTGAAGACCGGGTTCTCGTCCTCGAAGCGGCCGTTGGTGACGTCGACGATCGTGCGGTCCTTGATGCGGGCCATCTTGATCTGCCGCAGCGACCGGCCGATGCCCGGGTGGGACCAGGTCAGCCAGGCCCCGTCGGGGGAGAAGGCGAGGTCGCGGACCGGCCCGTTCGTCGACCGGATCAACTCGGTGACCTCGACGGCCGTCTCCTGCGACGGCCCGTCCGCCCCGTCCGCCTCGGCTGGGGCGTCAGCGCCCTCGGTGACGTCCGTGGTGTCGGTGGTGTCGGGCACCCTGACGAGCAGCAGCCGCCCGTCGTTCGAGGCGACGGCGAGGCGCAGCCCGTCCGGATCGCTGACCAGCTCCTGTACGCGGCCCAGGTCGCCGCAGTCGAGCCGCAGCGGGGCGCGGTCGCCCGCGGCCCGCGGCAGGAAGCCGATCTCGACGGCGTCCTCGCCCCGCGCGTCGGTGACGTAGGCGACCTGCCCGCCGGAGCCGAGCATCTCCGGCAGCCGCACCCGCACCCCCGGGGTGTCGGTGACGGTGCGGGCCGGGCCGTCGCGGTGGGTCAGCCAGTACAGACTGCCGCGGACGACGACGGCGCTGGCCCGGCCGGTCTCGTCGACGGAGAGGGCGTCGATGTGGTGGGCGGCCGGGACCTGGTAGCGGCGGCGGCCGGCGCGCGGGCCGCCGAGGCGGACGCGGAGCCGGCGCGGCCGCGAGTCCGGGGTCAGCGAGTCCAGCAGCCACAGCTCGCCCGCGCACTGGTAGACGATCCGCTCGCCGTCGGAGGAGGCGTGCCGGGCGTAGAACTCGGCGTGGTCGGTGTGCCGGGTCAGGTCCGAGCCGTCGGGCAGGCACGAGTAGACGTTGCCGATGCCCTCGTGGTCGGAGAGGAAGGCGATCCGGCCGTCCACGAACATCGGGTCGTCGAGATGGCCGTCCAGGTCGGCGAGGATGCGCCGCCCGTGCACCCACAGCCGGCCCTGGGCGCCGCCCCGGTAGCGCTTCCAGGCGGCCGGCTCGTGCGGGGGCGTGCCGGTCAGCAGCAGGGTCCTGCGCTCGCCGTCGATGTCGGCGACCTGGATGTCGGAGACCGGGCCCCAGGGCAGCTTGCCGCCGGGGGAGCCGTCGGTCGGCACGCTGTAGGCGAAGGTGAAGTAGGAGAACGGCTCACCGTGCGAGGCGACCGCGAGGACGTCGCCGTCGGGGCTCCAGCCGCGCACCTGGGTGTCGACGCTGCCCCAGTAGGTGAGCCGGCGCGCGGAGCCGCCGTCGACCGGGGCCAGGTGGATCTCCGGATCGAGGCTGCGCCAGGTCGTGTACGCGATCTGGGTGCCGTCGGGGGAGAACCGCGGGTGGCTGACCTTGGTGCGGTCGACGGTGATCCGCCAGGCCCGCTCCGAGCCGTCGACGGGCGCGACCCACAGGTCGTCCTCGACGACGAAGCACAGTCGCCCGCCGCTCAGGTGCGGGAACCTCAGGTACGCCTCGGCTGCATCTTCTGTCACCTCCCCATGCTTTTCCGCGACCGGGCCTCCGGCAACCGGGGCACCGGGGTCCGGCCGGGTCCGGGCCCGGTGTGGCCAACCCCACGTACGAAACGGTTTCGTTTCGTTACCTCGCGGGGTAGGGTCAGGGCGTACAAGAGTGGAGGAGAGGTGACGATCATGGTCGCGGAAGCAACGGCGCGCCGCAGCCGCATCACCCCCGAGCGCGAGGCCGAGCTGTACGGGGCCGTGCTCGATCTGCTCCGCGAGGTGGGGTACGACGCCCTGACGATGGACGCCGTGGCCGCCCGCACCCGGGCCAGCAAGGCGACGCTCTACCGTCAGTGGGGCGGCAAGGCCGAGCTGGTCGTGAAGGCGCTGCGGCACCAGAAGCCGCGGTTCGCCGAGATCGACACCGGCTCGCTCCGCGGTGACCTGCACGCGATGGCCGTCCGCGAGGACGACTGCCACATGGAGCAGAACAGCGCGCTGATGCGCGGCCTGATGGTGGCCGTGCACGCCAACCCCGATCTGCTGGCGGCCTTCCGGGAGTGGATCGTCGCGCCCGAGCTGTCCGGGCTCGACCGGCTGCTGGAGAGAGCCGTGGAGCGCGGCGAGATCCGGGCCGACAACCCGGCGCTCGGCTATGTGCTCCAGATGCTGATCGGCGCGTTCGCCACCCGCACGCTCATCGACGAGAAGCCACCCACCCAGGCCTATCTGACCTCGTACATCGACGCCGTGGTCCTCCCCGCCCTCAGCGCCTGAACCCGACCGACCCGTATCTCCCCGCACCTGACGCGACCGCTCACGTCGTCGGGCTGATCCGCCCTGCCCCCCTGACCTGACCGGAGTACGCCCTCGTGGCCACGTTCCTCTACAAACTCGGCAAGCTCGCCTTCCGCAGGCGGCACTTCGTCGCCCTCATCTGGGTGGCGCTGCTCACGCTCGCCGGCGTGGGCGCCGCCACCGCGCCGACCGCCGCCTCCAGCTCCTTCTCGATACCCGGCACGGAGGCCCAGAAGGCCTTCGACCTGCTCGACGCCCGCTTCCCCGGCTCGGCCGCCGACGGCGCCACCGCCCGCGTGGTCTTCAAGGCCCCGGCCCACGAGAAGCTGACCGGCGCCGCGAACAAGGCGGACGTCCAGGACACCGTCGCCGCCCTGAAGTCCAGCTCGAAGCAGGTCGCGTCCGTCGCCGACCCGTACCAGGCGAAGACGGTCAGCAAGGACGGCCGGATCGCCTACACCTCGGCCACGTACAAGGTCTCCTCGATGGAGCTGACCGACGACGACCGGGACGCGCTGCAGAAGGTCATCGACGAGGCGAAGCAGACCGGTCTGACCGTCGAGGTCGGCGGTGACGCGCTCCAGGCGATGCCGGAGACCGGCGCCACCGAGGTGATCGGCATCGCCATCGCCGCCGTGGTCCTGGTCATCACCTTCGGCTCGCTGCTCGCGGCCGGGCTCCCGCTGCTGACCGCGCTGATCGGCGTCGGCATCGGCGTCTCGTCGATCACCGCGCTGGCGAACGCGCTCGACCTGGGCACCACCACCTCCACCCTGGCGATGATGATCGGCCTCGCGGTCGGCATCGACTACGCCCTGTTCATCGTCTCCCGCTACCGCGCCGAACTGGCCGAGGGCCGCGAGCGCGAGGAGGCGGCGGGACGGGCCGTCGGCACCGCGGGCTCGGCCGTCGTCTTCGCCGGTCTGACCGTCGTCATCGCCCTGGTCGGCCTCGCCGTCGTGAACATCCCGATGCTGACGAAGATGGGCGTCGCCGCCGCCGGCACGGTCGCCATCGCGGTGCTCATCGCGCTCACCCTCATCCCGGCGCTGCTCGGCTACGCGGGCAAGCGCGTCCACGGCCGCAAGGCCCGCAAGGCGCAGGCGACCGACCGGCCCGCCGAGCCCAGGGCCAACATGGGCACCCGCTGGGCCCGCTTCGTGCTGCGCCGCCCGGTGATGGTCCTCGTCGCCGGCGTCATCGGCCTCGGCGCCGTCGCCGTCCCGGTCGCCTCGCTCGAACTCGGCCTGCCCGACGACGGCGCCCAGCCCACCGACACCACCCAGCGCAAGGCCTACGACCTGCTCTCCGAGGGCTTCGGCCCCGGCTTCAACGGCCCGCTGATGACGGTCGTCGACGCCAAGGGCGCGCAGGACCCGAAGGCCGCCGTCGACCGGGTCGTCTCCACCATCAAGAAGACCGACGGCGTCGCGGCCGTCACCCCGGCCACCTTCAACAAGGCCGGCGACACCGCGATCGTGAACGTCGTCTCGAAGTACAAGCCGTCCTCCGTCGAGACCGAGGACGTCGTCCACGCGATCCGCGACGCGGGCCGGGACATCAAGGCCGACACCGGCGCCGACCTCGCGGTCACCGGCTCCACGGCCATGAACATCGACGTCTCGCAGAAGCTCAACGACGCGCTCGTGCCCTACCTGGGGCTCGTCGTCGGCCTGGCGTTCCTGCTCCTGATGGTCGTCTTCCGCTCGATCCTCGTCCCGCTCAAGGCGGCCCTCGGCTTCCTGCTCTCGGTGCTCGCCGCCCTCGGCGCCGTCGTCGCCGTCTTCCAGTGGGGCTGGCTCGGCTCGCTCTTCGGGGTGGAGCAGACCGGCCCGGTCATGTCGATGATGCCGATCTTCATGGTGGGCGTGGTCTTCGGTCTCGCGATGGACTACGAGGTCTTCCTCGTGACCCGGATGCGCGAGGCGTACGTCCACGGGGAGCGGCCCGCGCAGGCCGTCGTCACCGGCTTCAAGCACGGCGCCCGGGTGGTCACGGCCGCGGCGGTCATCATGATCGCGGTGTTCTCGGGCTTCATCGGCTCCTCGGAGCAGATGGTGAAGATGATCGGCTTCGGCCTGGCGATCGCCGTCTTCTTCGACGCGTTCGTGGTCCGCATGGCGATCGTGCCCGCCGTGCTCGCGCTGCTCGGCAAGAAGGCCTGGTGGCTGCCGAAGTGGCTGGAGCGCGTGCTGCCGAACGTGGACGTCGAGGGCGAGGGCCTGAACGCGGCCGAGGCCGCGGGCCGTCCGAGGGAGGACAGGGACGACAAGGATCTGGTCTCCGCCTGACCGGACGCACTGACCGGACGCACTGACCGGACGCAATGCCCGGACGAGCCGGCCGGTCGAGCTGACCGGACGGCCCGACCGGTCGATCAGTGCGTGACCGTCGCCGGGGTGACGGCCGTGTACGTACGACGCAGGAAGCGGATCAGCGCTTTGACGTCGAACTGCACGACCGTCACCCCGTTCGGCTGTCCGGGGGCGTGCGCGTGGAACTCGATGACCGCCTGCACCCGCCCGCACGGCCAGATGCGGATGGAGTCGCCGCTGACCGGCGCGCGCAGACCGCTCTCCAGCAGCTCGCGCGGGAAGACCCACTCGCCGAGGTCCGGCAGGGTGACGCGGACCCGGCCGTCGTAGCGCAGCACGACCGGCACGGCGCGGGTGGCGTCCGGGGAGTCGGTGACGACATGCGCCCGGGCGTACTGCTCCACGTACTGCTCGCCGACGGTCATGCCATCCAATGTCCCATATGTCCGGGTATTGCGGCCAGGGTTTCCGGGCCGGGATGGCACGCCTGCGCAGCTGAGCGCGAGACGCTCTTGCGAGCCGTTCGCAACAAGGCACTATCATCGAACGGTTAACCAGCTGCCCAGCGCCGGAGAGCCCCGCCATGCATGTACCCGACGGATTCATCAACGCCCCGGTCTCCGCGGCGGCCGGTGTCGTCGCCGCGGGCGCCGTCGCCGTCAGCCTGCGCGGCGCCCGCCGCGAACTCGACGAGCGCACCGCGCCGCTGGCCGGCCTGGTCGCCGCGTTCATCTTCGCCGTGCAGATGCTCAACTTCCCCGTCGCCGCGGGCACCAGCGGCCATCTCCTGGGCGGTGCGCTGGCCGCGATACTGGTGGGCCCCTACACCGGGGTCCTGTGCGTGTCCGTGGTCCTGCTGATGCAGGGCGTGCTCTTCGCCGACGGCGGCCTCACCGCGCTCGGCGTGAACATCACGGACATGGCGATCACCACCACCGTCGTCGCCTACCTCGTCTTCCGCGGCCTGGTGAAGGTGCTGCCGCGCTCGCGCCGCTCGATCACCGTCGCCTCCTTCGTCGCCGCCGTACTCTCCGTGCCGGCCGCCGCCGTCGTCTTCACCCTCATCTACGCCATCGGGGGGACGACCGACGTCTCGATCGGCAAGGTCGCCACCGCGATGATCGGCGTGCACGTCCTCATCGGCATCGGCGAGGCCGCCATCACCGCCCTCACCGTCGGCGCCGTCGTCGCCGTCCGGCCGGACCTCGTGTACGGCGCCCGCGGCCTCGCCCGGCCGCTCAAGCTGAAGGTCGGCGGCGAGCTGGTCGACGCCCCGGCCGCGGCGCCCGCCCCCGTGGCCGCCCGCTCGCACCGCAAGATCTGGATCACCGGCCTGGTCACCTCCCTCGTGCTCGCCGGGTTCGTCTCCTTCTACGCCTCGGCCAGCCCCGACGGCCTGGAGAAGGTCGCCCACGACAAGGGCATCGACAAGAAGACCGAGGAGCACGCCTCCGCCGACTCGCCGCTCGCCGACTACGGCGTCAAGGACATCACCGACGCCCGCCTCTCCGGCGGCCTCGCCGGGATCATCGGCGTCGGCGTGACCGTCGTCGCCGGCTCCGGGATCTTCTGGGCGCTGCGCAGGCGCCGTACCGGTGACGCCGCCTCCACCGAGGTCACCGTCGGCGAGTCCGTCTGACATGGGCGCAGGACACGCGCACCGCCTCTACCGCGCCGGGCACTCACCCGTGCACGCGCTGCCCCCGCACACCAAGCTCGCCGCCGTCTTCTGCTTCGTCGTGGTCGTCGTCTCCACACCGCGCGAGGCGATGTGGGCGTTCGCGCTGTACGCGGTGCTGCTGGCCGCCGTCGCCGCCGCGGCCCGCGTGCCGGCGGGGTACCTGCTCAAGCGGCTGCTCATCGAGGTGCCCTTCGTCGCCTTCGCGCTCCTCATGCCGTTCGTCGCCGAGGGCGAGCGGGTGCAGGTGCTCGGCCTGTCGCTGAGCGAGAGCGGACTGTGGGGCGCGTGGAACGTGCTGGCCAAGGGCACGCTCGGGGTCGCCGCCTCGGTGCTCCTCGCCTCCACCACGGAGCTGCGCGCACTGCTGCTCGGCCTCCAGCGGCTGAGGCTGCCGCCGCTGCTGGTCCAGATCGCCTCCTTCATGATCCGCTACGGCGACGTCATCACCGACGAGATGCGGCGCATGAAGATCGCCCGGGAGTCGCGCGGCTTCGCGGCGAGCGGCGTACGCCACTGGGGCGTCCTCGCCAAATCGGCCGGCGCGCTGTTCATCCGCTCCTACGAGCGCGGCGAGCGCGTGCACCTGGCGATGGTCAGCCGTGGGTACGCCGGGTCCATGCCGGTGATCGACGAGGTGACGGCGGTGCGCGCCCAGTGGGCGTCCGCGCTGACCCTGCCGGGTGCGGCCCTCGTGGTCTGTCTGCTGGGATGGACGCTGTGACTGCATCTTTGAACGTGGCGGGGCTCGCCTTCGCCTACCCCGACGGACACCAGGCCCTCTTCGGCGTCGACCTGACGATCGGCAAGGGCGAGCGAGTGGCGCTGCTCGGCCCGAACGGCGCGGGCAAGACCACCCTCGTGCTGCACCTGAACGGCATCCTGACCGGCGGCGCGGGCACCGTCACCGTCGCCGGCCTGCCCGTCGACAAGCGGAACATGGCGGAGATCCGCCGCAAGGTCGGCATCGTCTTCCAGGACCCCGACGACCAGCTGTTCATGCCGACGGTCCGCGAGGACGTCGCGTTCGGCCCGGCCGCCGCGGGACTGAAGGGTCCCGCGCTCGAAGCGCGGGTGCGCACGGCGCTCACCTCCGTCGGCATGGCGGAGTACGCCGACCGGCCGCCGCACCACCTCTCCTTCGGCCAGCGCCGCCGCGTCGCGGTCGCCACCGTCCTCGCGATGGAGCCCGAGATCCTCGTCCTGGACGAGCCCTCCTCCAACCTCGACCCCGCCTCGCGCCGCGAACTCGCCGACATCCTGCGCGCGCTGGACGTCACCGTCCTGATGGTCACGCACGACCTGCCCTACGCCATGGAGCTGTGCCCCCGCGCGGTGATCCTCAGCGAGGGCACCCTCGTCGCCGACGGCCCGACCGGTGACCTCCTCAAGGACGAGGAGCTGATGCGGGCCCACCGCCTGGAGCTGCCGTTCGGCTTCGACCCGGTGGCGGCCGCGCGCGGGGCGAGCCCCGCCTGAGCGGAATCAACCCGCATCGGTGGCTGTTGCACGGACCGTGGACACAGCAGTGAACGGCACCCTCGCCCCTGGATTCGAAGGCGTCGGCGCGGCCTTCGCCCGGAACTTCACGGAGCGCGGCGAACGCGGCGCGGGCCTCGTCGTCTACCGGGACGGCCACAAGGTCGTCGACGTGTACGCGGGGACGCGGGACGTCGATGGACGGGCGGGGACGCGGGACGCCGACGGGCGGGCGGAGGCGCGGGATGTCGACGAGCAGGCGGGGACGGACGGCCCCGACGGGCCGGCGCCGTGGACGTCCGGGACCGGGCAGATCCTGCGGTCCGCCACCAAGGGCGTGGCCGCCGCCACGCTGCTCCTGCTCCACCAGCGCGGCGCCCTCGACCTGGACGCGCCCGTCGCGCACTACTGGCCCGAGTTCAAGGCGCGGGGCAAGGAGAACGCGCTCGTCCGGCACGTCCTCGCGCACCGCGCCGGCGTCCCGGCCCTCGACCGGCCGCTGACCCCCGCGGAGGCCGCCGACCACGACCGCGCGGCCGCCGCCGTCGCCGCGCAGGCCCCGTTCTGGGAGCCCGGCACGGACCACGGCTACCACGCCCAGACCTACGGCTGGCTCACCGGCGAACTCGTGCGCCGGGTCACCGGAGGCTCCCTCGGCACCTTCGTCGCCCAGGAGATCGCCGGTCCTGCCCGCGCCGACCTGTGGATCGGGCTGCCCGCCGCCCGGGCCCACCGGGCCGGCCGCGTCGGACCCGTCGCACCCCCGGCCGTGCCCGGCGCCCCGCGCTCGCGCCCCAAGGCGGCCCTGCGCGAGGCGTACACGGACCCGCGCTCCCTGACCCGGCGGGCCTTCGACACGGTGAGCCCGGCGCCGGACGAGAACGACCCCGGCTACCGCGCCGCCGAACTCCCCGGCTCCAACGGCATCGCCACCGCGGACGGCCTGGCCCGCTTCTACGCCGCCCTGATCGGCGAGGTGGACGGCGGCACCCGGCTGTTCACCCCGGACACGGTCCGCCTCGCCCGCACGGAGGCCTCGGCAGGACCCGACCGCGTCCTGGCCGTCCCCTCCCGCTTCGGCCTCGGCTACATGCTGCACGGCGTCGCCTCGCCGCTGCTCACCCCGCACTCCTTCGGCCACCCCGGCCGCGGCGGCGCCCTCGGCTTCGCCGACCCGGAGACGGGCATCGCGTTCGGCTACGTCACCAACGGGCTGGGCAAGGGCGTCACCGCGGACCCGCGCGCCCAGGCGCTGGTCCGGGCCGTGCGCGAGGTGGTGTCGGGCCGGTGAACCCGGGGGCCCGCGGGGGCTGACCCGGGCGGCACCCGGCGAGTAGCGTCCGGGCCATGACACGTTTCGAGGGGCATGCGGCACTGGTCACCGGCGCGGGGCGCGGCATCGGCGCCGCCGTCGCGGACCGGCTCGCCGCCGAGGGCGGCCGGGTGCTGGTCACCGACATCGACCTGGTGGGCGCGGAGAAGACGGCGGCGCGGATCCGCGAGCGGGGCGGTGACGCCGTCGCGCACCTCTGCGACGTGGGCGACCCGGGCTCGGTGCGGGCCGCCGTCGCGGCCGCGGTGGACGTGTTCGGCCGCCTCGACGTCCTGGTCAACAACGCCTACGCGTGCCACTCCGACGCCTCGCTCTTCGAGGACGAGGACGACGAGGCGTGGGCCCGCGATCTCGACCTGTCCCTCACCGGTGCCTACCGTTGCTGCAAGGCGGCCCTGCCGCACCTCGCCGCGTCCGGCCGCGGCGCGATCGTCAGCATCGGCTCGGTCAACGGCCTCCAGGACTTCGGCTGTCACGCCTACAGCGCGGCCAAGGCCGGCCTCATCTCCCTCACCCGTACCCTCGCCGGGCACGCGGGTCCGCGCGGTGTGCGGGTCAACCTCGTCGCGCCCGGCACCGTGCGTACGCCTGCCTGGACGGGGCAGGGGCGCGACCCCGATGTCCTGGCACCGCTGTACCCGCTGGGGCGGGTCGGGGAGCCCGAGGACATCGCGGCGGCGGTGGCGTTTCTCGCGTCCGCGGATGCGGGGTGGGTGACGGGGGTGGTCCTTCCCGTCGACGGGGGGATCACGGCGGTGGCCTCCGGCTTCAAGAACTCAGCGCCCTGAGCTCCGCTCGGCCGGCGGGATCCCTGTGCCGTCACACACCTGTGCGGGTTGGTGGGGGCTGGTCGCGCAGTTCCCCGCGCCCCTGAAAGGCGCACTTCGTGCGCCCCTGCCTTCCGTCTGCGGCCCGGTGGGGCTTCTCGCGCCGTTCCCCGCGCCCCTGAGAGGCGCACTTCGTGCGACCTCTCATCGGGCGCCCATGGGGCTGCGGCGGAGCCGCATGCTCCAGGGGCGCGGGGAACTGCGCGCTCAGCCACGACGGCGGTGCGGACGAAGTCTTTTAGGGGCGCGGGGAACTGCGCGCTCAGCCACGGCGGCGGTGCAGGCGAAGTCTTTTAGGGGCGCGGGGAACTGCGCGACCAGCCACGGCGGCGGGGTGGTCGAAGGCGTGCCGGGGTGGCCCCGGGCCGGGGGCGGGCCGGGGTCACCCCCCGTTCAGGAGCATCGCCCGCACCACCGGCCCCGCCGAATCCCCCCCATGCCCACCCTGCTGCACCACCGCCGCCGCCGCGAGATCCCCCCGCCACGCCGTGAACCACCCGTTGGGCTCCTTCTGCCCGTCGACCTCCGCCGACCCCGTCTTCGCCCCCATGTCCGCCCCGAGCCCGGACATCGGCTCGACGGCCGTACCCGCGACCGCCGTGTAGTGCATCAGCTCCCGCAGATCCGCCAGGGTCCCCGCGGACAGGGTGCGCGCGGCCTTCGCCAGCGTGCGGTGGTCGACGTCCGGCGAGACCAGGTAGGGCTGGTGGAAGGTGCCGGACTTCACGGTCGCGGCGACCGACGCCATGTTCAGCGGGTTCATCCGCACCCCGCCCTGCCCGATCAGCGACGCCGCCATCTGCGCCTGCGACTGCACCGGCACCGCGCCGTCGAAGCTCGGCACCCCGATCGCCCAGTTGTCCAGGCCGAGCCCGAAGACCTGCTGCGCCTGCTTGGTCAGCGAGTCGTCCTCCAGCTTCGGGGCCTGGCTGATGAAGGCCGTGTTGCAGGACCGCGCGAAGCTCGCCTTGAACGTGCCGTCCTTGATCTCGAACTTGTCGTCGTTCTGGAACTTCCAGTGCCCGTACGTGAAGTACTTCGGGCACGGGTGCTTCTTGTCGACGCCGGCCAGCCCCTTCTCCAGCAGCAGCGAGGAGGTGATGACCTTCATCGTGGAGCCGGGCGCGAGCGAGCCCTGGAACGCGGTGTTGAAGCCGGGGCTGGAGTTGGCAACGCCGAGGATCTCGCCGGTCGAGGGCCGCAGGACGACGACCGAGGCCCGCTCGCGGGAGGCGACCTGCTTCTCGGCGGCGGCCTGCACCGAGGGGCTGATCGTGGTGCGTACCGTGCCCGGGGTGCCTTCGGAGAGGGTGACCAGGGTCTTGTCGGGCAGCGCGTTCTTCTCGGCGCCCTTGGCCGGCGCCTTGCGCACGACGCGCAGCTCCACGCCCGCGGTGCCGCCCGCCTTCTTGCCGAACTTCTCGCGCAGCCCGTCGAGAACGGTGCCGAGCGAGGGGTACTTCGCGGCGGTCAGCTCGCCGCCGTCCCGGTCCTGCGCCTTGACCGGCGGGTCGCCCGCCTCCCCGGTGACGAGCCGGTCGCCGTCCTTCAGCTCCGGGTGGACGACGGACGGCTCCCAGCCGACCAGGACCTTGCCGTCGCTCTTGCGGCGCACGGCCGACAGCGCGGAGTCGTAGGCGTAGGGCTTGCTGACGCCGGGCCCGCCCGCCTTCTCCGCGTACGAGACCATCGCGGTGACGTGGAAGGGGACCGTGGCGCCCTTCCGGGCGCCCGGGGCGAGCTTCACGTCGGTGAGGCGGGCGTCCTTGGCCAGACCGGTCAGCGCGGTCCGCGCGGCGCCCGCGTCGTCCGTGTACGCGGCCGCCTTCGCCACGTCACCGGACTGCCAGGCGCCGAGGAAGCCGGTGGCCACCGCCTTGATCTCGGCGGCGCTCGGCGGCCCGGAGGGGACCGCGGGCTTGCCGTCGACCGCCGCGGAGGACCCCGCGCCGCCGTCCATCAGGGCGTACGCGCCGACGCCCGCCCCGACCACGGCGACGGCGGCCGCCGCTGCGATCACCAGGGTGCTGGTGTTGCGGCGCGCGGGCGCGTCCCTGCGCTTGCCTCTGGTGCCCAACGTCGTCCTCCGGTGGTTCTGCGGGTGGCCCAGATTACGGGGTGGGCCCAAGTCGCCTGTCCCGTAGGACAGAACGCCGTACGCCACCCGACGGTTTCGCCTACGATCCCGCGCGCAGCACGGACGCCACGACGGGTCCGGCCGCGTCGCCGCCGTGGCCGCCGCCCTCCGCCATCGCCGCCGCGGCGACGTCCCCGCGGTAGCCGGTGAACCAGGAGTTGGCCACCGACTGCCCGTCGACCTCCGCCGAACCGGTCTTCGCCCCGATGTCACCGCCGAGCCCGGCCATCGCCTGCGTGGCCGTGCCGATGGCGGAGGTCGCGGTCAGCCGCATCATCTGCTTGAGCTGCGCCACGGTCGAGGCCGGCAGCCCCTGCGCGGTGGCCAGCCGGCGGTCGCCGAGCTTCGGGGAGACCAGGACGGGCTGGCGGAAGGTGCCGGTGATCGCGGTCGCGGTGACCGACGCCATGTTCAGCGGGTTCATCAGCACCTTGCCCTGGCCGATCATCCCGGCCGGGTCGTCCGAGTTCCCGTTGACGGGCACGGAGCCGTCGTAGGAGACGATCCCGGTCTGCCAGTCCTTGCCGAGCCCGAACCGGTCCTGGGCCTCGGCGGCGAACTTCTGCGCGCCCAGGTCGTCGGAGAGCTTGATGAAGGCGGTGTTGCAGGAGCGCTGGAAGCTGCTGGAGAGCGTCGCGCCCTCGTCGGGGACCATGCCCGTGAGGTTGTGGAAGGTCTGGCTCAGCGCGGGCGCCGCGTCCGGGCAGGGCGCGGGGCCGTTCATCGAGGTGACACCGTTGTCGATGAGGGCCGCCGCCGTGATGACCTTCATCGTGGAACCCGGCGCGAGCTTGCCCTCGAAGGCGGCGTTGAACTCGCCGTACCCGTGGTTGGCGACCGCGAGGACCTCGCCGGTGGACGGCTTGACCGCCACCACCGCCGACTTGGAGAACTTCGTCACCGCCTGCTCGGCCGCGGCCTGCGCGCTCGCGCTGATCGTCGTGTGCAGGGTGCCCGGCCGGCCCTTGGCGAGGGTCAGCAGCGTCTTCGCCGTGCTCGTGCCGTCGGCGTCCTCGTGACGGACGTACGTCTCGACGCCCGGCGAACCGCCCGCGTCCTTGCCGTACTTGGCGCGCAGCGTGTCCAGGACGGGCCCGAGCGAGGGATACTTCTGCGCGGTCAGCACAGCGCCGCCGCGGTCGACGGCCTCGATGGGCGGCGCCGCCGCCTCACCGGTGACGAGCGTGTCGCCCTCGCGCAGGTCCGGGTGGAGCACGGACGGCCGCCAGCGCACCAGCGCCTTGCCGGTGGTCTCCCCGCGCACGACCGTCAGTGACGAGCCGTACGTCATCGTCCGCTTCTTGCCGTCGAACGCGACCGTCGCCTTCACCGTGAAGGGGACCTTCGCCCCGGCCGGCGCGCCCGCCGTCAGGACGGTGTGCGTGACGTGCGCGTCGTCCTGCCAGCCGCGCAGGGCGGGCCCCGCGCTCTGCGCGTAGTTCGTGTAGGCCGCCGCGCCCTCCGCGTCGCCCCGCGCCCACGCCGCCAGGAACTTCGCCGACGTCTCCTTGATCTCCTCGCCGCTCGGCGGCCCGCTGCGGGGCGCGGCCGGCGCACCCGCCGCCGACGAACCGCCGTCCCCCGCCACCGCCGTCACGATGTTGTACGCCCCGTACCCGGCGCCGCCCACCATCACGGTGAACACCCCGCCGACGATGGCGACCTTGGCCCCCTTGCGCATGCGCGCCCCTCCCCAGGTTGTCGGAAGGGACTGTAGGCATGTCCTGCGGCCCGTGGGCAGGGTGTTTTCCAGATGGTGTCCGAAGGTGTCCGAAGAGTGATCACCATTTACCCCGAAACCGGCTCAGACCCAGGTATCCAGCCACCCGGGAGGGCGGGAAGGGCCGTGCCGATCCGCTGGGGGCGCCGTCAGCGTCCCTCGGGACCGGCCGTCGCCACGGCCTCGGCCGCCGCCTGCCGCAGCGCGCGCTGCGTGAGCCGGCTGTTCCGCCCGCCGGTCAGACAGGACACGGCACGTCCCACCCACCCGGGGTCGCCGAGGAGGTGGGGCTTCCCCTCATCGACCAGCTCGCGCAGCAGACTCTCCAGCCGGAGGGCATCCACCGCCCGGTAGGGGCGCGTGTGCTGGTCGAAGCGCAGCTGGTGGTCCTCGTGCGGGTGCCGGAGAGTCAGGTGCAGCCAGCCGCCGTCGCGCCCGGCGACCGTTCCCCGGAGTGTGTACATGCCCCGGGCGTTCGTGTTCCAGGAGTGCTTGCCCCACGTCAGCCGGACACCGGTCATGATCCTCGCCCACGGGATCAACCGGCCTTCGCAGTCCGGCGCATGCCGATGGAGCCCGCCGGGGCGGAGCTCCACCCAGTGGGTGTCAGGGCGGGTGGCGTCCCCGATCCCCCACGCCGCTCCGACCTGTTCCAACGGTCCCAGGTGCGTACCGTTCGCCGCCATGCGGGGCATTGAACCACGGGGACGTGGCCGGCCGGCTAGACCCAGGTATCCAGCCACATCCGCGACCGCCACGAGTCCATCGGGATCGCCGTGCCCGTGTAGATGGGCCAGAAGTAGATGAAGTTCCAGGCGATCAGCAGGACCAGGACCCCGGCCGCCGCCGCGCCGGCCACCCGGCGGCGTTCGCTCGCGCCGGGTCTGCCGATGATCGCGCCGAGCGTCATCGCCAGGGCCAGGCAGAGGAACGGCGCGAAGACCACCGCGTAGAAGTAGAAGATCGTCCGCTCCTGGTACTGGAACCAGGGCGCGTAGCCCGCCACGACGCCGCAGACGATCGCGCCCGCCCGCCAGTCGCGGCGGAAGAACCAGCGCCACAGGACGAACAGCAGCGCGAAGCAGGCCGCCCACCACAGCAGCGGGGTGCCGAGCGCGAGCACCTCGCGGGCGCACTTGTCCGCCGCGTCCGCCGGGCAGCCCTGGCGGCCCGCCGCCGGGGACTCGTAGAAGTACGAGACCGGGCGGCCGTCGACCATCCAGCTCCACGGGTTGGACTGGTAGGTGTGCGGCGAGCTGAGGTGGGTGTTGAACTCCCAGACCTCGTGCTCGTAGTGCCACAGGCTGCGCACCCAGTCCGGCAGCCAGGTGAAGTGGCCGCCCTTGCCCGCGGTCGCCGCCCAGTCGCGGAAGTAGCCGCCGCTGCCGTCGGCGGGGGAGAGGATCCAGCCCAGCCAGGACAGGACGTACGTGACGACCGCGACCGGCACCGTCGAGACGAACGCGGGCACGACGTCCCGCTTGAGCACCGCCAGGTAGGGGCGGCGCGCCCCGGCGACCCGGCGCGAGCCGACGTCCCACAGGACCGACAGCAGCGCGAAGGCGGCCAGGTAGATGAAGCCGTTCCACTTCGTGCCCGCGGCCAGGCCCAGGCAGAGGCCGGCAAGCAGCCGCCAGGGGCGCAGGCCCAGGCGCAGAGTCTCGGCGGTGTGCGCGTCCGGGCGGACCAGGCCGTGCCCGTCGACCGGGAGCGCCGCCGCAAGCCGCGCGCGGCCGCGGTCCCGGTCCACGAGCAGACAGCCGAACGCCGCCACCACGAAGAAGACCAGGACCGAGTCGAGCAGCGCGGTGCGGCTCATCACGAACGCCAGGCCGTCGACCGTGAGCAGCGCCCCGGCCAGACACCCCAGGAACGTCGAGCGGAACAGCCGCCGCCCGATCCGGCACACCATCAGCACGCACAGCGTCCCGAGGACCGCGGTCATGAACCGCCAGCCGAACGGGTCGAAACCGAACATCCACTCGCCGAGCCCAATGACGTACTTGCCGACCGGCGGATGCACGACGTACGAGGCGTCCGTCGGGATCCCGACGTGGCCGTCGCGCTGGAGGACGAGGTCGTTGGCGTTCTTGGCCCAGTTCACCTCGTAGCCGCGGTGGATCAGCGCCCACGCGTCCTTGGCGTAGTACGTCTCGTCGAATATCACCGCCTTGGGGCTGCCGAGGTTCCAGAACCGCAGCACACCGGCGACGAGGGTGACGAGCAGCGGCCCGGCCCAGCCGAGGAGCCGCTCGGCGCGGGCGGCCGTGAACCGGCTCAGGCCGAACGCCGCCCACAGCCGGGAGGACGGCGCGGGCCAGGGCGGCACGAGGCGCGTGCGGACATCACCGCTGCTCTCCTGCGCCCGGTACCCGAACCGGCGCAGGCCGCGCAGCCACGCCGGGGGCTGCCGCTCCCCGGCGGGGTCCTGCTCGGGCGGAGCGCTGGTCGGGGCCGGGTGGGACGACGACGCGGTACTGGTCACCGCGCCATCGTAGGGAACCGGGCTGTGCGCGTCCCGTGTGCGGCCCCGACTCGGCCCCGACTCGGCCCCGGCTCGGCCCCCGCTCGGCCCTGCGAGGATGGACACGTGACAGGTAGCCCCGATTCATCCCAGTCCGCCGCCGGAACGCTCGTGCTCGCCGGCACGCCCATCGGTGACGTCGCCGACGCCCCGCCGCGGCTCGCCCAGGAGCTGGCCGGTGCCGACATCGTCGCCGCCGAGGACACCCGGCGCATGAAACGGCTCGCGCAGGCGCTCGACGTGCGGGTCGGCGGGCGCGTCGTGTCCTACTTCGAGGGCAACGAGGCGGCGCGCACGCCGGAGCTGGTCGAGGCCCTCGCGGGCGGCGCGCGCGTGCTGCTCGTGACCGACGCGGGCATGCCGTCCGTCTCCGACCCCGGCTACCGGCTGGTGGCCGCCGCCGTCGAGCGGTCGGTGCGGGTCACGGCCGTGCCGGGCCCGTCCGCCGTGCTGACCGCCCTCGCGCTGTCCGGGCTGCCCGTCGACCGGTTCTGCTTCGAGGGGTTCCTGCCGCGCAAGGCGGGCGAGCGGCTCAGCCGCCTCAAGGACGTCGCGGACGAGCGCCGCACCCTCGTCTACTTCGAGGCCCCGCACCGGCTCGACGACACGCTCGCGGCGATGGCCGAGGCGTTCGGCGCGGAGCGCAGGGCCGCCGTGTGCCGGGAGCTGACCAAGACCTACGAAGAGGTGAAGCGGGGCCCGCTGAAGGAGCTGGCCGCCTGGGCCGCCGAGGGCGTCCGCGGCGAGATCACCGTCGTCGTGGAGGGCGCGCCGGAGAAGTCGGGGGCCGAGCTCACCCCCGATGAGCTGGTGCGCAGGGTGCGGGTGCGGGAGGAGGCGGGGGAGCGGCGCAAGGAGGCGATCGCCGCCGTGGCCGCCGACGCGGGGCTGCCCAAGCGGGAGGTCTTCGATGCCGTGGTCGCGGCAAAGAATGCGGAGCGAACCACCCCATAGGCGTGTAAAGGACTAGCCTGAAAGGCAAAGCGAAGACCGGGTGCCGGGCCGTTTCGACAGGGAAACGCCAAATCGGCTCCAACAGTCGACAGGTCTTTTGCGCTCGGCCCGGCGGAGGCGTCCACTGGTCGAAGGGACGCATCCGTCCCCACGCTGCCCGCGGGCAGCGCTTGTCCAGCGGACAAGGAGAGCCGGACATGAGCGAGTTCGCAGTCCCCACGACGTCCACCGGTGCGCAGACGCCCCCTGTTCCGGATCGCGGCACGGCGATATCCGTCGTTCACGAGTCGTATTCGTTCGCCTGCATGCGGTGCGGACACGGCTGGGAGCAGTCGTACGAGATAGAGCACCACGTCGACGGTGACGGTGCGGAGTTCGTGACCTACCTGGCCGACGGCGCCTGCGTGCCGTCGCCGCTGACCCGGCCCACCTGCGTGAACTGCGGCGGCCACGTCGTGCGCATCATGCGGGCCGGGCGGGTCTCCTCGGTGCTCGACGTGCTGCGCCCGCAGCAGGTGCCGCCGCCCGCCGCCGGGCCGGTGGGCGCCGCCGCCCCGCTGGCCGCGGTTCCCGACGGGGAAGACGGGGAGCGCCACCATTGGCACCTGTCCGACCTGCTGCACCCGTTCGCGCACCACAAGAAGGGGGCGTGAGCACGGCCGCGGGTCCTTCATAGGATCGGGGCATGAGCCCCGAGCGTTCCAAGGACGTCACCCCGCCGCCGCTGCCCGCACCCCTCGCGGTGGAGGTCGCCGACTCGCACACCCACCTGGACATGCAGGCGGGCACCGTGGAGGAGGGCCTCGCCAAGGCGGCGTCGGTGGGGGTGACGACCGTCGTGCAGGTCGGCTGCGACCTGGCCGGCTCGCGCTGGGCCGCCGAGACCGCGGCCGCCCACCCGAGCGTGCACGCCACCGTCGCCCTGCACCCGAACGAAGCGCCGCGCATCGTCCACGGCGACCCCGACAACTGGTCACGGCAGGGCGTCCGGCAGCCGCTCGGGGACGCCGGGCTCGACGAGGCGCTCGCCGAGATCGACCGGCTCGCCGCGCTCCCGCAGGTCAAGGGCGTCGGCGAGACGGGCCTCGACTACTTCCGCACGGGACCCGAGGGCAAGGCCGCCCAGGAGCGCTCCTTCCGCGCCCACATCGAGATCGCCAAGCGGCACGGCAAGACGCTGGTCATCCACGACCGCGACGCCCACGAGGATGTGCTAAGCGTCCTGAAGGAGGAGGGCGCTCCCGAGCGCACCGTCTTCCACTGCTACTCCGGCGACGCGGCCATGGCCCAAGTCTGCGCGGAGCACGGCTACTTCATGTCCTTCGCCGGGAACATGACCTTCAAGAACGCGCAGCCGCTGCGCGACGCCCTGGCCGTGGCCCCCCTCGAACTGGTCCTGGTGGAGACCGACGCGCCCTTCCTGACCCCGGCCCCGTACCGCGGTCGGCCTAATGCCCCGTATCTCATTCCGGTCACGCTGCGCGCGATGGCGGCCGTCAGGGGCGTCGACGAGGACACCCTCGCCACCGCGGTCTCCGCCAATACGGCCCGTGCCTTCGGTTACTGACCGATAACGATCGGACCCGCTCACCTCCGGGCAGAGACACGACACTGCGTAGTCGTGCTGCTTTGGAGAGTGACCGGCGCTCCGCTAGGTTCTGCTCGCCCGATCCGCCCCCGGCCGGGGGCGGACCCCTGGAGCGCCTGGAGCGTCGTCGTGAGCAATACGCCGTACGAGACGTACGCGGACCCGTATGCGGACACGTACCGCCCCGCCTACGAGTACGAGCGGGCCACCGCCCCGACCGAGCCCCGGCTGCCGCGCCAGACGCCCCTGCCCCCGGCCGGGACGGCCGGGTCCGGGACCGCCCCGGTGCCCGGGCGGGCCGCCGCCCGGCGCGCCGCCCGCCGCAAGAAGGCCGACCAGCGCCCCGAGACGCTGCGCCGGCTGCTCCCGCAGGCCCTGGTCGTCGCGTTCCTCGCGGGCGGCACCTCCGCGTTCGTCGCCGACGACAAGGCGATCCACCTCAGCGTCGACGGCCGCGAACGCACCCTGCACACCTTCGCCGACGACGTCACCGAACTCCTCACCGAGGAGGGCGTCGACGTCGGCGACCACGACGTCGTGGCGCCCGGCCGGGCCGCCGCGCTCGCCAGCGGCGACGAGGTCGCCGTCCGCTACGGCCGCCCCGTGCGGCTCACCCTCGACGGCCACCGCCGCCAGGTGTGGACGACCGCCCGCACCGTCGCCGGGGCGCTGCACCAGCTCGGTGTCCGGGCCGAGGGCGCCTACGTCTCCGCCTCCCGCTCCCACCGCATCGACCGGCACGGCCTCGACCTCGACGTCCGCACCGAGCGCAGCGTCACCGTCATGGCCGACGGGCGGCGCCGCACCCTGCGCACGAACGCGGCGACCGTCCGCGAGGCCGTCGAGCAGGCCGGGATCTTCCTGCACGGCCAGGACACCACCTCCGCGCCCGCCGGGAGCTTCCCGCGCGACGGGCAGACGATCACCGTGATGCGGGTGACCGGCTCGAAGGAGGTGCGCGAGGAGCCCATCGCGTACGCCACCGAGCGGATCGAGGACCCCGCCGCGTTCCGGGGCACGGAGGTCGTCACCCAGGCCGGGGTGCCGGGCATGCGGCGGGTCACGTACGCGCTGCGCACCGTCAACGGGGTCCGGCAGAGACCGCGGCGCCTGCGGACCGAGACGGTGCGCGAGCCGCGCACCCAGCGCATCCGCGTCGGCACCCGGCCGATGCCCGCCTCCGTCACCGGCGCCGACGGCCTGAACTGGTCCTCGCTGGCCTCCTGCGAGTCCGGCGGCCGCCCCGCCGCCACCGACGCGACCGGCACCTACGGCGGCCTCTACCAGTTCGACACGCAGACCTGGCAGAGCCTCGGCGGCTCCGGCCGGCCCCAGGACGCCCCCGCCGCCGAGCAGACGTACCGGGCGAAGAAGCTGTACGTGCGGCGCGGCGCGAGCCCCTGGCCGCACTGCGGTCCCCGGCTGCACGGGTGACCCGGCGTCCGGCGCGCCCCGTACCCTTGAACGGTGAGCACCCCTGACCCCCAAGGCCCCCTGTTCGGCGCGGCCGACATCCGCGAGCTGGCCGCCGCGCTCGGCGTCCGCCCCACCAAGCAGCGCGGCCAGAACTTCGTCATCGACGCCAACACGGTCCGCCGGATCGTGCGCACCGCCGAGGTCACCGCGGACGACGTGGTCGTCGAGGTCGGCCCGGGCCTCGGCTCGCTCACCCTCGCGCTGCTCTACGTGGCCCGGCACGTGACGGCCGTCGAGATCGACGACACGCTCGCCGCCGCGCTGCCCGCCACGATCGCGGCCCGCCTCCCGGCGAAGAAGGACGCCTTCGACCTGGTCAACATGGACGCCATGCAGGTGACCGCGCTGCCGGGTCCGGCCCCCACCGCCCTGGTCGCGAACCTGCCCTACAACGTCGCGGTCCCCGTCCTCCTCCACATGCTCGACACCTTCCCGACCGTCGAGCGCACCCTCGTCATGGTCCAGGCCGAGGTCGCCGACCGGCTCGCCGCGGGTCCCGGCTCGCGCGTCTACGGCGTGCCGTCCGTCAAGGCCAACTGGTACGCCGAGGTCAAGCGCGCGGGCAGCATCGGGCGGAACGTGTTCTGGCCCGCGCCCAACGTCGACAGCGGGCTCGTCGCCCTGGTCCGCCGCGCGGAGCCGGTCGCCACCACCGCGTCCAAGGACGAGGTCTTCGCCGTCGTCGACGCCGCGTTCGCCCAGCGCCGCAAGACGCTGCGCGCCGCGCTCGCCGGCTGGGCCGGGTCCGCCGCCGCGGCCGAGGCCGCGCTCGTCGCGGCCGGGGTGTCGCCGCAGGCGCGCGGCGAGTCCCTGACGGTGGAGGAGTTCGCCCGGATCGCCGAGCACAAGGAGGCGGCCGCGTGAGCGTGACGGTCCGCGTCCCCGCCAAGGTCAACGTCCAGCTCGCGGTGGGCGGCGCCCGCCCCGACGGCTTCCACGACCTGGCCAACGTCTTCCTCGCCGTCGGCCTCTACGACGAGGTGACGGTGGAGCCCGCCGACTCCCTGACCCTCACCTGTACGGGCCCCGGGTCCGACCAGGTCCCCCTGGACCGGACGAACCTGGCGGCGCGCGCGGCCATCGCCCTCGCCGAGCGGCACGGACTCGGCGAGCCGAAGGTCCGGATCCACATCGCCAAGGACATCCCCGTGGCCGGCGGCATGGCGGGCGGTTCCGCGGACGCGGCGGGCGCGCTCGTGGCCTGCGACGCGCTGTGGGGGACCGGGGCCTCGCGCGAGGAACTCCTCGACATCTGCGCCGAGTTGGGCAGCGACGTGCCGTTCAGCCTGGTCGGCGGGGCGGCGCTCGGCACCGGACGCGGCGAGCGGCTCGAACCCCTCGACGTCGGCGGGCGGTTCTGGTGGGTGTTCGCCGTCGCGGACGGGGGGCTGTCCACGCCCGCCGTGTACCGGGAGTTCGACCGGCTCAGCCCGGACGCGCCCGCGCCCGTGGCGGCGCCCGCGCTGCTGGACGCGGTGCGCACCGGCTCCGTACCGGCCCTGGCCGCGACGGTCGCCAACGATCTCCAGCCCGCCGCGCTCTCCCTCTTCCCGTCCCTCAAGGCGACCCTCGACGCGGGTACCGCGGCCGGCGCCCTGGCGGCGCTGGTCTCCGGCTCGGGGCCGACGACGGCGTTCCTCGCGGCGGACGAGGCGGCCGCGGACCGGGTCGCCGCCGCGCTCACCGCGTCCGGCACCTGCCGGGCGGCGCGCGTGGCGGTGTCCCCGGCGCCGGGGGCCTCACTCGTCACGGGTTGAGGGTGCGCCGGGGGCGGGACGCGTCTTCGCCGGCGGCCCGGCGGGGCTTCTCGCGCAGTTCCCCGCGCCCCTGAAGGGCCCACTGCGTACGCCCCTGTTTTTCGGCTGCGGGCCGGTGGGGGCTGGTCGCGCAGTTCCCCGCGCCCCTGAAAGGCGCACTCCGTGCGCCCCCGTCGTCGCCTGCCGGTCGGTGGGGCTTCTCGCGCCGTTCCCCGCGCCCCTGAGAGGCGCACTTCGTGCGGCCTCTCATCGGGCGCCCATGGGGCTGCGGCGGAGCCGCATGCTCCAGGGGCGCGGGGAACTGCGCGACCAGCCCCCACCGGGCCCGCACCCGGCGACGTACCCCCGGCCCCCGCGGCGCGAAGCCCACCCCAGTACCCCGACTACGCTGGAAGCCAGGTACCCCCGCGGCAGGAGCGAAATGGCAGTCAATCTGGTCAACGTCGAGAACGTCACCAAGGTCTATGGCACGCGGGCCCTGCTCGACGGCGTCTCGCTCGGCGTGTCCGAAGGTGACCGGATCGGTGTGGTCGGCCGGAACGGGGACGGGAAGACGACCCTGATCCGGATGCTCGGCAAGCTGGAGGAGGCCGACACCGGCCGGGTCACGCACAGCGGCGGGCTGCGGCTCGGCATGCTGACGCAGCACGACTCCCTCGACCCGGCGGCGACCGTGCGGCACGAGGTGATCGGGGACCTCGCCGACCACCAGTGGGCGGGCAACGCCAAGATCAGGGACGTGCTGACCGGCCTCTTCGGCGGCCTGGACATGCCGGGCTTCCCGCAGGGCCTGGACACCGTCATCGGCCCGCTCTCCGGCGGCGAGCGGCGCCGCATCGCGCTGGCCAAGCTGCTCATCGACGACCCCGACCTGCTCATCCTCGACGAGCCCACCAACCACCTCGACGTCGAGGGCATCGCCTGGCTCGCCCGCCACCTCCAGGCCCGCCGCTCCGCGCTGGTCTGCGTCACGCACGACCGCTGGTTCCTCGACCAGGTCTGCACCCGCATGTGGGACGTGCAGAAGGGCGCCGTCTACGAGTACGAGGGCGGCTACTCGGACTACGTGTTCGCCCGCGCCGAGCGCGAGCGGATCGCCGCGACCGAGGAGACCAAGCGGCAGAACCTGATGCGCAAGGAGCTGGCCTGGCTGCGCCGCGGCGCCCCGGCCCGCACCTCCAAGCCCCGCTACCGCATCGAGGCCGCCAACGAACTGATCGCCGACGTGCCGCCGCCGCGCGACACCAGCGAGCTGATGCGGTTCGCCAACGCCCGGCTCGGCAAGACCGTCTTCGACCTGGAGGACGTGACCGTCCAGGCCGGCCCCAAGGTGCTGCTCAAGCACCTCACCTGGCACCTCGGCCCCGGCGACCGCGTCGGCCTGGTCGGCGTGAACGGCGCGGGCAAGACCTCCCTGCTGCGCGCTCTCGCCGACGCGGCCCGCACCCAGGGCGAGGAGCAGCCCGCCGCCGGGCGGATCGTCGTCGGCAAGACCGTGCGGCTCGCCTACCTCTCGCAGGACGTGACCGAACTGCCCGCCTCGCTGCGGGTCCTGGAGGCCGTCCAGCAGATCCGCGACCGCGTGGACCTGGGCAAGGGCCGCGAGATGACCGCGGGCCAGCTCTGCGAGCAGTTCGGGTTCTCCAAGGAGAAGCAGTGGACGCCCGTCGGGGACCTCTCCGGCGGTGAGCGGCGCCGCCTCCAGCTGCTGCGGCTGCTCATGGACGAGCCGAACGTGCTCTTCCTCGACGAGCCGACCAACGACCTCGACATCGAGACCCTGACGCAGCTGGAGGACCTCCTCGACGGCTGGCCCGGCTCCATGGTCGTCATCTCCCACGACCGGTTCTTCATCGAGCGCACCACCGACAACACCTACGCGCTGCTCGGCGACGCCACTCTGCGGATGCTGCCGCGCGGCATCGAGGAGTACCTGGAGCGCCGCCAGCGCATGATCGAGGCCGCGTCGCCCGCGCCGGTGGCGGCTCAGTCCGCCGCGAAGTCCGGCCCGTCCGCCGCCGACGCCCGCGCCGCCAAGAAGGAGCTCCAGAAGATCGAGCGGCAGATGGACAAGGTCTCCGCGAAGGAGACAAAGCTGCACGCACAGATCGCCGAGAACGCCACGGACTTCGCGAAGGTGGCCGAACTCGACGCACAGCTGCGGGAACTCGTCGCCGAGCGCGAGGACTTGGAGCTGCGCTGGCTGGAACTGGCCGACGATGCGTGAAGGCCTCGTGTAGGCGCGTAACGGACGCATCACGGGCCGGTCCACCCTTGGGAACAGGGGCTCGACCGGCCCTTCGCACGGGTGTCCCAGGTGATAGAAAGGGCCGCTGGGGGCGGCCTGAGCGCACCCCGTGACCGACCTGAGAACGTCCGGAAAACACCCAGGCGTGCCGGTACATCAGCAGGGAAGAGGGGGGAGCGCTGATGACTCAGCCGCCCAGCCAGCCGCCGTCCGGCGGCTTCGGAGCACCACAGGATCCGCAGGCGGCGCCCGGCCAGGGGCCGACGCCGCCGCCACCGGCCGCTCCGCCGCAGACGCCGCAGCCCGGTTACGGATACCCCCAGGAGCAGCAGCCCGGCCCGTACCAGCAGCAGCCGGGCCCCTACGGCCAGGCGCCGCAGCAGCCCGGCCCGTACCAGCAGCAGCCGGGCCCGTACGGCCAGCCGCCGCAGCAGCCGGGACCGTACGGCTACCCGCAGCAGCAGGGCCCGTACGCCCAGCAGCCCGGCCCCTACGGGCAGCAGCCGCAGTACGGCTACCCGCCCCAGCAGCCGCCGCCCCCGCCCGGCGGCAAGGGCGGCAAGGGCAAGGTGTGGGCGATCGCGGCGGGCGCCGTCGCGCTGGTCCTCGTCGCGGGCGGTGTCGTCCTCGCCGTGACCGGTG
The DNA here is from genome assembly GCF_044465085.1 of Streptomyces sp. NPDC049813. NCBI lineage: Bacteria > Bacillati > Actinomycetota > Actinomycetes > Kitasatosporales > Streptomycetaceae > Streptomyces > Streptomyces sp. NPDC049813. The sequence continues at coordinate 148,053 of NZ_JBITLI010000009.1, read as the reverse complement.
GCGACGACGCGAAGGACAAGAAGGACACCGCGGGCAAGGACAAGGCCCCCGAGGCCTCCGCCTCCGCCTCCGCGCCGGTCAACCCCGGTGACGGCCAGGGCGACGGCCGCGGCGGCGAGGAGGACCTGAACGCGGGCCGGCAGGACGGCGAGGCGAAGGTCCTCTGGTACAAGACGGCCCCCAAGGTCGGCAGCGACGGCGCCGGCGCCCCCGGCATGTGGATCACCGACAAGGTCGCGGTCAAGGCGGCGTACAAGGAAGTCCTCGGGTACGGCGTCCAGGACGGCAAGGTCAGCTGGCCCGCGATCACGCTGCCGCAGAAGATCTGCTCCGTCACCAAGAACCCGTCCGGCGCGGGCAAGATCGTCGTCGCGTACATGAGCGGCACCAGTTCGCGCGCCAACTGCAACCAGGTCCAGGAGATCGACCTGGCCACCGGCGCCAAGGGCTGGTCGGCGAAGATCCCCGAGCGCGAGGACAAGGACGACTTCTTCGACGGGACCGGCTCCAGCATCTCGCTGACCTACGTCGGCGGCGACACCCTGATGGTCGGCCGCTCGATGTCCGGGCTCGCGCTGGACGCGAAGACCGGCAAGAAGAAGAAGTTCGTCGTCGAGCAGTACGGCAGCGACTGCTTCCCCAAGGCCTTCACCGGCAATAAGGACAAGCTGCTGTCGGTGGCGTCCTGCGGCGCCGGCGGGGACAACGCGCACGAGGAGCTGCGCCAGCTGGACCCGGAGACCGGCAAGGTCCGGTGGACCAAGAAGTTCCCCAAGGACTGGACCGTCGGGAACGTGTACTCCGTCAGCCCGCTGGTGGTGTACAGCACGAACCAGGACGACAAGAAGTACAACATCGCCTCCTTCAAGGAAGGCAGTGCCTCGGTGCGGGCCGAGGTCGGCGTGGACGGCCTCGACACCGGGTGCGGCGCCGGCTTCTCGTTCCTGACCCGGGACCTGAACGGCTGCCAGGGCGTGACGGTGGACGGCTCCACCCTGTACATGCCGACCAAGGGCAAGACGGGCGGCGCGAACGCGATCGTGGCGATCAGCCTCACCAGTGGCAAGGAGCGCTGGCGGGTCTCCTCGCCCGAGGACCAGTCGCTGCTGCCGATGAAGACCGAGAACGGTTCCGTCGTCGCCTACATGGAGGCGTCCTACGGCGGCACCGCTGGGCGGGTCGTCTCCGTCCCGGTCTCCGGCGCGCACACGCCGAAGACCCTGCTGCAGAACCCGGCGGGCACGGCCGGGATCGAGAGCGGCTTCTACTCGAAGGACGTCGCCTGGGCCGACGGGCGCTTCTACCTCTCCGCCACCAACCTCTCCGGCAGCGCCAAGGGTCAGCAGAAGCTGATGCTGGCGTACGGCGAGTGAGCGCGCCCGCACCCGTGCCACCGCTCAGCGCCCCAGGCCCCCGCTCTCCTTCCGTCCCCCTCCCCAGGCATCCCGAGGTACCCACGTCATGACGCAGCCGCCCCCGCCCCCGCAGCAGCCGCCGAACGAGCCGCCGCAGGACCCGCTGCGCAAGCAGCCCGAGACCCCCGCGGCCCCGCAGCCGCCCGCCGCCCCGCCCGCCGGCGGGTTCGGCGCGCCCACCCCGCCCCCGCCCGGCGGCTTCGGCGCCCCGACTCCGCCGCAGGACGGCCCCGGCTACGGCTACCCGCAGACCCCGCCCCCGCCGCCGCAGGGCGCGCCGGGGTACGGCTACCCGGGCCAGCAGCCGCAGCAGCCGCCCCCGCCCGCGTACGGCCAGCAGCCCTACGGCCAGCCGCAGTACGGGCAGCAGCCGCCGCCCTACGGCCAGCAGCCCGGCTACGGTCAGCAGCAGTACGGCTATCCGCAGCCGCCCACGACGCCGATGGCGGCGCCCGGCGGTGGCGGCGGCAAGAAGCCCTCGCCGGTCGTGTGGATCATCACGGCGGCCGTCGTGGTGATCGCCCTGATCGTCGGCGGCGGCATCTTCTACGCGAACTCCTCCGACGACGGCAAGGACGACACGAAGAACTCCGCCGACGGCAAGGACGGCGGCAAGGGCAAGGGCGGCCCCGCGGGCGGCGTGGAGAAGGTCCCCGGCACCACCTCGGCGAGCATCGCCTTCCAGCTGCCCGCGCCCAAGGTCGCCAAGGACGCCGTGTGGAGCGTGGCGGGCTCCTGGCTGACCGACTCCACCTACGCCAAGGCGGACCTCGACCAGCTCGTCGGCTACGAGCCGGACTCGGGCACCAAGAAGTGGACCCTGCCGCTGTCCGGGCAGACCTGCGGCGCCTCTCCCGAGGTGACCGGCGAGGGACTGGCCGCCGTGCTCTCCGAGGACGGCAAGCGCAAGAAGGACAAGGACTACTTCAAGTGCACCGAGATCACGGTGTTCGACGTGAACACCGGGAAGAAGGTGTGGTCGGACAGCGTCGAGGCCGGCGGCCAGAAGATCGCGTTCAAGGAACTGTCCATCAGCGGCACCACCCTGGCGGTCGGCGGCGGCTTCGACGGCGGCGCGGCCTTCGACATCACGTCCGGCAAGTCGCTGTGGAAGCCGCAGCAGGGCAGCTGCGAGGACGTCGGCTACCGCGGCGGCGAGCAGCTCGTCGCCGTCCGCAAGTGCGGTGACTTCGACGCCGAGACCTACGAGGTCCAGGTCCTCGACCCGGCCTCGGGCAAGCCGAAGTCGACGTACAAGGTCCCCGGCACGCCCGGCAGCGTCAACCTGCTCTCGGTCTTCTCCACCAAGCCGGTCACCTTCGGCGTCGCCCTCGGCGACGAGGTCAAGTACACCGACGCCTTCTCCCTCGACGACACCGGCAACAAGCTGCGCGCCAAGATCACCGTCGATCCGGAGAAGTACGACATCGACTGCGAGGTCGGCGAGGTGCACGGCTGCAAGGGCGTAGTGGTCGGCAACGACCGGCTGTACCTGCCCTCGCAGCAGCACGACGGCAGCGGCACCGACCGGGTCAACGAGATCGTGTCGTTCTCGCTCGCCGACGGGAAGATCACCGGCGACCGCTTCGACAGCGGCCCGGGCTACGAGATCTTCCCGCTGCGCATGGACGGCAGCAACGTGCTGGCGTACAAGGATGGCCCCTACGACAAGGGCGCCCAGGTCGTCACCATCGCTCCCAAGGGCGGCAAGGAGACCAAGCTGCTGGAGACGCCCGCGACGCGGACCGTGCGGGACGCCCTGAGCCGCATGGTGCCGAAGTCCTCCGAGATGCTGTACTCCAACGGCCGGCTGTTCCTCGGCAAGGACCTGATCAGCGAGCCCTACTCGGCGGACGACAAGCAGTACGCCGCTCTCGGGTTCACCGCCAAGTAGCCCGGCCCGAAGGCCCGTCGGCGGCCCCGCACCCGAACCCGGGCGCGGGGCCGCCGCGTCGGCGCCGGAAGACGCCCGGCCCTGGGCCCCACTACCGGCAATCACCCCTGCCTGACCGGGTTTTCAGCATTGCGGGCCGCTTCTCTCCGGTAGGGGGCGCGCAACGTCGAACAAGCGTGTAGCTTCCGGGGGATGAAAGAGGGCGGGGGAGTCGGGGGGCTCCGCCCGCCCATGGGGGGCCCGGGAGTCCAAGGCTGCTTCTGGGGCGAACTGGGGGGTTGGCTCAATGGGTGTGCGGCTCATGGTGGTCGACGACCACCGCCTGCTCGCCGAGGCGCTCGCCTCGGCCCTGAAGCTGCGCGGGCACCGGGTGCTCGCCGCCGCGGCGCCCGCCGCGGGCGCGGCCGACCTGGTCATCTCCCGGGCGCCCGAGGTCTGCCTCATCGGCACGGCGACCCCGGCCGAACCGGGCACGTTCGACCCGGTCGTCCGCATCAAGCGGGAGCGCCCCCAGGTGGCGGTCGTGGTGCTCGGCCCGGTGCCGTCGCCGCGCGGCATCGCGGCGGCGTTCGCGGCCGGCGCCTCCGGGTACGTCCGCCACGACGAGCGCATAGAGGGCGTCGAGCGGGCCCTGATGAAGGCAAGGGCCGGTGAGGCGGCGGTGGCCCCGGCCCTGCTCCAGGGCGCGTTCGCCGAACTGCTCAACCCCGCGGCCCAGCCCGACGACGAGGGGCAGCGGCTGCTGCAGCTGCTGACGCCGCGTGAGGTCGAGGTCCTGGTGCGGGTCGCGGACGGCGAGGACACGCGGCTGATCGCGGCGGGCATGGGCATCGCCCCGTCGACGGCGCGCACGCACGTCCAGCGGGTGCTGATGAAGCTGGGCGTCGGCTCCCGCCTGGAGGCCGCCGCCCTGGCCGCACGGACCGGACTCCTCGACCGTGCGGGCCCGATCGCCACGGCGTCGGCCGCCGCCGCGACCCCGGCGTCCCCCGATTCGCCAGATCCGGAATCCTGAGCTACAGTCGATCTTGTCGTCACCGCAACTGCGGCTGACGGACAGTGCGTTGGTGGTCCAAGGAAAGACGTCCCGCTTCCTGCGGGGAGATGCAGGTGCAAGGCCTGCCCGGCGCTCCATCGAATACGTCCCGTCCCGCTCCCGAGCGGGGCGGGACGTATTGCGTGGTGCCCGTGCCGCTCCCGGGCCCCCTCACTCCCCGGCTCCCGCCTCCTGCCCGGCACAGACCCGCGCCTGCTCCAGATACCGGGCCACCGGCCCCAGCGTCAGCATCCCGCAGCCCGCCCCCGCCTCCTCCGCCGCGGCCTCCCGCAGGGCGGCGGCGGCGCGCGCGGCGACCGGGCGCGCGTCCAGGGACACGGCGGCGCGGGCGGTCAGGCACCACAGCGCCTCCTGCATGTGGTCGGCCGGGGGCTCGGGCACCGCGGCCAGCGCCGTGCGGGCCTCCCCGGTCCGGTCCTGGGCGAGCAGGACGAGCGGCCGGGCCCAGGGCAGGTACGGGCCCCAGTCGAGGTGCGGGTCGGTGGGCGCGGGCCGGTCGTGCAGCAGCCGCAGCCCGAGCAGCGCGAGCGGGAACAGCCCCCGGTGCAGCCCCGGCATACCGGCGTCGCGCAGGGCGTCCTCGGCGGCGCGGTACCCGGCCGCGGCCGCCGCGGCGGACGGGCCGCCGGGCTCGGTGCTGCGCGCCGCCGTGACCCGGGCCCGGAACCACGTGGTGAGGACGGGCACCAGCGGCGCCTCGGTGGTGGCGGCGAGCCGTTCGGCGGCCTCGGCGTGCGCGGCCGCGGCGGGCAGGTCGCCGAGTGCCGAGGCGCTCTGCAACCGCACGAGGTGGCCCAGGACGGCGAAGTGGGCCGGCCCGTGCCGCGTCGTAAGCTCCAGGATCTCGGCGCCGATCACGTCCCGTGCCGGTGCGCGCCCGCAGCCGGTGAAGGAGTGCAGGAAGACCCCGTTCAGGGCGAAGGCCAGCAGCGCGGGGTCGGCCAGGCCCCGGGCCAGCTCCTCGGCCCGCAGCGCGGCCTGCCGTGCGCGCCGTCGCCCGGCCGCGGACAGACCGGCGCTGCGGCTCTCCACGGCGACCGTGGCCAGCAGCCGGGCGGCCAGGTCGGCGGGGGCGCCGGGGCCGAGCGCGGCGAGCGTGCGCTCGGCGGCCTCGACGACGGCGCGGGACTGCCCGGGGTCGTCGGCGCGGCTCCACAGTGCGGGCACGTCGTAGGCGCCGATGATGCGGGCGGTCAGGAAGCGGTCCCCGGTGCGCTCCGCCGCCTGGATCGCGGTGAGCCGGTCGCGTCGCGCGTGGACGAGCGCGTCGCCGCCCGCCAGGGCGAGCGTGCGGGCCAGTTCCACGGTGGTGCGCGGGCCGAGCCGGACGCCGGGGCCGCTCCAGGGGGCCGGTGCGCCGGGCTGCGGTGGGGCGCCGGTGAGGATGTCGGTCTCCAGGCGCCGCAGCTCGGCGCCGGGGTCGAGCCCGAGCTGCCCGGCGAGCATCGTGCGGGCCCGGCGCAGCGTGGCGAGCGCGTCGGCCTGGCGGCCCGCGGCGTACAGGGCCCGGGCGAGCAGGCCCCAGGCCGGTTCGCGCCAGGGGTGTTCGGCGACGTGGGCGCCCAGCTCGGCGACGAGCGCCGCCCCCTGCCCGGCGTCGAGGAGGAGGCGGGCGCGCAGCTCCACCCCGTCGAGCCGCAGCTCCTCCAGGCGGGTCCGCTCGCGCCGCGCCCACGCGGAGTCGGGCACGTCGGCGTAGGCGGGCCCGCGCCACGCGGCGAGCGCCGCGCCGAGGGCGGTGACCGCGCCCGGGGTGTGCCGGGCGCGGGCCAGGGCGTCCTGGAACCGGTGGACGTCCACGTCCTCGCGGGCCAGGCGCAGGACGTAGCCGGGGCCCTCGGTGACGATCAGGCGCGGCGGGTCGCGGGGCGGCCGGGCGGGTTCGAGGGCGCGGCGCAGTGCGGCGACGAACGTGCGCAGGGCGCCCACCGCGCGGGCCGGGGGGTCGGTCCACAGGTCGTCGACGAGGGTGTCGGTGGTGACCAGGCGCCCCTCGGCGGCGACCAGCCGGGCCAGGACCTCGCGGTGGCGGGGCCCGCCCAGCTCCACCGCGGTGCCGTCGTCACGGAGGGCCCGCACGGCACCGAGCACGTCGATTCGCATGCCCCCATCCTCGGCGGTGCGGCGGCGCTCCGCTCCGTCGCGCTGATCGGTTGCTGATCGCCTGCGTCGCGGGCCGGCCGGGCTGGTGTCCCCGTAGCTGTCCTGTTGAGGGGCGTCCCCTCATGCCCTCCTGGTCCTTGCTGATCGCCTGGGTCGCGGGCCGGCCGGGCTGGTGTCCCCGCAGCTCTCCTGTTGAGGGGTGGCCCCTCGTGTCCTCCCGGTCACCGGTGCAGCGCGTCGTACTGATCGGTTGCTGATCGTCCTCGTTCACGCTGGCCGGGCCGGCGTCCCCGTAACTCTTCGCACAAAGGACGGTCCCTCATGCCCCTCTCGATCCCCGGCTTCACCCCGGTTCGCCTGCCCGGTGCGGACGGCGTGGAGCTCTTCGCCGCCGTCGGCGGCAGCGGCAGCCCTCTCGTGTTGCTGCACGGGTTCCCGCAGACCCACCTGATGTGGCGGCACGTCGCCGAGCGGCTCGCGGACGGGCACACGGTCATCTGTCCCGACCTGCGGGGCTACGGCGCCTCGGACAAGCCCGCCGCGACCGGCCCGGAGGTCTATGCCAAGCGCGCCATGGCCGCCGACGTGGTGGCCCTGGCGGCGGCGCTGGGCCATGAGCGGTTCGCGCTGGCCGGCCACGACCGCGGCGCCCTCGTCGCCTTCCGGGCGGGTCTCGACCACCCGGAGACCGTCACCCACCTGGGCATCCTGGACGTCGTGCCGACGCTCGACATGTGGCAGGTCCTCCAGGGCGTACCGGCCGCGGTCGGCTACCACCTGTTCCTGATGGCGCAGCCGCCCGGCCTGCCGGAGACCATGATCGCCAACAGCGCCGACGCGTTCTTCGGCTCGTTCCTCGACGCGTGGGCCGCCGACCCGGCCGCCCTGCCGGAGCGGGTACGGGCCGCGTACCTGCGGGCGAGCGCCGCGGCCGTGCCGTCGATCGTCGCGGACTACCGGGCCTCGGCGGGCATCGACGTCACGCACGACCGGGCGGACCTGGACGCCGGTTCGCACCTGGCCATGCCCGTCACCGTCGTCCAGCAGGACTGGGGCTCCCGCCTGGGCTACGACGCGGCGGGGGTGTGGCGGGCCTGGGCCCCGGACCTGGACCACCGGCTGACCCGGGCGGGCCACTTCATGGCCGAGGAGGCGCCGGACGAGATCGCCGCCGCGCTCCGCTCACTGCTGGCCCGCTGAGCCGGGCGGGAGGCGGGCCGCACACGCCGGAGGGGCCGGAGCCTCCTCGCCCGTAGGCAGGGAGGCTCCGGCCCCTCCGGCGTGTCGTACGACCGCTACACGGACTCGTCCGGCGTCGGCGGCGCGATCGGGCGCAGCTTCAGCCAGATGAGGAAGAAGAGGCCGAGGGCGAGCATGCCGAGGCCCGTCCACAGGTTGATGTTGATGTCCTCGGCCTTCTTGAGGTCGGCGTCGGAGGCGGTGATCCCGGCGATGGTGACGATGACGCCGTAGACGACGAACAGGCCACCGATGATGCGCCGGATGTCGAAGAGACGGGCCGCCGTCGCCGACTTGCTCTCCAGCTCGGAGACTTCGTTCTGCAGTTCGGACATGGGTCGTGCCTCCGATCAGAGGGAGTAGGGGAGGTAGCAGAGCGCGGCCACGACGACGGCGCCCCAGCCGAGCAGCGCCGGCCTGCGGTACCAGGCGTCGTCGCCCTGGGCGGGCGGCTCCTCCAGGCCCGGCGCCGTCGTGCCGTACACCAAGCCTGCCAGCTCCGCCTCCGGCTTGGGGGCGGTGAAGAGCGTGACCACGACCATGACGACCGCGCCCGCGACGAAACCGACGATCGCCGAGACGAAGTTGGCGCCCTGGTCGGTCGGGATGTCGATGACGCCCTGCTTGTAGATGTAGAAGTAGTTGATCATCGCGGCCGAGGTGCCCGCGAGCAGGCCCCAGACGCCGGACTTCATGGACGCGCGCTTCCAGAACATGCCGATGATGAAGACGACGAACATCGGGACGTTGAAGAAGGAGAAGAGGGTCTGGAGGTAGCCCATGATGTTCGAGAACGACGACGCGATGAACGCCGTGCCGATCGAGAGCACCACACCGATCGCCGTGATGGCGCGGCCGAACTTCAGGTAGTACCCGTCCGGCTTGTCGGTCTTCACGTACTTGGCCCAGATGTCGTACGTGAACACGGTGTTGAAGGACGACACGTTCGCCGCCATGCCCGCCATGAAGGCGGCCAGCAGACCGGTCACCGCGATGCCGAGGACACCGTTGGGCAGCAGTTCCTGCATGAGGTACGGGATCGCGTCGTTGTAGGTGAGGTCCGAGCCCGCGCCGCCGATCTTCGGGACGAGGACCGCGGCCACCATGCCCGGGATCATCACCAGGAAGACGATGAAGATCTTGGGGAACGCGGCGATCAGCGGGGTGCGCTGGGCCGCCGAGAGGTTCTTGGCGGACAGGGCGCGCTGCACCTCGGCGAAGTTCGTCGTCCAGTAGCCGAAGGAGAGGACGAAGCCGAGGCCGAGGACGATGGTGAGCCAGTTCGCGCCGAGCGGGTTGGCGTCGCCGATGCCGGTGCCGCCCCAGGCCGACATGAAGTTGTCGCCGTGCTGCGCCTTCAGCGAGTCGCTCATGCCGCCCCAGCCGCCGACCCGCTTGAGGCCGATGATGCAGATGGGGATGAGGGCCGCCAGGATCACGAAGAACTGGAGGACCTCGTTGTAGATCGCCGAGGAGAGACCGCCGATGGTGATGTACGCGAGGACGAACGCGCCCGCGACCACGATGGCCACCCACTGCGGCCAGCCGAGCAGCGCCTCGACGACGATCGACAGCGCGTAGAGGTTGACGCCCGCGATCAATATCGCCGCGAAGGCGAACAGGACCGAGCTGAGCAGATGTGCGGACTTGTCGAATCGCTGGAGCAGGAACTCCGGGACCGAGCGCACCTTCGAGCGGTAGTAGAACGGCATCATGACCAGGCCGAGGAAGACCATGGCCGGGATCGCGCCGATCCAGTACCAGTGGACGACGGCGACGCCGTACTGCGCGCCGGTCGCGGCCATGCCGAGGATCTCGGTGGCGCCCAGGTTGGCGGCGACGAACGCGAGCCCCGTCACCCAGGCGGGCAGGGAGCGCCCGGAGAGGAAGAAGTCGAGGCTCGTCCTCACCGACCGGCGGGCCATGAAGCCGATGCCGAGGACGACCACGAAGTAGATCGCGAGGATCGCGTAGTCGAGGCCGTTGGTGGGCAGCCGTAGCCCTTCGGCCAGCGTGGTGGAGGCAGACAGTGTGGGGGACTGCATGGGAACTCGCTTCGTTGCGCGAACTGAATCAGACCGGAACCTACGCCTCAGCCTTCAATAAGTGAACAGTTCCCATGGCGTTCTTTGTTTGATTGTGATCGAGAACTCGTGAAACCGCCGGGATCCTGGCCGGTCTCGGCCGATCCCGCCGCGGCTCGCCGTGTCCCGCCCGATCGCGCGAGTTCCCTTGACGCGCCTGTTGGCTTATGCTTTGTTGTGTTCGGTTCTGTTTGTTTGGTCGCGATGAGGAGCGTCGGACGTGAAGAAGACGTCGACCCGGCTGGCTGATGGGCGCGAGCTCATCTACTACGACTCGCGCGACGACGTGGTGCGGGACGCGGTCGACCGCCGCCCCCTCGACCCCACCGTCACCACCTCCGAGATCCGCCGCGACCCGCTGCTCGGCGACGCGGTCGCGATCGCCTCGCACCGCCAGGGCCGCACCTACCACCCGCCGGCCGACCAGTGCCCGCTCTGCCCGACCGAGGGCGACCGGCTCAGCGAGGTCCCGGACTCCTCGTACGACGTCGCCGTCTTCGAGAACCGCTTCCCCTCGCTCGCCGGGGACTCGGGCCGCTGCGAGGTCGTCTGCTTCACCTCCGACCACGACAAGTCCTTCGCCGACCTCAGCGAGGACCAGGCGGGCCTGGTCCTGGAGGCGTGGACCGACCGGACCGCCGAGCTCTCCCACCTCGACTCCGTCGAGCAGGTCTTCTGCTTCGAGAACCGGGGCGCCGAGATCGGCGTGACCCTCGGCCACCCCCACGGCCAGATCTACGGCTACCCCTTCACCACCCCGCGCACCGCCCTCATGCTCCGCTCGCTGGCGCAGTACAAGGAGCAGACCGGCGGCCGCAACCTCTTCGCCGACACGGTCGCCAGGGAACTCGCGGACGGCGAGCGGATCGTCCTGGAGGGCGAGCACTGGGTGGCCTTCGTGCCGTACGCGGCGCACTGGCCCTACGAGGTGCACCTGTACCCCAAGCGCCAGGTCCCCGACCTGCTCGGGCTCGACGACGCCGCTCGCACAGAGTTCCCCCAGGTCTATCTGGAACTCTTGAAGCGCTTCGACCGGATCTTCGGTGAGGATGAGCCGCCGACGCCGTACATCGCGGCCTGGCACCAGGCCCCGTTCGGCACGCTGGGTGAGTTCGACGGCGTCCACCGCGACGACTTCGCGCTGCACCTCGAGCTTTTCACCATCCGCCGCACTTCCGGCAAGCTGAAGTTCCTCGCGGGTTCCGAATCCGGCATGAGCGTGTTCATCAACGACGTGCCGCCGGAGACCGCGGCCGAGCGACTGCGAGAGGTAGCGAGCAAGTAATGGGCAACACCGTTCCTCAGAAGTACATGGTCACCGGCGGTGCCGGATATGTCGGCAGTGTCGTCGCCCAGCATCTGGTCGAGGCGGGCCACGACGTCACGGTCCTCGACAACCTCTCCACCGGCTTCCGCGAGGGCGTGCCTTCCGGCGCGGTCTTCGTCGAGGGCGACATCCGCGACGCCGCCAAATGGCTGGACCCCTCCTACGACGCGGTGCTGCATTTCGCCGCGTTCTCCCAGGTCGGCGAGTCCGTCGTGCGGCCCGAGAAGTACTGGGACAACAACGTCGGCGGCACCATGGCGCTGCTCGCCGCCATGCGCGAGGCCGGCGTGCGCAAGCTCGTCTTCTCCTCCACCGCGGCCACGTACGGCGAGCCGGTCAGCACCCCGATCACCGAGACCGACCCCACCGCGCCCACCTCCCCCTACGGTGCCTCGAAGCTCGCCGTCGACCACATGATCAGCGGGGAGGCCGCCGCGCACGGGCTCGCCGCCGTCTCGCTGCGCTACTTCAACGTCGCGGGCGCCTACGGCAGTTGCGGCGAGCGGCACGACCCCGAGTCGCACCTCATCCCGCTCGTCCTCCAGGTCGCCCAGGGCCGCCGCGACGCCATCTCCGTCTACGGCGACGACTACCCGACCCCCGACGGGACCTGCGTGCGCGACTACATCCACGTCGCGGACCTCGCCGAGGCCCACCTCCTCGCGGTCGCCGCCGCCCGCCCCGCCGAGCACCTCATCTGCAACCTCGGCAACGGCAACGGCTTCTCCGTCCGCGAGGTCATCGAGACCGTCCGCCAGGTCACCGGACACCCGATCCCCGAGGTCACGGCCCCGCGCCGGGGCGGCGACCCGGCGGTCCTCGTCGCCTCCGCCGCCACCGCGCGCGAGCGCCTCGGCTGGCAGCCCTCCCGCGCCGACCTCGCGGGAATCGTCGCCGACGCCTGGCGGTTCGCCCAGGCGCGCCCGTAGTCCCCCACCCGTGGGGCCGTCGTCATCCGCAGCAGGGATAGGTAGCCACGTCATGTCTGTCGCCGAGCAGTTCAGTGATCTGTACGGGTACGAACCCGCCGGTGTGTGGGCGGCCCCCGGCCGCGTCAACCTCATCGGCGAGTACACCGACTTCAACGAGGGCTTCGTGCTGCCCCTCGCGCTGCCGCACACCGCGGTCGCCGCGGTGGCCCGGCGCACGGACGGCGTGCTGCGCCTGCACTCCGCCGACATCGACGCCCCCGTCACCGAACTGCGCGTCGACGACCTGACGCCCCTGTCGAAGTACGGGCAGGGCGGCTGGGCCGCCTACCCGGCGGGCGTCGTCTGGGCGCTGCGCGACGCGGGGCATCCGGTCACCGGCGCCGACCTGCACCTCGCGTCGACGGTGCCGACCGGGGCGGGCCTGTCCTCCTCGGCGGCCCTGGAGGTCGTCACGGCGTACGCGCTGAACGAACTCTTCGAACTGGGGCTCAGCGGACCTGAGTTGGCGGTCCTCGCGCAGCGCGCCGAGAACGTCTTCGTGGGCGTGCCCTGCGGTGTCATGGACCAGATGGCCTCCGCCTGCGCGAGCGAGGGCCACGCGCTCCACCTGGACTGCCGCGACCTGTCGACCCGTCAGGTCCCCTTCGACCTGGCGGCGCAGGGCCTGCAACTGCTCGTCGTCGACACCCGCGTCAAGCACGAGCTGGGCGACGGCGCGTACGCGGAGCGCCGCGCGGGCTGCGAGGAGGGCGCCCGCGTCCTCGGCGTCTCCCACCTGCGCGACGTCGGCCACGACGAACTGGCCGGCTCGCTCGCCGCGTTGGAGCGGGCGGGCGTGGACGAGAAGGTGGTCCGCTACGTCCGGCACGTCGTCTCCGACGACCACCGCGTCGAGCAGGTCATCGGGCTCCTCGCCACCGGCCGCGCCGCCGACGTCCGCGCCATCGGCCCCGTCCTCACCGACGGGCACCGCTCGCTCCGCGACGACCTGCGCATCTCCTGCCCGGAGCTCGATCTCGTCGTCGCGACGGCCACCGCGGCGGGCGCCCTCGGCGCCCGGATGACGGGCGGCGGCTTCGGCGGCTCGGCCGTCGTCCTGGTGGAGAGCGCCGACGCGGACGCCGTCACCAAGGCCGTCCGCACCGCCTTCGAGGAGGCGGGGCACACGGCCCCGCGCGTCTTCCCCGCGGTGCCCTCGCCCGGCGCGCACCGGGTGGCCTGAACCCGCCGGGTTCAGCCCAGCCGCTTCGTCAGGGTGAACTCCTTTGCCCCCGGCGGGTAGTCCGGCACGACGGCGACCACGTCGTAGCCGTGCTGCCGGTAGAAACCGGGGGCCTGGAAGTCCCACGTCTCCACCCGCGCGCTGACGCAGCCGTGCTCCTCGCGCGCACGCAGCTCCGCCTCGGTGAGCAGGCGGGAGCCGAGGCCCGCGCCGCGGTGCTGGTCGGCGACCCAGAGCAGGTTCACGTGCAGCCAGCCCGCCCACGTATGGGCGTCGAGGCCGCCGGCCAGCGTGCCCTCCGGCGTCAACGCCCAGACCTGCAGCGGGGTTTCGCGCTCGGCCGCGGTGCCGTGCAGCTCACGCAGGGCGGGGGAGGCCGCCCGGTTGGCGTCCTGGAGCAGCGACCGGAGCAGAAGGCGGCGCTCTTTGTCGACTTCTGTCTCGATGCGAAACATGTGTCTCACCATAAACGCGCCGGACGGTCGCCGACCGGCCATCGGGTAACCAGTTCTGTGAATTGCCTTCCCCTCCAGGCCCGCAGCCCTACTCTGAGGACAACACCGGTGGGGGCCGGTGTTGATCAGGGGGCGAGACAGCCGGGTACGACGCCCGGGGTGGGGGTGGCGGAGCTGCCCGGCGGCGGCCGGGCGACCGCGGTGACCCGCACGCCGGGCGCCGTACCCGCGTTGGTCCCACTCCCGACGATGGGGTACCCCGTACTCGGCGCGAGTGCGGGGAAGGGGGTTATCGCGTGGTTCGTATCCGGGTTCTGGTCGTCGACGACCATCGCATCTTCGCCGAGTCCCTGGCCGCGGCGCTCGCCGCGGAGCCGGACGTCGAGGTGGCGGCCGCGGGCAGCGGCCCGGCCGCCCTGCGCTGCCTGGACCGGGGGGCCGCCGAGGGGCGCAGATTCGATGTGCTGCTCGTCGACGCCGACCTGGGCGCGGCGTCCATGCAGGGCATGCGGCCCCCGGCCGTCGTCCCCGAAGGCCCCGCCCAGGAGGGCCTGGTCGACGGGATCTCGCTGGTCGCGGGCGTGCGGTCGGGCCAGCCGGCCGTCCGTACGGTCGTACTCGCCGAGCGGGACGATCCGCGCCGCGCCGCTCTCGCGCTCCAGGCCGGCGCCTCCGGCTGGGTCGCCAAGGACTGCTCCCTGTCCCGCCTGCTGAACGTCATACGCGGCGTGCTGCGCGACGAGACGCATCTGCCGCCCGCGCTGCTCACGGGCGTCCTGCGGGAGCTGACCGCGGCCCGCAAGCACCGCACCGAGTCGGAGCGCCTCGTCGAGTCGCTGACCCCGCGCGAGCGGGAAGTACTGCGGTGCATGGTCGCGGGCCTGGGCCGCAAGGCGGTCGCCGAGCGCCTCTTCCTCTCCCCGCACACGGTCCGCACCCACATGCAGAACGTCCTCGGAAAACTGGGCGTCCACTCGACCCTGGCCGCGGTGGCCCTGGCACGGCGGGCCGGGGTGGGGCCGGTGGATCTGGAGGCGGCGAGTTAGGCCCTTGCCCCTGCCCTTTCCGGGCGCGGTTCGGATTGCGGGTGCGGCCCGCTGGGGGGCTTCTCGCGCAGTTCCCCGTGCTCCTGGAATCCTCGCGCCGTAGGGGTAACAGTCCGTCTGCGGGTGCGCGCTCGTCGTGGTTGCTCGCGCAGTTCCCCGCGCCCCTGGAGCGTGCGCTTCGCCGCAGCCCTATGAGATGGCGCACGCAGTGCGCATCTCAGGGGCGCGGGGAACTGCGCGAGAAGCCCCACCGGGCCGCGGTCGCGCACGCTGCTGAAGACTCGCGGCGCGTGGGCCGACCCGCTACCCCGGGATGTTGTCGAACGGGGCCGTCAGCTGGCGGAGCAGGGACGCCAGTTCGCCTCGTTCCGTGCGGGAGAGTTCCGCCAGGATCGCCCGCTCCTGCGCAAGCAGCCCCGCCAGTGCCTGGTCCGCCCGGTCCCGGCCCTCCGCGGTGAGGCGCACGAGGACGCCCCGGCGGTCGCTGGGGTCCGGCAGGCGCTCGACGAGCCCCTTCTTGGCGAGGCGGTCGATGCGGTTGGTCATCGTGCCGGACGTCACCAGGGTCTGCGTCAGGAGCTGCCCGGGGGAGAGCTGGTAGGGCTCACCGGCCCGGCGCAGCGACGTGAGGACGTCGAACTCCCACGGCTCCAGCTGGTGCTCGGCGAACGCGAGGCGGCGGGCGCGGTCGAGATGGCGCGCGAGTCTGCTGACCCGACTGAGCACCTCGAGGGGCTCCACGTCGAGGTCGGGGCGCTCCCGGCGCCACGCTGCGACCAATCGGTCGACCTCGTCCTCCATGACGATCAGTGTAGAGGGTGTGTCGATGTGAAGTCTCTTGATGTCAATATTCTTGACATCGAGATAGCTGGTCGTGGAGCGTGGGATCCATGACAAACAGCTCGCCCACCTGGGACCCCCAGCAGTACCTGCGCCACGCCGGTCACCGCGCCCGCCCCTTCGCGGACCTGCTCGCCCGCGTCTCCGACCCGCCCCGCGACCCGGCCCGCGTCGCCGACCTGGGCTGCGGCCCCGGGAACCTCACCGCCGTGCTCGCCGAGCGCTGGCCCGCCGCGCACATCACGGGCTACGACAACTCGCCCGAGATGCTGGAGCGCGCCGCGGCCCACGCGGGCCCCACGGCGGGCGGCGGCCGGCTCGACTTCGCCCGCGCCGACCTCACGCGCTGGACGCCCCCGGAGACGTACGACCTGATCGCCTCGAACGCCACCCTCCAGTGGGTCCCGGGCCACGCTGACGCCTTCCCCGGCCTGGTCGACGCGCTCGTGCCCGGCGGCACCTTCGCCTTCCAGGTCCCGGGCAACTTCGAGGCGCCCAGCCACGTCCTGATGCGCGAACTCGCGGACTCCGCACCCTGGCGCGACCGGCTCGCCGGAGTGCTGCGGCACGCCGACGCCGTCCTGACCCCCACCGCCTACCTGGAACGGCTCACCGCCCTCGGCTGCACCGTGGACGCCTGGGAGACGACCTACGCCCACCTGCTGACCGGCGACGACCCCGTCCTCGACTGGGTCAAGGGCACCGGCCTGCGCCCCGTCCTCACCGCCCTCGCGGACGACCCGCGGGCCCGCGACGCCTTCACCACCACCTACCGCGACCTCCTGCGCGAGGCGTACCCGGCGACCCCGCACGGCACGGTCCTGCCGTTCCGCCGGATCTTCGTGGTGGCGGGGAAGCCCGCGTGATCCGCGAGCCCCGGCGGCGCACAGCCGGGCCCCCGCGGACTAGGCCTTGCGGTGGCCTATCAGGCGGGGCCTCGGCTCCAGGCCGTCCAGGCCGTGCCAGGCCAGGTTCACCAGGTGCGCGGCGACCTCCGCCTTCTTCGGCTTGCGCGCGTCCAGCCACCACTGCCCGGTCAGCGCGACCATCCCGACCAGCGCCTGCGCGTACAGCGGGGCCAGCTTGGAGTCGAAGCCGCGGGCCTTGAACTCGCGGCCCAGGATGTCCTCGACCTGCGTCGCGATGTCGGAGATCAGCGACGCGAAGGAACCCGTGGACTGCGGGATGGGGGAGTCCCGCACGAGGATGCGGAAGCCGTCCGTGTACTCCTCGATGTAGTCCAGGAGCGCGAACGCCGCCTGTTCGCACAGCTCACGCGGGTGCCCCGCCGTCAGGGAGCCGGTCACCATGTCCAGGAGCTGGCGCATCTCCCGGTCCACGACGACCGCGTACAGCCCTTCCTTGCCGCCGAAGTGCTCGTACACCACCGGCTTGGAGACCCCGGCCTTCGCCGCGATCTCCTCCACCGACGTGCCCTCGAAACCCTTGGCGGCGAAGACGGTACGACCGATCTCCAGCAGCTGCTGGCGTCGCTCGGCCCCCGTCATCCGCGTACGGCGTGTACGTCGCGTCTTGTCGGGCCTGTCACTGCCCGCGTTGCTCGGGGTGCTTGAGTCGGTCGCCACGCTCCCCATCATGCCGTGCCGGGACCGGACGGCGTCGGCGGCCTCACCCGCCGCCCCCGCGGTGGACCCGGACCGTGCCGGCACCACCCGGCCCGGCCCGGTCCGGCTCACCCCTCGTCGACGGCGCCCGCGGCCGCCGGCGTCTCGCCCCGGCGCCGCGCGGCGACCCGCTCCTTCGACGGCCAGCGCACGTCGTGCGCCCAGCCGAGCTGTTCGAACCAGCGGATGATGCGGGCCGAGGAGTCGAGCTGGCCGCGCAGCACCCCGTGCCGCGCCGACGTCGGATCGGAGTGGTGCAGGTTGTGCCAGGACTCGCCGCAGGACAGGACGGCCAGCCACCACACGTTGCCCGAGCGGTCGCGGGACTTGAAGGGGCGCTTGCCGACGGCGTGGCAGATCGAGTTGATCGACCACGTCACGTGGTGCAGCAGCGCCACCCGGACGAGCGAACCCCAGAAGAAGCCGGTGAACGCCCCCCACCACGACATGGTCGCCAGGCCGCCGATCAGCGCGGGCAGCCCCAGCGACACCGTCGTCCACAGGACGAACTGGCGCGAGACCGCGCGCAGCGCCGGGTCCTTGATCAGGTCGGGCGCGTACTTCTCCTGCGAGGTCTGCTCCTCGTCGAACATCCACCCCATGTGCGCCCACCACAGCCCCTTCATCAGGGCCGGCAGCGTCTCCCCGTACCGCCACGGCGAGTGCGGGTCGCCCTCGGCGTCGGAGAACTTGTGGTGCTTGCGGTGGTCGGCGACCCAGCGGACGAGGGGCCCCTCGACGGCCATCGAACCGGCGACCGCCAGCGCGATCCGCAGCGGGCGCCTGGCCTTGAACGAGCCGTGCGTGAAGTACCGGTGGAAGCCGATGGTGATGCCGTGGCAGCCGAGGTAGTAGAAGAAGACGAGCAGCCCGATGTCGAGCCAGCTGACCCCCCAACCCCAGGCCAGCGGCACCGCCGCGATCAGGGCGAGGAACGGCACGGCGATGAACAGCAGCAGCGCGAACTGTTCGACGGAGCCCTTGCGCTCGCCGCCGAGCGTGGCCGGCGGCGTGGAGGCGGGGGAGGATCCGGGCGCCCCCTGCGGAGCGTCTGCGATCACATCGGAGGGTGTGGTCATGGCAGTCCCTTGTACGTCGAGGGCCGGGGGATCGAAGAACACGAAGACACGGAGAACGTCCGGAAGGTCGGAAAGGTCCGGGCGGTCGTGAGGGTTGAGGGAGGTCGCGACGGGTGAGGAGACCCCCTGAGATCCACGGACAGAGTGCCTCCGTTCTTCCTACGGTTCCGTAACTTACGGGGTCGTACGCATGGCAGCGCGTAACCGGACCCGAGAAGGCCCCGGGCGGTGCCGACGACGCAGGCACATATCCTTGGAAACGGTCGGACAGCGCGGTCCGCTCTGAATCTCCACCCGGGACATGTACCCGGTTCCGGGGACTCCTCCCTCCAGACGAGCTTCACCACTGCAAGGAGCCGCACCTGTGAGCAGTGCCGACGATCAGACCGTTGCGACGAGAACCAGTGCCGAGCTGCGCGCCGACATCCGCCGCCTCGGCGATCTGCTGGGCGAGACCCTCGTCCGGCAGGAGGGGCCCGAGCTCCTCGAACTCGTCGAGAAGGTCCGCCGACTGACCCGCGAGGACGGCGAGGCCGCCGCCGAGCTGCTGCGCGGCACCGAGCTGGAGACCGCCGCCAAGCTGGTCCGCGCCTTCTCCACCTACTTCCACCTGGCCAACGTGACCGAGCAGGTCCACCGCGGCCGGGAGCTGCGTGCCAAGCGCGAGGCCGAGGGCGGCCTGCTGGCCCGCACCGCGGACCGCCTCAAGGACGCCGACCCGGACCACCTGCGCGAGACCGTGCAGCACCTGAACGTGCGCCCGGTCTTCACGGCCCACCCCACCGAGGCCGCCCGCCGCTCCGTCCTGAACAAGCTGCGCCGCATCGCCACGCTGCTGGAGACGCCGGTCCTGGAGACGGACCGCCGCCGCTACGACACCCGGCTCGCCGAGAACATCGACCTGGTGTGGCAGACCGACGAGCTGCGCGTCGTGCGCCCCGAGGTCACCGACGAGTCGCGCAACGCGATCTACTACCTCGACGAGCTGCACGCGGGCGCCGTCGGCGACGTCCTGGAGGACCTCACCGCCGAGCTTGAGCGCGTCGGCGTCACCCTCCCGGACGACACCCGTCCGCTGACCTTCGGCACCTGGATCGGCGGCGACCGCGACGGCAACCCGAACGTCACCCCCGAGGTGACCTGGGACGTCCTGATCCTCCAGCACGAGCACGGGATCAACGACGCCCTCGACCTCATCGACGAGCTTCGCGGCTTCCTGTCGAACTCGATCCGCTACACCGGCGCCACCGAGGAGCTGCTCACCTCGCTCCAGTGCGACCTGGAGCGGCTGCCCGAGATCAGCCCCCGCTACAAGCGGCTCAACGCCGAGGAGCCCTACCGGCTCAAGGCCACCGCGATCCGGCAGAAGCTGGAGAACACCAAGGAGCGCCTCGCCCGGAACACCCCGCACGTCGAGGGCCGCGACTACCTCGGCACCGCCGAGCTGCTGCGCGACCTCACCCTCATCCAGACCTCGCTGCGCGAGCACCGCGGCGGCCTCTTCGCCGACGGCCGGATGAACCGGACGATCCGCACCCTCGCCGCGTTCGGCCTCCAGCTCGCCACGATGGACGTACGCGAGCACGCGGACGCCCACCACCACGCGCTCGGCCAGCTCTTCGACCGGCTCGGCGAGGAGTCCTGGCGCTACGCCGACATGCCCCGCGACTACCGCGGCAAGCTGCTCGCCAAGGAGCTCAGGTCGCGGCGCCCGCTCGCCCCGACGCCCGCGCCGCTGGACGCGGCCGGCGAGAAGACCCTCGGCGTCTTCCACACCATGGCCAAGGCCCTCGACGTGTTCGGGCCCGAGGTCATCGAGTCGTACATCATCTCGATGTGCCAGGGCGCCGACGACGTGTTCGCCGCGACCGTCCTCGCCCGCGAGGCCGGCCTCATCGACCTGCACGCCGGCTGGGCGAAGATCGGCATCGTGCCGCTCCTGGAGACGACGGACGAGCTCAAGGCCGCCGACACGATCCTGGAGGACATGCTCTCCGACCCCTCGTACCGGCGCCTGGTCGCGCTCAACGGGGACGTCCAGGAGGTCATGCTCGGCTACTCCGACTCCTCGAAGTTCGGCGGCATCACCACCTCGCAGTGGGAGATCCACCGCGCCCAGCGGAGGTTGCGAGATGTCGCGCACCGTTACGGGGTTCGGCTGAGGCTGTTCCACGGCCGCGGCGGGACGGTCGGCCGCGGCGGCGGCCCCTCGCACGACGCGATCCTCGCCCAGCCCTGGGGAACCCTGGAGGGCGAGATCAAGGTGACCGAGCAGGGCGAGGTGATCAGCGACAAGTACCTGGTGCCGTCGCTGGCCCGGGAGAACCTGGAGCTGACCGTCGCGGCCACCCTCCAGGCCTCCGCCCTGCACACGGCGCCGCGCCAGTCCGACGAGGCACTGGCCCGCTGGGACGCCGCGATGGACGTCGTCTCCGACGCCGCGCACGCCGCGTACCGCAAGCTCGTCGAGGACCCGGACCTGCCGACGTACTTCGTCGCGTCGACCCCCGTGGACCAGCTCGCCGACCTGCACCTGGGTTCGCGGCCCTCGCGCCGCCCCGGCTCCGGCGTCTCCCTGGACGGCCTGCGCGCCATCCCGTGGGTCTTCGGCTGGACCCAGTCCCGGCAGATCGTGCCCGGCTGGTTCGGTGTGGGCTCCGGCCTCAAGGCGCTGCGCGAGGCCGGCCTGGACTCGATGCTCGACGAGATGCACGAGCGCTGGCACTTCTTCCAGAACTTCATCTCGAACGTGGAGATGACGCTCGCCAAGACGGACCTGCGCATCGCCCGGCACTACGTCGACACCCTCGTCCCGGAGAACCTCAAGCACGTCTTCACCGCGATCGAGGCCGAGCACGAGCTGACCGTCCGCGAGGTCCTGCGGGTCACCGGCGAGAGCGAACTGCTCGACGCCCACCCGGTGCTGAAGCAGACCTTCGACATCCGCGACGCCTACCTGGACCCGATCTCCTACCTCCAGGTCGCCCTGCTCAAGCGGCAGCGCGACGCGGCCGCCGCGGGCGAGGAGCCGGACCCGACCCTCGCGCGCGCCCTGCTGCTCACGGTGAACGGCGTGGCGGCGGGCCTGCGCAACACCGGCTGACCCGGCCGGACAGCTAGGCGCTGACGGCGGCGAACGCCGCCGTCAGCAGGGCGACACCGGCGCCTGCCGTGATCCACGCCAGGCGCCGGTTCAGCAGTCCGCCCGCGAGCACCACCGACGCGAGCAGCAGCGCGCCGCCCAGCGGCATGAACGCGGTGAAGAACCCGGCCGTCCCCGAGCGCACGGCCTGCCGGCTGCTCGGCTTGAGCACGACCGCGATGCGGGCGCCCTTCTTCACGCCGACGGAGCGCCGCATCCACACGTCCGCGCCGTCCGGCGCCGAGGCCAGCGGCCCGCTGCATGTGCTGCCCTCGCACCGCTCGATCAGCAGCTCACCGTGGTGGCGCCCCTTGGGGAACACCACGTGCTGCGCGGCGCCCCAGGACGCCCAGAACCCCGCCACCACCAGGAGCAGGGCGACCGCCACCGCCGCGATCCGCCGGGTCACCGACACCGCTGAAGCCATGGCCGTGATCTTTGGCCATGGTACGCGTACGGTCAACTCCCAGGGCGGTTCAGGAGTTGTACGAGGACTGCGCGCGCTCCAGGCCCTCCGTGACGAGCGCCTCCACCGCGTCGGCGGCGCGGTCCACGAAGTAGTCGAGCTCCTTGCGCTCCGTCGAGGAGAAGTCCTTCAAAACGAAGTCCGCGACCTGCATCCGCCCCGGCGGGCGGCCGATGCCGAACCGCACCCGGTGGTAGTCGGGGCCCATCGCCTTGGTCATCGACTTCAGGCCGTTGTGGCCGTTGTCACCGCCGCCCAGCTTCAGGCGCAGCACCCCGTAGTCGATGTCCAGCTCGTCGTGGACGGCGACGATGCGCTCGGTGGGCACCTTGTAGAAGTCGCGCAGCGCCGTCACCGGGCCACCGGAGACGTTCATGTACGACATCGGCTTCGCCAGGATCACCCGGCGGTTGGCCGGGCCGGGCGGGCCGATCCGCCCCTCCACGACCTGGGCCTGCCCCTTCGTCGCACGCTTGAACTTGGCGCCCATCCGCCGCGCCAGCAGGTCGGCCACCATGAAACCGACGTTGTGCCGGTTCATCGCGTACTCGGGCCCGGGGTTGCCGAGCCCGGCGATCAGCCACGGGGCGTTCTCGTCGGTCATGCACTTTCCTCCGCTGGAGAGAGCGGTACGGGGTGGCGGGCCGAGCCCACCACCCCGTACCGGGTCAGACGAAGAAGGCTCAGGCCTCCGCGGCGGCCTCGTCGGCCTCGTCCGCCGGGGCCTCCTCGGCCTGCGCGGCCAGGACCTGGAGGACGACGGCGTCCTCGTCGACGGCGAGGGTGGTGCCGGACGGCAGGGTGATGTCCTTGGCGGCGACGGAGTCACCGGCGTCCAGGCCCGCGACGGAGACGGTGACCGACTCCGGGATGTGCGTGGCCTCGGTCTCGACGGAGAGCGTGTTGAGGACGTGCTCCAGGATGTTCGCGCCCGGGGCCAGCTCGCCCTCGACGACGATCGGGAGCTCGACGGTGACCTTCTCGCCGCGCTTGACCAGGAGCAGGTCGACGTGCTCGAGGAAGCCCTTCAGCGGGTCGCGCTGCACGGCCTTCGGGATGGCCAGCTCGTTCTTGCCGTCGATGTCCAGGGAGAGCAGGACGTTCGGCGTACGC
This sequence comes from Streptomyces sp. NPDC049813, assembly GCF_044465085.1. Lineage (NCBI taxonomy): Bacteria > Bacillati > Actinomycetota > Actinomycetes > Kitasatosporales > Streptomycetaceae > Streptomyces > Streptomyces sp. NPDC049813. The sequence goes on along the minus strand of NZ_JBITLI010000009.1, from coordinate 125,014 downwards.
AGGGCGAGCAGCAGCTCGTGGCCCGGAAGCGCGATGTGGACGGTGTCGCCACCGTGGCCGTAGACGACGCCGGGAACCTTGTTCTCGCGGCGGATGCGGCGGGCGGCGCCCTTGCCGAACTCGGTGCGGGTCTCAGCGGCGAGCTTGACCTCGGACATGCTCTTCAACTCCTCGTAGAACTCAGGGGGACCTCGTGAAAAGGGGGTCACCCGGCCACGAACGGCCTGCTACGAAGAGCGCGTCGATAACGGACCGCCGTACAGAAAAGTACGGCCTCCCTCGCCGAGCAACTTCAGCAGCTTACTCGGCGAGGAAGGCCGTACCAAAATCGATCTTCAGGCGACCGTCACGCCTCGCCCTCGAAGAGGCTGGTGACCGAGCCGTCCTCGAAGACCTCGCGCACCGCGGAGGCGATGGTCGGGGCGATCGACAGGACCGTGATCTTGTCGAGCTCCAGCTCGTTCGGCGTCGGCAGCGTGTTCGTGAAGACGAACTCGCTCACCTTCGAGTTCTTCAGCCGGTCCGCGGCCGGGCCGGACAGCACGCCGTGCGTCGCCGTCACGATGACGTCCTCGGCGCCGTGCGCGAACAGGGCGTCGGCGGCGGCGCAGATCGTGCCACCGGTGTCGATCATGTCGTCGACCAGGACGCAGACCCGGCCCTCCACGTCACCGACGACCTCGTGGACGGTCACCTGGTTGGCGACGTCCTTGTCGCGACGCTTGTGCACGATCGCCAGCGGCGCGCCGAGCCGGTCGCACCAGCGGTCGGCGACGCGCACGCGGCCGGCGTCGGGGGAGACGACGGTCAGCTTGGAGCGGTCCACCTTGGCGCCCACGTAGTCCGCCAGGATCGGCAGCGCGAACAGGTGGTCCACCGGGCCGTCGAAGAAGCCCTGGATCTGGTCGGTGTGCAGGTCGACCGTAAGGATGCGGTCGGCACCCGCGGTCTTCATCAGGTCCGCGATCAGACGCGCCGAGATCGGTTCACGTCCACGGTGCTTCTTGTCCTGCCGCGCGTAACCGTAGAACGGCACGATGACGGTGATGGAGCGGGCCGACGCGCGCTTCAGCGCGTCGATCATGATGAGCTGCTCCATGATCCACTTGTTGATCGGAGCCGTGTGGCTCTGGATCAGGAAGCAGTCGGCACCGCGAGCGGACTCCTGGTAGCGGACGTAGATCTCGCCGTTGGCGAAATCGAAAGCCTTGGTCGGGACGATCCCGACACCGAGCTGGTGCGCGATCTCCTCGGCAAGCTCGGGGTGGGCGCGGCCAGAGAAGAACATCATTTTCTTCTCGCCCTGCGTCTTGATCCCGGTCACAGCACTAGTCTCCTCAGACGAGTTCGTCCGCCGCAGCTGCCCGCGCGTCCCTATAGCAGCGAGCCAGGCGAATCGTGAGCATCTATCACGGTACGCCGTGTCGGACGCACCTGTTTCCGGTCAGCCCTCGCTGCCGGGCTCCCGGGCCGCCGCCTCCGCCGCCTTCGCGGCGGCGCTGCCGGGCCGCTTGCGCGCCACCCAACCCTCGATATTCCGTTGCTGGCCCCGGGCCACGGCCAGCGAACCGGCCGGCACGTCCTTCGTGATCACCGACCCGGCGGCGGTGTAGGCGCCGTCCCCGACAGTGACAGGCGCCACAAACATGTTGTCCGAACCCGTCTTGCAGTGTGAGCCGACGGTCGTGTGGTGCTTCGTCTCGCCGTCGTAGTTCACGAAGACGCTCGCGGCACCGATGTTGCTGAAGTCACCGATGGTCGCGTCGCCCACGTAGGTCAGGTGCGGCACCTTCGTGCCCTCGCCGATCGACGCGTTCTTCGTCTCGACGTACGTGCCGATCTTGGACTTCAGGCCCAGGCGCGTGCCCGGCCGAAGGTAGGCGAAGGGCCCGACGGAGGCCTGCGCGCCGATCTCGGCCTCGTAGGCGACCGTGTTGTCGACCCGGGCCCCCGCCCCCACCACCGTGTCGGTCAGGCGGGTGTTGGGGCCCACGACGCAGCCCTCGCCGAGATGCGTCGCGCCGTGCAGCTGCGTGCCCGGCAGGATCGTCGCGTCCCGGTCGAAGGTGACGGTGACGTCGAGGAAGGTGCCGGCCGGGTCGACGACCGTGACGCCGTCGAGCATCGCGCGCTCCAGGAGCCGGTCGTTCAGGATGCGGCGGGCCTGCGCCAGCTGGACGCGGTTGTTGATCCCGGCGATCTCGCGGTGGTCGTCCGCGACGCTGGCGCCGACCCGGTGCCCGGCGGCCCGCAGGATGCCGAGCACGTCCGTCAGGTACTCCTCGCCCTGGCTGTTGTCCGTACGCACCTGCTTCAGCGCCTCGGCCAGCAGCCGTCCGTCGAACGCGAAGACGCCCGAGTTGATCTCGGTGAGCGCGCGCTGCGCCTCGGTGGCGTCCTTGTGCTCGACGATCGCCGTCACCGCGCCGGAGTCGCCGTCGCGGACGATGCGGCCGTAGCCGGTGGCGTCGGGGACGTCGGCGGTCAGCACCGTCACCGCGTTCCCGTCGGCGGTGTGCGTGGCCGCCAACGCGGTCAGCGTCCGGCCGGTCAGCAGCGGCGTGTCGCCGCAGACCACCACGACGGTCCCGTCCAGGGCGCCGTCCGGGGCGAGGGCCTCCAGGCCGATGCGGACCGCGTGCCCCGTGCCGTTCTGCTCGGCCTGCACGGCGGTACGGGCCCCGGCGTCGGCCTCGCTCAGGTGCGCGGTGACCTTCTCGCGCTCGTGCCCGACGACCACGACCAGCTGCTCGGGCTCCAACTCCCGGGAGGCGGCCAGCACATGGCCGACCAGCGAGCGGCCGCAGAGTTCGTGCAGGACTTTGGGGGTGGCCGACTTCATACGGGTGCCCTCGCCCGCTGCGAGAACGACGACGGCGGCCGGGCGGTTGGCGCTCACGGGTGTGTCCTTCGGCTTCGGATGCTTCATGGGGGGATGGACATCCGCAGGATACCGGGGGGTTCGGCCCGTGAAATGAGAGCGGGCCCGGTCGTCGGACCGGGCCCCGCGTCTGCCGCTCCCCCGCCAGGACTCGAACCCGGACAGATGGCACCAAAAGCCACAGTGCTGCCAATTACACCACGGGGGAATATGGCCGACTAAACGGACATCACGTCAGTCTGCCGACCGGGCACCCAACACTATGCCGTACCAGGCGCCTTCGACGCGACGGTACAACTTGCCGCCGCCGGGCACGCGGACGGCCGGCCGGCTCCCGGTATGTGTCTGTGGTCTGTGTCATGGGCACGGGCCGGTGAGGAGAGCGGCCGGGGCGGGTCGGCGGGGGGCCTGGTCAGCAGTTCGAGGGATTCCGGCTGGTTTCGGGCGCGTTCGAATCCGGGAGGTGGTGTAGGCCAGTTAGTAAAACTCACCGGAAATCGGGCGGCGACCGCCCGTAGGCTGGGGGGATGACCACGACGGGGGAAGTTCACCGAGCCGCGGCCGGGGGGCCGTGGTGGTGGGAGCGGTGGCGCGGTGCCGGGCTGGACGCGGGGCTCGCCGCGGCGTCCGCGGTGGAGTGCGCGTTCGAAGGAGTGCCGTTCGCGCACAAGGCCGGGCTGCCGGTCTGGACGGGGATCGTCTTCGGGGTGCTGACCGGGTCGACGCTGCTGCTGCGGCGGCGCTGGCCGATCGCGGTGGTGCTGGTCTCGGTGGCGGTGACCCCGGCGCAGATGGGCATCATGCTGACGGTCGTCGGCCTGTACTCGCTGGCCGCCTCGGAGATGCCGCGGCGGATCATCGGGGCGCTGGCCGGCATGTCGTTCGTCGGGACGCTGATCGTGTCGGTGGTGCGGGCGCAGCAGGACATGGTGCACAGCGACCGGTTCCAGGTGGGCGGCTGGTTCGTGCCGTTCGTCGCCATCACCACGTCGCTGGGGGTGACGGCGCCGCCGTTGCTCCTCGGTCTGTACGTGGGTGCGCGGCGTCGCCTGATGGAGAGTCTGCGCGAGCGCAACGAATCGCTGGAGCGGGAGCTGTCGCTGCTCGCCGAGCGGGCCGAGGAGCGGGCCGAGTGGGCCCGGGGCGAGGAGCGGACGCGGATCGCGCGCGAGATGCACGACGTGGTGGCGCACCGGGTGTCGTTGATGGTGGTGCACGCGGCGGCCTTGCAGGCGGTGGCCCGCAAGGATCCGGAGAAGGCGGTCCGCAACGCGGCGCTGGTCGGGGACATGGGGCGGCAGGCGCTGACGGAGCTGCGGGAGATGCTGGGGGTGCTGCGGGCGGGGGAGCCGGGGTCCGGAGCGGGGCCGGTGGTGGGGCCGGGGCCGGGAGCGGGGGCGGGGCGTGAGCCGCGGGCCGAGGCGCTGCCGCTGGCGGCGGTGGGGGCGGCGGCCGCGGCGGCGGCGTCCCGGGCGGAGGCGGAGGCCGGGGTGGTGGACGGGGGTCCTTCGCTGGCCGAGCTCGACGCGCTGGTCGGGCAGTCGCGGGAGGCGGGGATGGTGGTGGAGATGTCCGTGGAGGGGGAGGCCCGGGAGTACGCCGCCGCGGTGGAGCAGACCGCGTACCGGGTCGTGCAGGAGGCGCTGACGAACGTGCACAAGCACGCGGCCGGGGCGAAGACGTATGTGCGGCTCGCGCACCGGGAGGCGGAGGTGGCGATGCAGGTGGAGAACGAGCCGCCGCCGGTGCCCGCGGCCGCGTCTGCGGGGTTGCCGTCCGGGGGGAACGGGCTTGTGGGGATGCGGGAGCGGGTTGCGGGGTTGGGTGGGGTGTTTGTTTCCGGGGTCACGGATGCGGGGGGTTTTCGGGTGTCGGCGGTGCTGCCGGCGGTCTAGGGGGCCGGGGTCTCTGGACCCCGGGTCCCCCAGGGGGCGTCGGGTTGCCGCCCGCGCGCCCGGCCTTCGGCTGCCCCGCCGCGGGGGCTGGTCGCGCAGTTCCCCGCGCCCCTAGGGGTTGGGACTGGGCGGGGTGGTTCGGTCGGGTCTGGAGGGTTGTCGCGTGGCTGTCCCGCCGTGGGGGCTGGTCGCGCAGTTCCCCGCGCCCCTGGGGGGTTGGGACTGGGCGGGGTGGTTCGGTCGGGTCTGGAGGGTTGTCGCGTGGCTGTCCCGCCGTGGGGGCTGGTCGCGCAGTTCCCCGCGCCCCT
>NZ_JBITLI010000009.1:57838-119831 GCF_044465085.1 Streptomyces sp. NPDC049813 | reverse complement strand
TGGAGCATGCGGCTCCGCCGCAGCCCCAGCGGCCCGATGAGATGGCGCACGCAGTGCGCATCTCAGGGGCGCGGGGAACTGCGCGACCAGCCACGACGAGAGGGATGCGTAGGGACGGGCCGGGCATGAAAGGGCCGGGGGGAAGCGCCGCCCCGCTCAAGGGCTCGTGACGGCCGGGCTACGGCGAAGGCTGGAGGCGCGGCGGCCGGATGCCGGTGATCATCAGCTCCAGGGCGTGATCGATACCCGGCCCCAGATACCAGTCCCCACTGTGATCGAGGGCGTAGACACGCCCCTCCGTGTCGACGGCCAGCAGAGCCTCCGTACCGGCCTCCGCCCCGAGCGGACACACCTCCGTGTCGAGCGCCCGGCCGAGATCCCCCAGGGTCCGCGCCATGTGCAGCCCGTGCAGCGGATCCAGATGCGGCTGGACGGGCGCGATCTGCCGCCCGGGCCCGGTGGGCGTGAGGTGCAGGCCGCCGAACTCCGCCCAGACCTCCACCGCCGCGGGAAAGACGGCATGCCGGTGACCGGCCGGCGAGACATGGGTGCGCAACGCGTCCGCCCAGAACTCGGCCTGCTTGATGTCCCACCGGCCGGGCTGCCAGCCGGCGGCGCGCAGCGCGGCGTCGACCGGCACGGTGAAGCGGGTGCTGGAGGTGCGGTCCACGGCGGTGGAGTGCGGCGTGGGCATCAGTGGACGGTCTCGCTCTCGGCTGTGTCTGCGGTCGGGTCGACGACGCGTACCCCGAAATGCGCCGTCAGCGCGGCACAGGCACGGCAGGGCCGGGCGAAACCGCCGTGCAGCGGGTCGCCGTCCTCGCGGATGCGCCGGGTGGTCAGCTTGGCGTGCTTGAGGGCCTTGCGGGCCTCGCCCACGGTCATCGGCCGGCGCCGGGCGCGCTTGGACTTCTCGGTGCGTTCGGCGTCGCTGGTCGCGAGGTGCCGGGAGATGAGGATGGTCTCGGCGCACCGCCCGGTGAACCGGTCGCGCTGGGTGCTCGTCAGCGTGTCCAGGAAGTCCTGCACCAACGGGTGGAGCGCGGGCGCCGGTTCACCGCGCGCGGCGGTCGACGTGAGGGTGCTGCCGCGCACGGAGAGCGCGGCGGCGACGGCGGGCAGGATGCCGTCGCGCCTGCCCCGCAGGACCGGGACGTCGGCGGAACCGGTGGCGCTCCAGCCGACGCGCGGATCGTCACCGGACCGCGCGTCCGTGGCTGTGTCCATGGCTGCGTCCGTTGCTGTGGTGGCCGCCGCGGTTGGCTCGGCGGTGGGCTGTGCGGTGCCGCTGTGCATGTGGTGCTTCCCCTCCTGCAATCCCCCAGGTTGCCTGCACAGAGTGCCAAACGGGGTGGCCGGTGCGGTAGTCGGCTCCCGGCGACACGCCCGATCGTCACGGGGTGGTGACACGGGGGTGACTGCAGGTCATGGATGCGGAGGCCCGGTGACCCGTGTCGTACAACCGCATAGGCTGTCGTTGTCCGCGATCGATACGTGTCAGAACAGAGCACGAGTTCGGTACGGAACCGGAACCCGTCAACAGCGCCGCAGGGGGCAACCGCCATGACGACAGGTCGGCTCGGGCAGCAGGCCGCGCCGCCGAACGCGGCTTACGCCGGGCAGGTAGTGCACTTCCCTGACCCGGTCCGCGCCGCCCGGCACCCCCGCGGGGTGCGGGTGGACAGCGACGGCTACCCGGACTTCTCGGCGTACGCGCGGGCCGCGGCGGAGATCGCGGAGCCCCCGGAGGGCTTCGGCGTCGACGAGTTGCGCCTGACGGACTACGTGTCGGCCAACGCCGCGCTGGCGGCCTCCGGGCACGAACTGTGGGACACCGTCCCGGCGGTGGCGACGCCGCACGGCTGGACCTGGCACCACGTCCGCGGCTCGCGCCGCCTGGAGCTGGTGCCCGTGGAGGTCAAGGCGCTGCTGCGGCACCACGGTGGGCTCGCGACGACCGCCGTCGACCAGCACAAGCGCGGCACCCGCCCCTTGCAGGACACCCGGCCCGCGCACTTCGGGCTGCCCAAGTCGGCGGTGGCGGTGAGCGAGCAGCAGGTGCTCGCGGTCGAGGAGGACCTGGGGTACCGGCTGCCCGGCGCCTACCGGGCGTTCCTGAAGGCGGCCGGTGGCTGCGCGCCCGTCGGGGCGGCGCTCGACGCCGAGCTGGGCCTCCTGGTCGACCAGCCGTTCTTCACGGTGCGCGACGAGGCCGCGGTCAACGACGTGGTGTACGTCAACAAGTGCCTGCGCGATCACCTCACCAAGGACTATCTCGCCGTCGGCTTCGTGCAGGGCGGCATCCTCGCCGTGAAGGTGCGGGGGGCGGCGGCCGGGTCGGTGTGGTTCTGCGCGTACGACGACGCGCGGGACGGCGGCGACACGGCCGGCTGGTCGGCCGCCGAGCGCGTGGAGCGGTTGCTGCTGCCGTGCGGTGACGACTTCGACGTGTTCCTGTCCCGGCTGGCCGGCAATCCGCCGGAGTTGGAGACGGTGGCGAACCTGATGGTGGACGGCGGCTTCGCGCGTGCCGTTCCGACGCACCGTGACGAGGGGTGAAGGTCCGATGGTGACGTTCGCGCAGGCGCAGGAGCGCGCCGAGGAATGGATCAACGGGGACGTGCCCGGCTATCAGCACCGGGAGGTGCGGGTGCGGGAGTTCGAACTCGGCTTCGTGGTGTGGGCGGAGGACCGCGAGGCGGGGCCGGTCTCCGACGGCGGCCGCCAGCGGCTGGTGATCGCCCGGGACAGCGGCGAGGCCACGCTCTGGCCCGCGCTGCCCGTGGGCGAGGTGATCCGGCGGTACGAGGAGGAGTACGGGGTGCCGCAGGCGCCGGCCGGGCCGGTCGCTCCGCGGGCGCCCGAGCGGGTGGATCTGAACCAGACGTCGTTCCTGCTCAGTCCTCCGGAGTGGTTGCAGGAGGCGGCGGACAAGCTCGGCATCCCGGACCACCGCGCGACGCCTCCGGCTCCGGCCGCGGCATCCCCGGACCCGCAGTCCCAGCCCCCGGCCACGCCATCCCCGGAACCCGGGACCCAGCCCCCGGCCACGCCATCCACGGCGCCCGGGACCCAGCCCCCGGCCGCGGCTGCCACGGCGCCCGGGACCCAGCCCCCGGCCCCGGCTTCCTCGGACTTCGGATCCCAGGCCCCGGCCTCGGCTTCCTCGGACTTCGGGGCCCAGCCCCCGGCCGCCGCTGCCACGGAGCAGCCCGGGGCGCCGACCCCGGCCCCGGCTTCCTCGGACTTCGGGTCCCAGGCCCCGGCTGCGGCTTCCTCGGACTTCGGGGCCCAGCCCCCGGCCGCGGCTGCCTCGGAGCCCGGTGCGCAGGCAGGTGCCGGTGTCTCTGCGGGCTCCGGCGCGTCTGCGGACTTCGGAGGAGCCTCGGCGCCCGGCGCGTCCCCGGCCCCCGACGGCTCGTCGGGCCGCGGAGTGTCCGCGGACTTCGGGGCCTCCGCAGGACCCGGCGCCTCCGCGGGCCCTGGCCCATGGGCCCCCGACGCCTCCAGGGACCTCGGGGCCCCCGCGGGTCCCGGCGCCCCTTCAGGCCCCGGGTCCCCCTCAGCCCCTCCCGCTCCCTCCGTCCCCGCCGCGTCGGACGCCCCCGCCGCGGCCGTGCGGGGCGGTGTCGAGCCGCAGGACTCCGTGCCCGCCGCGCCGGTGGGTGCGACGCCGTGGGCCGGGACGGACACGAACGAGGTGGGTGACGAGGAGGACCGCTCGGTGCCGCTGCCCGAGACGGTGTTCTCGCCGCCGCTGTCCGAGGAACTGCCGCCGCCCGGCGTCACCCCGGACGCCAAGACCGCCCTGATCTCCGGCGGCAGCCAACTCCCGCGCACGGAACTGGCCCCTGCCCTGGACGACTCCGCAGCCCCGCAGTACGGGTACCCGGGCGGCGCCGACACGCCGCCTGCGCCGGGTGCGCCGGACCATGGCTATCCGCAGGGCCCGGGGGGCTCCGTCACGCCCCCTCCGCCGCCCGCTCCGGGTGCCCCGTTGCCGCCGCCCGTGCCGGGTTCGGCCGTGCCGGGGACGCCGCCGCCGGGGGTGCCGCGGTACGGGTTCCCGCAGGGGCCGGGCGGTGCCGACGTGCCGCCGCCTCCGCCGGTGCCGGGTACGCGCGAATACGGCTATCCGCAGGGCCCGGGCGGCTCCGTCACGCCCCCTCCGCCGCCCGCTCCGGGGGCCCCGTTGCCGCCGCCCGTGCCGGGTTCGGCCGTGCCGGGGACGCCGCCGCCGGGGGTGCCGCGGTACGGGTACCCGCAGGGGGCGCCGCTCCCGCCCGCCGGTCCGACGCCGCCGCCCGCGCCCGGGGCCCGGGACATCGCCGATGTCGCCACCAGCAAGGCGCAGGGCCCGGCGCGTGGCGGGCAGACCCCGCCGCCGCCGGGGGCTCCCGGCGCGCCCGCGGGCGGTTACGTCCCGACGCAGCTGGTCTCCTCGCTCGGCCCGGACGGGCAGCCGCAGGTGCCGGGCGCGCCCGGCACCCCGCCGCCCCCGGGCGACGGCGTGCACCACGCCGCGACGATGCTCGCCGGACCCGCCGTCCCCGGCCCCGGCGGGCAGACCCCGCCGCCGCCCGGACCGCCCGGCGCCCCGGGCGCACCCGGCGCTCCCAGGCCGCCCGCCGCGCCGAATCCGCCCGGCAGCACGCCCCCGCCCCCCGGCGGCGGTGTGCACCACGCCGCGACGATGCTCGCCGGACCGGGCCCGATGCCGGGCCCGCAGGGACCCGCGGGGCCCCCGCCGCCCGGCGCGATGCCGCCGCCCGCCCCCGCCGCGTACGGATATCCGCAGGGCGGTCAGCCGACCGTGGGCCCCGGCTACCAGGCCGTGCTGCGCTACCGCGCGCCCGACGGCTCCGAGCAGCAGCTCATCCGGCGCTCCGCGCCCGGCACGCCGCACCCGGAGTGGCAGATCTTCCACGAGCTGCGCGCCATGAACGTCCCGGCGGACCAGGTCCTCGAACTCCACACGGAGCTGGAGTCCTGCGCGCTGCCCGGCGCCTACTGCTCCCGCATGATCCGGGAGCAGTGGCCGCAGGCGCGGATCACGTCGATCGCCCCGTACGGCACCGACCACGCCTCGCGGCAGCAGGGCATGCAGCAACTCATCGCGCACCAGGGCGAGTTGCACCAGGTCGCGGACGGTCCGGCCCGTCCCGCCCCGGTGCGGGCGCCGCTGCCGCCCGCGCACCCCGCGCCGCCGGTCCCGCCGGAGGGCATCGCGCAGGAGCTGGCCGCCGCGTTCGGACCCGGCGTGTTCCGGTTCGACCAGCGGGCCGTGTCGCGCCAGGGCGTGCCGGACATCGTGGCGCACACGCTGGTCGTGGCGGGGCTGCCCGCGGACTTCGGGCCGTTCTTCTGGGCGCAGGCCCAGCCGGGCCGCCCGGTGCCGACCCTGGCCGAGCTGGCGCAGGAGCGGGGGGTGCGGCCGGCGCAGGACGCGGGCTCGTACCTCGTGATGGGCAGCGACTTCGGCAAGGCGCTCTGCGTCCAGTACGGGACGGCGCACATCGTGGCCGTGCCGGTGGAGGCGGGCGCCGGCGCGCCCGTGCCGCCGCAGTTCGTCAACAGCGGGCTGCCCGAGTTCGCGCGTTCGCTGGGGCTGCTCGGCCGGATGTGGCGGCTGCGCTACGGGCTCGACCCGGAGCAGGCGGGCCGGTGGACCGTCGACTTCCAGGCGCAGCTGAACATGGTCGACCCCGCGGCGCTCGGCTCGCCCGAGACCTGGTGGTCGGTGCTGCTGGAACAGATGTGGGACGGCCTGCTGTAGCCGGCCGGCCGGCTACAGCAGGCTGCCCGGCCCGCCCGCTCGACCTGCGGGATCGGCCGGGCGCCCCGATCATGCGCTCATGGCGGGCACACGGAGAAGGGCCGGGGCGGCAAGGCGGCGCCGCTGGCCCCGGCGCGTCCTGGCGGTCCTGCTGCTGGTCGTCGTGCTGCTCGTCGGCTACGGCACCGGGCTGTACTTCTGGGCGGATTCGCGGCTGCGCACCACGGAGGCGTTCGGTGACGCCGCCGGCCGCCCGCCGGCCGGCAAGGGCACGGACTGGCTGCTCGTCGGCTCGGACTCGCGCGCGGACCTGACCCCCGAACAGCGCAAGCAGCTGCACGTCGGCAACGACGAGGGGCTGAACACCGACACGATCATGATCCTGCACCACGGCGACAGCGGCCCGTACCTCGTCTCGGTCCCGCGCGACTCCTACGTCCCGATCCCCGGCCACGGCCGGGGCAAGATCAACGCGGCGTACTCGCTGGGCGGCGCCGAGCTGCTCACCCAGACCGTCGAACAGGCGACGGGGCTGCGCCTCGACCACTACGCGGAGATCAACTTCCTGGGCCTGGTGGACGTCGTCGACGCGGTCGGCGGCGTCACCCTCTGCGTACCGGACGGCGGGCTGCACGACGAGAAGTCCGGCGCCGACTTCGACGCGGGCTGCCGGCACATGGACGGCGTCCAGGCGCTGCAGTACGCGCGGGCCCGCTACTCCGACCCGCAGGGCGACCTGGGCCGGGTCAAGCGGCAGCGGCAGCTGCTCGACGCGGTCGCGGGCAAGGCGCTCGGGCCCGCGGTGCTGATCCCGCCGTGGAAGCTGGTCCCGTTCGTGCGCACCACGCTCGACGCGCTCACCGTCGACCCCGGCACGGGGGTCGGCGCCCTCGCCACGATGGGGACGAAGATGGACGCGCTCGCCGGGACGGCGACGGTGCCGGTGGCGAGCGAACCGTACGTGCCCGGGGTCGGCGACGTGGTCGTGTGGAACCGCGCTCAGGCCCGGCAGCTCTTCGGCGCGCTCCGCGCTGACAAGGCGATTCCGACTTTCGACACCAATTGACGCATCCTTGACCGGGTGGGTCGGGCGGTGTGCCGCGTGTGTCGCGTTATGGGCGCTTCCTTCCGATCCACCAGGATGTGCGCCAGTCGCGCAGAACGTCGCACGGGTGGAAGGGGATCGAGATGAGCGGTGCAGGCGCATCGGCGTCGCCGTACGGCTTCGTCGTCGTACGAGGTCGTGGCTACCGGCCCGAGCAGGTGGAGGCCCGGGCCGCGGAGCTCTACCGGGCCCGCGACGAGGCCCGGGAGCGGGTCGCGCGGCTGACCACCCTCGCCGAGGAGGCGGCGGCGGAGGGCGAGCGGCTGCGCGAGGTCGTCGCCCACCTCGCCCCGCAGACCTACGAGACCCTCGGCAAGCGCGCGCAGTACCTGCTGGAGCTGGCCGAGGAGGAGGCCACCGCCCTGCGGCACGCCGCGCTCACCGAGGCCCAGGCCCTGACCGAGGCCGCGGGGGCCGCCGCCCGCGCGGCCGGGGAGAGCGCCCGGGCCCACGCGGAGCGGGTGCGCGGCGCGGCGGAGGAGCAGGCCACGCGCCGGGAGCGGGAGACGCGGGCCGAGGCCGAGGGGGTGCGGGCCGCCGCGCGGGGCGACGCGAAGGACGTACGGGACGAGGCGCTGGCCGTGCTGGCCGAGACGCGGCGGCGGAGCGAGGCGGCCCTCGCCGAGCAGGCCGAGGAGCACGCCGAGCGGGCCGAGGCGGCCCGGCGCGAGGCGGCCGGTCTGGTGGCCGCGGCCGACGAGCGGGAGGCGGCCGCCGTCGCCGGGGCCGAGGAGCGGCTGTCGGCGGCGAAGCGGGCGCTCGCCGAGGCGGGGGAGGCCGCCCGGCACGGGCAGGAGGACGCGGAGGCCGCGGCCGCGGAGGTGCTGGCGCGGGCCCGGGCCGAGGCGGACGGCATCCGCCGCGAGGCCGACCGGGTGGTGCGCGAGCACGACGAGGCCCGGGACGAGATGCGGGCCCACATGGAGCACGTGCGCACGTCGCTCGCCGCGCTGACCGGTCGGGTCGCCGCGGAGTAGCCCCGCCGGGGCGACCGCGGGGTCAGCGCTCCGGGCGCAGCCGCGCGGTCACGGCCACCGGGGCGGCGCCCGCGGGGTGGCCCCGGCGGCGCTCGAAGGGCGCGAGCAGCTCCTGGATGCGGTCCGCCAGGTCGGCGGTCTCGTCCGGGGTCAGGTGCAGGGTGGCCGTCACACTGCGGTCGGGGGCGCGGGGCGCCCGGCGCGGGTCGTCCCAGCGCAGGCGCCAGGGGCGGACCCGGCCGCCGCTGTGCGGGGCCTCCTCGATGAGCCCGGCCCGGGCCAGCCGGCGCAGGTGGAACGAGCACAATCCCGAGCTGTGGCCCAGCCGGGCCGCCGCCTGCGAGGACGTGACGGTGCCCAGCTCGGCCAGCAGGTCGAGCAGGGCGAGGCGGACAGGGTGGTCGGGCAGCGGCCGGGACGCCCGGCGCGGTCCGGCGGCGGACGCCTCCGCGGAACTCCCGGCCGCGTCCGCTCCTTCGGGTGCTTCCTCTTCGATCACTTTGCAAAGAGTGCTACTTTGCAAAGCAGTTGGTCAAGTGCGGGCACGAGGCGAGGAGTTGGCGGCGATGGGTGAGGGGCTGCGGCCGGAGGTCGAGCGGGGCTCGGTGCGGCGCATCACGGAGGTCGGCGAGGAGATCCTGCGCCGCCGCTGCGCACCGGTCACGGACGCGCAGTTCGGCACGGCGGACCTCGCGCGGCTGATCGACGACATGTTCGCCACCAACCACGTCGCGCACGGCGCGGGCCTGGCCGCCAACCAGGTTGACGTGGACCTGCGTTTGTTCGTCTGGGACATGGAGGACGACTGGGGGGTGCGCCACGTCGGGCACATCGCCAACCCGGTCCTGGACGAGGAGCCGCTCGCCGGGCGCAGACTCGTCGAGGAGAGCGAGGGCTGCCTGTCGGTGCCCGGCCCGTTCAAGTCGCTGGCCCGCGCCGACCACGCGGTCGTCCGGGGCCGGGACAAGGACGGGCGCGAGCTGGTCGTCGAGGGGCGGGGGTACTTCGCGCGCTGCCTCCAGCACGAGACGGACCACCTGCACGGCCGCCTCTACCTCGACCGGCTCGGCAAGCGGGAGCGGCGGGACGCGCTGCGGGAGATGACGGAGCTGCGGGACGGGGTGCTCGCCCGCCGGGCGGCGACGGCGGAGCGCATCGGCAAGTGAGCCGGGCCGGGCGAGGAGCGCCCCGGGTCACCGGCCGCGCGCCCCGGGCAGGTCGCCGGGCTCCTGGCGGACGGCCCCCGCCAGGATCCACTCCTCCACCGCCTCGTACTGGCGGCGCTGTTCGGCGGCCCGGTGGGACGGGGTCAGGACCGTGCCGAGCCAGCCGAGGAGGAAGCCGATGGGGACGGAGACCAGGCCGGTCGTGGTGAAGGGGAACCAGTTGAAGTCGCGGTCGGGGAAGGCCGCGCCGGGCGACCCCGAGACCAGGTTGGTCCCCGTCATCAGGACCAGGCACGCCGCCGTGCCGCCCAGCAGCGTCGCCAACAGGCCCGCGCGGGTGAACCGGCGCCAGAAGAGGCTGTAGACCAGGGCGGGGGCCAGCGCCGAGGCGCCCAGGCAGAAGGAGAGCGTGACCAGCGGCTGGAGGTTGCGGTGCTGGACCAGGGTGGCCAGCAGGATCGCGGGGGCGCCGACGGCGAGCGCCGCGATCCGTACGGTCCGCAGCTCGGCGCGGGCGGTCGGCTCCCGCCTGCGGTACGCGAACACGTCGTGGGCCAGCGAGTTGGCGCAGGCCAGGATCATGCCGGCGACCGACGCGAGCAGCGTGAGGAACAGCGCGGTGGTGACCGTGGTGAAGAGCAGCGACTCGGCCGTGGACGCCGTCGGACCGAACGCCGCCCGGGCACCCAGCAGGTACGCCGTGTTGCCCTGGGCGTGCGCCGCGGTGATCTCCCGGCGGCCGAGCAGGGCCGTCGCACCGATCGCGACGACCGAGATGATCAGGGCGAAGGCGCCCACGGACGCCACGGCCCAGGACATCGAGCGGCGCACCTGACGGGCGTTGCGGGCGGTGTACATGCGCATGGTGACGTGCGGCAGGCAGGCCGCGCCGAGGACCACCGTCAGCTGCGAACTGATCATGTCCAGGCGGGGGCTGGGGCCGCCCGCGAACTCCAGGCCGGGGCTGAGGTAGGCGCGGCCCGCGCCGCTCTGCCGCGCCGCCGTCGCGAGCAGCGCCCCGGGGTCCCAGTGGAAGCGGTGCAGGATCAGGGCGGTCACCACGGCGCCCGAGCCGAGCAGCATCACCATCTTCACGATCTGGATGACGGCGGTGCCCTTCATGCCGCCGATCGCCGCGTAGCTGATCATGAGGGCGCCGAGCGCGACGACGCAGCCGGTCTTGAACCCCTCGTTGGTGAACCCGAGGAGGAACGCCAGCAGGTCACCCGCGCCGGCGAGTTGTACGAGCATCAGCGGGGTCAGCGCGACGAGGGTGGTGGCGCAGGCGGCGATCCGCACCGACCGGCCGGGCATCCGGCGGGCCAGCGCGTCCCCCATCGTGAAGCGGCCCGCGTTGCGCAGCGGTTCGGCGAGCAGGAACATCAGCAGCATCAGGCTGAGCGCGGTGCTCAGGGCCAGGACCACGCCGTCGTACCCCATCAGGGCGATGACGCCGCCGGTGGCGAGCACGGTCGCCGCCGAGATGTAGTCGCCCGCGACGGCAAGCCCGTTGCCCAGCGGGGTCAGCTGCCCGAAGCCGGTGTAGAACTCCTCCAGGTCGTCGCGGTCGGGTCCGGTCATGACGCAGAGCAGCAGCGTGACCGTGGCGGCCGCGGTGAACGCCACCAGTGACATCGACTCCGCGGTCGGGCCGGTCATCGCCCGCCGCCCGCCGGGCGCCGGCCCCGGCGCCGCAGCCGGTGGGCGAGCGGGTCGACGCGGCGGCGCGCCGTGTACTCGTAGAGCAGCAACGCCACGCAGCTGACCGGGAGTTGGCACAGCCCGATGAGCATGCCCGTGGAGAGGCCGCCGCTGGCCGAGCGGTTCATCACGGCGGGGGCGAACGCCGAGAGCAGCAGGAAGAGCGTGAAGTAGCCGAGCGCGGTGAGGGTGGCGACGCGGCGCTGGCGGCGGTAGGCGGTGCGCAGCAGGACCAGTTCGCGGCTCGGTCCGCCCGGCGGCGGCAGATCGGGGTGGCGGGGCAAGCGGTGGGGCCGGGAGCGGTGCGCCGGTGAGCGGTGGGCGTGGGCGGGGTGCGGCATCCCGTTCTCCTTGCGCGCTTCGGGTCCGCCGGGGACGGGCGGACCGCAGGGAGTGCGTGGGGAGCCGGAACGTTACTCGGAGGTAGTGGAGTCGGGCGAGGGTTTGCGCGAACCGGTCAGTCGGTGTGCCGCGGACGGTCGGGCCCCTGAGGCGTGTGGTGCTGCGGAGGGCGTTGTGCCGGGGGTGACGGCGGGCCGCCGCTCTCCTGCGGCTCGGCGTCCAGGACCGGGAAGCGGCGCGGCGCGAGCAGCAGCAGGACGAGGAGGGCGAGCCCGGCCGCGCAGGCAGCTCCCGTGTAGACGGAGTCGACGGCCGCGTCGATCGCCCGGCGCACCCCGTCCGCGCCGGGGTCGCGGGCCACCGAGTCGAGGTCGGTGCCACGGCCGAGACGGTCCGAGATGACCCCGTTGGCGACCGCGCCGAAGACGGCCGCGCCGACCGTCTGCCCGATCTGCCGGTAGAAGAGGATCGAGGCGGTCGCGGTGCCGCGCTCGGCCCAGCCGACCGTCGACTGCACGCCGATGATCAGCGGCAGCTGGAACAGGCCGAGGGCAGCGCCGAGCAGCAGACTCAGCAGCGTCGGCTGCCAGACCGCCCCGGGGAAGGGCAGCAGCGGGAACGCGACGAGGAGCCCGAGCGCCGCCGTCATGCCGAGCGCGGCCGTGGAGCGGAAGCCGATCCTGCGGTACACGTGCTGGCTCAGGGCCGCCGACACCGGCCAGCTCAGCGTCATCACGGAGAGCACGAACCCGGCCGCCGTGGGCGAGAGGCCGAGGACCGACTGCGCGTACGTGGGCAGGAACGTGGTCGGGGCCACCATCAGCAGGCCCATCGCGCCGAGCGCGAGGTTGACCGCGGCGATCGTGCGCCGCCGCCACACCCAGCCCGGCAGGATCGGCTCCGCCGCGCGGCGCTCCACGGCCACGACGACGCCGATGAGCACGGCCCCCGTGCACAGCAGCGCCACCGAGGCGGGGGAGGACCACGCCCAGGCCACGCCGCCCTGCACCAGCCAGGTCAGCAGGACGCCGCCGGCCGCGAACACGGCGAGCGCGCCCGCCCAGTCGACGCGCGGGCGCGGCCCGCGCTCCCGCGGGGGTTCGTGCAGGTGGCGCACGACGAGGAGGAGCGCGACGGCGCCGACCGGCACGTTGATCAGGAAGATCCAGCGCCAGCCGGCGTAGGAGGCGAGGAGGCCGCCGAGCGCCGGGCCGAGCACGGACGAGGTGGCCCACACCGTCGACAACTTCGCCTGGATCCGCGGGCGTTCCTTCAGCGGGTACAGGTCGGCGGCGAGGGTCTGCACCGTGCCCTGGATGGCGCCGCCGCCGAGCCCCTGCACCACGCGGAACGCGATCAGCGCGCCCATGTTCCACGCGCAGGCGCACAGCACCGAGCCGGCCAGGAAGAGCACGCTGCCCGCGAGCAGCACGGGCTTGCGCCCGAGGGTGTCCGAGAGCCGGCCGTAGACGGGCAGGGTGACCGTGACCGCGAGCAGGTACCCGGAGAACAGCCAGGAGAAGACGGAGAACCCGCCGAGTTCGCCGACGATCTGCGGCACCGCGGTGGAGACGATGGTGGAGTCCAGCGCGGCCAGCGCCATGGACAGCATCAGGGCGGCGACGACGGCACCGCGCCGCCGGTCACCGGGCCCGCCGGCGGCCGTGGAGTTCTTCCGCTGCATCCGTTTCCCCCTGCATCCATCTCCGGCCAGGAGCTTAGAAGGGTGGAGTCGACCCTGAGTAGGGCCGCACCCCGGGGTGGAGCTCCCCTAGGGGGTTCTCCGTACAACGGACGGGGGACGGTTCGTCCCGCTGGAGGAGGAGCGGTGCGGGGGTTCTTCCTACCGTCGAGGGGTGGGGTTTTCCCCCGGGAAAGACGGTGACTTCCACCAGCGCGCCCGGGGCCCCGCGTCACCAGACTTGAGCGTGCCGCGGACCACTGCGGATCCGCGTAACCGACATAGGAGAAAACCGTGACGACGGCTGTGAGCATTCCCAGGCACGGGGGCACTGGAGAACGGACGGCCGTTGCCGCGCGAGCGCGGCAGGTCGTGAAGGCGTACGGGTCGGGGGAGACCCGGGTCGTCGCGCTCGACCAGGTCGACGTGGACATCGAGCGGGGCCGGTTCACCGCGATCATGGGCCCCTCGGGCTCCGGCAAGTCGACGCTGATGCACTGCCTGGCCGGCCTCGACACCGTGACCTCCGGCCAGATCTTCCTCGACGACACCGAGATCACCGGGCTCAAGGACAAGCGGCTCACGCAGCTGCGCCGGGACCGGATCGGCTTCATCTTCCAGTCCTTCAACCTGCTGCCCACCCTGAACGCCCTGGAGAACATCACGCTCCCCATGGACATCGCGGGCCGCAGGCCGGACCGCGCCTGGCTCCAGCAGGTCGTGGAGACCGTCGGGCTCGCCGGGCGCCTCAAGCACCGGCCCACCCAGCTCTCCGGCGGCCAGCAGCAGCGCGTCGCCGTGGCCCGCGCGCTGGCCGCCCGGCCCGAGATCATCTTCGGCGACGAGCCCACCGGCAACCTGGACTCGCGGGCCGGCTCCGAGGTCCTCGGCTTCCTGCGCCGCTCGGTGGACGAGCTCGGCCAGACCATCGTCATGGTCACGCACGACCCGGTCGCCGCCTCCTACGCCGACCGCGTGCTGTACCTGGCCGACGGCCGCATCGTCGACGAGATGCACCGTCCGACGGCCGAGGCGGTCCTGGACCGGATGAAGGACTTCGACGCCCGGGGGCGTACGTCATGAGCGCCAACACCGTGCTGAAGACCTCGCTGCGCAACTTCGTCGCGCACAAGGGCCGCATGGCCCTGTCCGCCGTCGCCGTACTCCTGTCGGTGGCGTTCGTCTGCGGGACGCTCGTGTTCACGGACACGATGGACAAGACCTTCGACAAGATCTTCATGGCGACCTCCGCCGACGTCACCGTCAGCCCGAAGGACGCCGGGTCCGAGGGCTCCGCCACCGGCCGCCCCGAGTCGCTGCCCGCCTCCGCGGTCGCCGCCGCCTCGAAGATCGACGGGGTCAAGTCGGCCGAGGGCGCGGTCAGTTCGATGAACGTGACCGTCGTCGACGCCCAGAACAAGAACATGGGCTCCGAGACCGGCGCGCCCACCATCGCGGGCAACTGGACCCGCAACGACCTGCGCTCCATGGAGATCACCGCGGGCCACGTCCCGCGCGGGCCGACCGAGACGATGATCGACTCGGACACCGCGGACAAGCACCACCTGAAGCTCGGCGACGAGCTGCGCACGATCACCGCCACCGGCTCCATCAAGGCGAAGATCGTCGGTGTCGCCGCCTTCAAGGTCACCAACCCCGGCGCGGCCGTCGTCTACTTCGACACCGCCACCTCCCAGCGCGAACTCATCGGCGCGACCGGCCGGTTCACCGCCGTCAACCTCACCGCCGAGCCCGGCGTCAGCAACACGCGACTCAAGGCCGAGGTCGCAGCGGCCCTCGACGGCCCGTACAAGATCCAGACGCAGAAGGAGGCCGCGGACGCCAACGCCTCCGACGTCTCCTCCTTCATGGACGTCATCAAGTACGCGCTGCTCGGCTTCGCCGGGATCGCCTTCCTCGTCGGCATCTTCCTGATCATCAACACGTTCTCGATGCTCGTCGCGCAGCGGACCCGGGAGATCGGCCTGATGCGGGCCATCGGCTCCTCGCGCAAGCAGGTCAACCGGTCCGTCCTCGTCGAGGCGCTGCTCCTCGGCGTCGTCGGCTCCGTCGTCGGGGTCGGCGCGGGTGTCGGGCTCGCCGTCGGCCTGATGAAGCTGATGTCGGCCGCGGGCATGGACCTGTCCACGGACGACCTGACCGTCAAGTGGACGACGCCCGCGATCGGCCTGCTGCTCGGCATCGTCGTCACCGTCCTCGCCGCCTACCTGCCCGCGCGCCGGGCCGGCAAGGTCTCCCCGATGGCCGCCCTGCGCGACGCGGGCACCCCCGCCGACGTCAAGGCCGGGGCCGTGCGCGCCGCCCTCGGCCTCGTCCTCACCGGCGGCGGCGGCTTCGCCCTCTACCTCGCCACGCAGGCCGACAAGGCGAGCCAGGGCTCCCTGTGGCTCGGCGCCGGCATCGTCGCCTCGCTCATCGGCTTCGTCGTCGTCGGCCCGCTCCTGGCCGGGCTCGTGGTCCGCGTCATCAGCGCCGTCCTGCTCCGCTTCTTCGGCCCGGTCGGGCGGATGGCCGAGCGCAACGCGCTGCGCAACCCGCGCCGCACCGGCGCCACCGGCGCCGCCCTGATGATCGGCCTCGCCCTCGTCGCCTGCCTCTCGGTCGTCGGCTCCTCGATGGTCGCCTCGGCCACCGACCAGCTCGACAAGTCCGTCGGCGCCGACTTCATCGTCGAGCCCAGCAACGGCGGCATCACACCGCAGGCCGCCGCCGCTCTGAAGAAGCTCACGGCCGCCGGGGACGTCGCCCGCGTCACCGAGGTCAAGTACGTCGAGGTGACGCTCACCACCCCGGCCGGCAAGAAGGAGAAGCAGGAACTCGTCGCCGCCAGCCCGTCCTACGCCCAGGACCTGCGGCGCGAGGCCACCTCCGGCGAGCTGGCGGCGGCGTACGGGCGCGACGCGATGTCGGTCGGCTCCGGCTTCGCCGAGAAGAACCACGTCAAGGTCGGCTCCACGATGACCGTCGCCTTCGACCACGGCCGCACCACGAAGCTCAGGGTCGCCGCGGTCACCTCCGACGACACCGTCTTCGACAAGGGCGCGATGTACACCAACATCGCCACCGCCACGCGGTACCTGCCCGCGGACCGGGTGCCGCTGAACGGGATGATGTTCGCCAAGGCCGCCGACGGCAGGGCCGACCAGGCGTACGCGGCCCTGAAGAAGTCCGTCGCCGCCGACCCGACCGTCAAGGTCAAGGACCAGACCGACTACAAGGAGACCCTCAAGGACCAGATCGGCCAGCTCCTGAACATGATCTACGGCCTGCTGGCCCTCGCGATCATCGTGGCGGTCCTGGGCGTGGTCAACACGCTGGCCCTCTCGGTCGTCGAGCGGACCCGCGAGATCGGCCTGATGCGCGCCATCGGCCTCTCCCGCCGCCAGCTGCGCCGCATGATCCGGCTGGAGTCGGTGGTCATCGCCCTCTTCGGCGCGCTGCTGGGCCTCGGGCTCGGCATGGGCTGGGGCGCCACCGCCCAGAAGCTGCTGGCCCTGGAGGGCCTCGGCGTCCTGGACATCCCGTGGCCGACGATCATCGCGGTCTTCGTGGGCTCGGCCTTCGTGGGGTTGTTCGCGGCGCTGGTCCCGGCGTTTCGGGCGGGGCGGATGAACGTGCTGAACGCGATCGCGACGGATTAGCTCCGCCGGTCGAGCGGAAGACCCCGGGGTCGGGTGGCCCCGGGGTCTTCCGTGCCTGCGCCGCCGCCCGCGGGCCCGGTGGGGGCTGGTCGCGCAGTTCCCCGCGCCCCTGAAAGGCGCACTCCGTGCGCCCCCGTCGTCGCCTGCCGGTCGGTGGGGCTTCTCGCGCCGTTCCCCGCGCCCCTGAGAGGCGCACCTCGTGCGGCCTCTCATCGGGGCGCCCATGGGGCTGCGGCGAAGCCGCATGCTCCAGGGGCGCGGGGAACTGCGCGACCAGCCACGACGGCGGTGCACGTGATCGGCGGGGCAGGGGCGCCCGGGGGACGGCTCCGGGGCAGCCGGGTGCCGCCGTCCCTCGATCGGGCGGCAGCCCCCCGCGCGACGTACCCTGGAACCCCCGGCCCGTTCGACGTGTCGGGCCTCTCGCGTTGCCTCGGACCCCGGACGGGAAAGGCCAAGCCCCACCCATGAGCCTGTACGGACTGCTCGACGCCGTCGTCAAGGACGCGGCCCTCACCGAAGCGGTGAAGGCCGCCGGCGACGGCAACCGCATGCACATCGACCTCGTGGGCCCGCCCGCGTCCCGCCCCTTCACCGTGGCCGCCCTCGCCCGCGAGACCCGGCGGACCGTGCTCGCCGTCACCGCCACCGGCCGCGAGGCCGAGGACCTGGCCGCCGCGCTGCGCTCGCTGCTTCCCGAGGACGAGGTCGTGGAGTTCCCCTCGTGGGAGACGCTGCCGCACGAGCGCCTCTCCCCGCGCTCGGACACCGTGGGCCGCCGTCTCGCCGTGCTGCGCCGCCTCGCGCACCCCCGCGCCGACGACCCCGAGACCGGCCCGGTCTCCGTCGTCGTCGCCCCCGTCCGCTCGGTGCTCCAGCCGCAGGTCAAGGGGCTCGGCGACCTGGAGCCGGTGGCCCTGCGCAGCGGGCAGGCCGCCGACCTCGGCGCGACCGTCGAGGCGCTCGCCGCGGCCGCGTACGCCCGGGTCGAACTGGTCGAGAAGCGCGGCGAGTTCGCGGTGCGCGGCGGCATCCTCGACGTCTTCCCGCCGACCGAGGAACACCCGCTGCGCGTCGAGTTCTGGGGCGACGACGTCGAGGAGATCCGCTACTTCAAGGTCGCCGACCAGCGTTCCCTGGAGATCGCCGAGCACGGCTTGTGGGCGCCGCCCTGCCGCGAGCTGCTGCTCACCGACGACGTACGGGCCCGGGCCGCCGACCTCGCGGCCCAGCACCCGGAGCTGGGCGAGCTGCTCGGCAAGATCGCCGAGGGCATCGCCGTCGAGGGGATGGAGTCCCTCGCGCCCGTCCTCGTCGACGACATGGAGCTGCTGCTCGACGTGTTGCCCGAGGGCGCGATGGCCGTGGTCTGCGACCCCGAGCGGGTGCGCACCCGCGCCGCCGACCTCGTCGCCACCTCGCAGGAGTTCCTCCAGGCGTCCTGGGCCGCGTCCGCGACCGGCGGCGAGGCCCCCATCGACGTCGGCGCGGCCTCGCTGTGGGGCATCGCGGACGTCCGGGACCGGGCCCGCGAGCTGGGCATGATGTGGTGGTCGGTGTCGCCGTTCGCCGCCGACGCCGCGGGCTCGGACGCCGACACCCTCCAGCTCGGCATGCACGCCCCCGACACCTACCGCGGCGACACCGCCAAGGCCCTCGCCGACACCAAGGGCTGGCTCGCCGACGGCTGGCGCACGGTCTACGTCACCGAGGGCCACGGCCCCGCCGCCCGCACCGTCGAGGTGCTCGGCGGCGAGGGCATCGCCGCCCGCCTCGACAAGGACCTCGGCGCGCTGGCCCCCGCCGTCGTGCAGGTCTCCTGCGGCTGCCTCGAAGTCGGCTTCGTCCACCCCGGGTTGAAGCTCGCGGTCCTCACCGAGACCGACCTGACCGGGCAGCGCGCCGCCGGCAAGGACGGCCAGCGGATGCCCGCGCGGCGCCGCAAGACCATCGACCCGCTCACCCTCGAGTCCGGCGACCACATCGTGCACGAGCAGCACGGCGTCGGCCGCTACGTGGAGATGGTGCAGCGCACCGTGCAGGGCGCGACCCGCGAGTACCTCGTCGTCGAGTACGCCCCCGCCAAGCGCGGCCAGCCCGGCGACCGGCTCTACATCCCCACCGACCAGCTGGAGCAGATCACCAAGTACGTCGGCGGCGAGGCCCCCACCCTGCACCGCCTGGGCGGCGCCGACTGGACCAAGACGAAGGCGCGCGCCAAGAAGGCCGTCAAGGAGATCGCCGCCGACCTGATCAAGCTCTACAGCGCCCGGATGGCCGCCCCCGGCCACGCCTTCGGCGCGGACACGCCCTGGCAGCGGGAGCTGGAGGACGCGTTCCCGTACATCGAGACGCCCGACCAGCTGACCACGATCGCCGAGGTCAAGGAGGACATGGAGAAGACGGTCCCGATGGACCGGCTGATCTGCGGCGACGTCGGCTACGGCAAGACGGAGATCGCGGTGCGCGCCGCGTTCAAGGCGGTCCAGGACGGCAAGCAGGTCGCGGTCCTCGTCCCCACGACGCTCCTCGTGCAGCAGCACTTCGGCACCTTCTCCGAGCGGTACGCCCAGTTCCCGGTCAGCGTGAAGGCGCTCAGCCGTTTCCAGACGGAGACCGAGTCGAAGGCGACGCTCGAAGGGCTGCGGGAGGGCTCGGTCGACCTCGTCATCGGCACGCACCGCCTCTTCTCCTCCGAGACCAAGTTCAAGGACCTGGGCCTGGTCATCGTCGACGAGGAACAGCGGTTCGGCGTCGAGCACAAGGAGCAGCTGAAGAAGCTCCGCGCCAACGTCGACGTGCTGACCATGTCCGCGACCCCCATCCCCCGTACGCTGGAGATGGCGGTCACCGGCATCCGCGAGATGTCGACGATCACCACCCCGCCCGAGGAGCGCCACCCGGTCCTCACCTTCGTCGGCCCGTACGAGGAGAAGCAGATCGGCGCGGCCGTCCGCCGCGAGCTGCTGCGCGAGGGCCAGGTCTTCTACATCCACAACCGCGTCGAGTCCATCGACCGCGCGGCGGCCCGGCTGCGCGCCGTCGTCCCCGAGGCCCGGATCGCGACGGCCCACGGCCAGATGTCCGAACAGGCGCTTGAGCAGGTCGTGGTCGACTTCTGGGAGAAGAAGTTCGACGTCCTCGTCTCGACGACGATCGTCGAGTCCGGCATCGACATCTCGAACGCCAACACGCTCATCGTCGAGCGCGGCGACAACTTCGGCCTCTCCCAGCTACACCAGCTGCGCGGCCGCGTCGGCCGCGGCCGCGAGCGCGGCTACGCCTACTTCCTCTACCCGCCGGAGAAGCCGCTCACGGAGACCGCGCACGAGCGCCTCGCGACCATCGCCCAGCACACGGAGATGGGCGCGGGCATGTACGTGGCGATGAAGGACCTGGAGATCCGCGGCGCGGGCAACCTGCTCGGCGGCGAGCAGTCGGGCCACATCGCGGGCGTCGGCTTCGACCTGTACGTCCGTATGGTCGGCGAGGCCGTGGCCGACTACCGTGCCTCGCTGGAAGGCGGCGTGGAGGAGGAGCCGCCGCTGGAGGTCAAGATCGAGCTGCCCGTCGACGCGCACGTCCCGCACGACTACGCGCCCGGCGAGCGGCTCCGCCTCCAGGCCTACCGGGCCATCGCCTCGGCGAACACGGAGGAGGACGTCAAGCAGGTCCGCGAGGAGCTGACCGACCGCTACGGCAAGCTCCCCGAGCCCGTCGAGAACCTTCTGATGGTCGCGGGCCTGCGGATGCTCGCGCGGGCGTGCGGCGTCGGCGAGATCGTGCTCCAGGGCGCCAACATCCGCTTCGCGCCCGTCGAGTTGCGCGAGTCGCAGGAACTGCGCCTCAAGCGGCTCTACCCCGGCACGGTGATCAAGGCGGCCTCGCACCAGGTCCTCGTCCCGCGCCCGAAGACGGCGAAGGTGGGCGGCAAGCCGTTGCTGGGACGGGAGTTGCTGGCCTGGGTGGGCGAGTTCCTCACCTCGATCCTGGGGTCGTAGCGGCACGGCCCGCCCGCGCGGCGTCGCCCGGCCCGTCGGGGGTATGCGTCTTTCCGGGCCGGGCGGCGCGCGTTCGTGCCCGGATACGGTGAGCCGGATCGGACACGAACGACAGGGGAGGTAGTGCCGTGCTGCGAGGCGCTGGGCGGGGGGCGGCCGCCGTGCTGATGGCCGCCGTCGCCGTCACCGGGTGCAAGGCCGAGATCGACCGGGCCGGCGAGGCCGGGCCCGGGCCGCAGGGGCAGGGCAAGGCGGGCAGCGCGCTCGCCGCCGTCGACGAGCTGACGGTCAAGGGCCGCGCGCCCAAGACGGGGTACGCGCGGGAACGATTCGGCACGGCGTGGGCCGACACCGACTCCAACAGCTGCGACACCCGCGACGACATCCTCAAGCGGGACCTGGAGTCCGTGCGCTACTCCGGCGGGAAGTGCAAGGTCGTCTCCGGCCGGCTCGACCCCGACCCCTACGGCGGCAAGGACATCACCTTCACCCGCGGCCGCAGCAAGGTCGACATCGACCACCTCGTCGCCCTCTCCGACGCCTGGCAGAAGGGCGCCTTCCAGTGGCAGCCGGGCAAGCGCATCGCCTTCGCCAACGACCCGCTGAACCTCCTCGCCGTCGACGCGACCCCCAACCGCAGCAAGGGCGACGGCGACACGGCCACCTGGCTGCCGCCCAACAAGGACTTCCGCTGCACGTACGTCGCCGGACAGGTCGCCGTGAAGAAGAAGTACGGGGTATGGGTCACCGCCGCCGAACAAGCCGCGATGAAGAAGGTCCTGGGCGGCTGCCCGGACCAGAAACTGCCCACGGGCGGCAGCCCCACCGAGGCGCCGTCCCGGTTCCACGCCCGCTGAGCCGGTCACGCCGGACGCTCGTCAAATGATGTACACAAGGCGTCAGTTGTGTGATCAATCTGCAAAGGTATGGACAAGCGGGAATCGGGAGAGTGGAGCAAAACGGCCCACTTGCTCAAGTAGTGGTCAACGACGGTCCAACATCACCTTTCCTGCCTAGGGTTTAGCGCAGACGTTCGGGCACGATCATGCGGCTCCTCGTGAGCTGTGCGCTTTCTGTCCGTCGCCTGTGCCGTGCCTCCACGGCCTGCGGCATTCCTGATGCTGGAGACCCCTGCCGTGCGTGCCAGGCCGTTCCGCCCTGCCCGATCGCTCCGACGTGCCCGCACGGTCCGGCGGCGCCTCGCCGTGCTGCTGCTGACCGCGCTCGCCCTGATGTTCTGCACCCAGCAGGCCATGGCCGACGGTGCCGAACTCGGCGCCGTCCGCCTGCCGTCGATGGCGTCGATGGCCTCCTGGTTCAAGGATCCGCACTGGGGAAGCCTGCCGCACCAGCAGTCCGGTACCGCCGCCGGCCACCGCCACCAGGTCTCCGCCGCCGCCACCGACGCCCACCGGGGCGCGGGCCACGCCCGCGGCAAGGGCCACGGTGAGCTGGGCGCCTACCACGCGCACGCCACCGAGGTGAAGAAGGGCCGCAGCCGCACCGCCGCGGGCCGCTTCGACGCCAAGTCCAGCAAGCGCAACGCGGGCAAGTCCTCGCGCGACGTGACCGTCTTCGACAACGCCGACGGCTCGCAGACCCGCCGGATGTCCCCAGTGCCCGTCAACTACCAGGTCGGCAAGGGCAAATGGGCCCCCATCGACGTGGACATCCGGGCCGGCCCCGACGGCCGCTGGCACGAGAAGGCCAACTCCCTCGACGTCGACTTCGCGCACACGTCCGACTCCGACGCACTCGTCTCCTTCGCCAAGGACAGCGACCACGTCCTGGCCTACGGCCTCGACGGCGCCGCCGCCGTCACCGGCAAACCCGCCGAGGACGCCTCGTCCGTCACCTACCCGGGCGTCCTCGACGACACCGACCTCCAGGTCGCCGCCACCGCCACCGGCGTCAAGGAGGCCATCGTCCTCAGGTCCGCCCACGCGGACCACCACTGGACCTTCCCCCTCGACCTCAAGGGCCTCGCGCCCGTCCAGCGCCACGACGGGTCCATCGACCTGCGCGACGCCACCGGAGAGACCGTCGAGCGCATCCCGCACGCGTACGCCTACGACGCGAAGGTCGATCCGCGCTCCGGAGACCCGGCCACCACGTACGACGTCACCTACGACCTGAAGAGGACGCGGGACGGCTACGCGCTCGGCGTCACCCTCGACGCCGACTGGCTGCACAGCCCGGCCCGCCGCTTCCCGGTCACCGTCGACCCCACCGTCGTCGACGGCTGGACCACGACCTACGCCGAGTCCGGCTACGACCAGGACCACTCCTACGAGCAGACCGTCAAGGTCGGCACCTACGACGGCGGTACCCACGTCGCCGCGTCGTACATCAACCACTGGGACACCGCCTGGGACGGCTCCGGCGCCACCGTCACCTCCGCCAAGCTGCACCTGTTCGACACCTGGGCGGCGTCCTGCACCGCCAAGCCGTTCAACGTCGCCCTCGTCACCAAGGCCTGGTCACCGGAGTCCGTCACCACCTACCCCGGCCCCGCCTACGGCGCCTCGATCGGCAGCGCCACCCCCAGCGTCCCGCACGCCTGCGCCAACAGCGCCGCCGACCGGACCGTGGGCGACGACGTGACCGTGACCCTGTCCACCTCGGCGATCCAGGGCTGGTTCAACGGCACCACCGCCGACCACGGCCTCGCCCTGTACGCGTCCGGCACGGACAACACCCAGTGGAAGCAGTTCGGCTCGTTCAACGACCCGGGCAAGGGCCCGTACATCGACGTCACCTACACGGGCAACACCGCGCCCCAGGTGTACGAGCAGTTCCCCGCGGACAACGCCGTCGTCGGGACCACCACCCCCGAGCTGACCGCCTGGTCGGGCGCCGCCAACTCCCAGGGCAGCTCCACCACCCTGAAGTACCTCTTCCAGGTCTTCGACGCCCAGAACACCAAGGTCGCCGACTCCGGGCTGCTCACCGCGGGCGACTGGACGGTCCCGGCCGGAAAACTGAAGTGGGGCGGCAACTACTACTGGACGGTGCAGAGCTACGACGCGGGCCTGTACTCCACGGCCACCCCGTACTCCCTGTCCGTGCAGGTCCCGCAGCCCGTCATCACCTCCGGCCTCTCCCAGAACTCCAGCGACCACGGCTTCGACGCGTCCATCGGCAACTACACGACGTCCGACACCGACGCCTCCATATCCACCGTGGGCCCCTCCCTCGACGTCGAGCGGGACTACAACTCCCGTGACCCGCGCTGGTCCGGCGCGTTCGGCGCCGGCTGGTCCTCGATCTTCGACGCCCGCGCCACCGAGCAGTACTCCGCCACCGGCGCCGTCGTCGGCGCCAACGTCACCTACCCGGACGGCTCCCAGGTCGGCTACGGCAAGAACGGCGACGGCACCTTCGCCGCCGGCTCCGGCCGCTTCGCCACCTTCAAGTCCGTCACCGGCGGTTACACGCTGACCGACAAGGACGACACCCTCTACACCTTCACCCAGTCCCTCGGCTCCGGCGGCTACGGCATCACCTCCGTCGCCGACGCCAACGGCCGCAAGGTGACCTTCACCTGGACCTCCGGGCACGTCTCCAAGATGGCCTCGGCCGTCTCCGGGCGCTCCCTCGGCCTGACCTGGAACACGCCGTCGGGCGCGAGCGCCGCGCACGTGGCGACCGTCGTCACCGACCCGGTGACCGCGGGCGACGCGAGCTCCGCGCAGACCTGGACGTACGGCTACACCGGCGACCAGCTCACCACCGTCTGCTCACCGCGCTCGGCCACCCAGTGCACGACGTACGGCTACACGTCGGGTTCGCAGTACCGCAACGCCGCCCTCGACCTCGACCCGCACGGCCTGTGGCCCCTCGCTGACGCCTCCGGCACCAGGGCCAAGGACGCCGTCCTCGCCAACGAGGGCACCAACGACGCCACGTACGAGAACGTGACGCTGGGTGCGGCCGGGCCCTTCGCCGGGACGAAGGCGGCCACCTTCAACGGCACCACCTCCGACGTCGCCCTGCCGAACAACACCGGCAACGACACCGACTCCGGGGCGCTGTCGCTCTGGTTCAAGACGTCCGCCAAGAACGGCGTGCTGTACTCCTACGCCTCGCAGCCCATCTCCTCGGGCCAGGCCGCGGGCTTCTACACCCCGTCCGTGTACGTCGGCGCGGACGGCAAGCTGAACGCCGAGTTCTGGTACAGCGGCGGCATCAACCCGATCCAGTCCGCGGCCTCCGTCGCCGACGGCAAGTGGCACCACGTCGTCCTGTCGGCGGCCGGCAACTCCCAGACGCTCTTCCTGGACAACGCCAAGGTCGGCTCCCGCTCGGGCACCGTCTCCATCAAGTCGGCGACCGCGTTCGGCAAGAACCAGGTCTTCAACTACCTCGGCACCGGCTTCATCGGCGGCGACTGGCCCGACGAGTCCCACGCCGACGCCTCCGATCCCACCGGCAAGCCGCTGTACTTCAACGGCCAGATCGCCGACGCCGCGTTCTACAACAAGCCGCTCGTCGCCGCCGACGTCAACTCCCTGTACACGTACGGCAACCACCCGGCCTCGCTGCTCACCTCGGTCAAGCGCCCCTCCGGCAAGACGTTCGCCGCGATGACCTACGACCCCGACACGGCGGCCCTGACCCAGCTCACCGACGAGAACGGGGGCGTGTGGAAGCCGCAAACGCCCACCGTCACGGGCTCCAGCCAGACCTACCGCGGCGCCGTCCTCGGCCAGGCGCCCTCGCAGTACTACCGTCTCGGCGAGGCGGCCGGGGCGAGCGCGGCCGTCGACGAGGTGCGCGGCGGCGACGGCACCTACGCGGGTGTCACCCTCGGCGCCGCGGGCCCCTTCACCGACGCCAGGGCGGCGACGTTCAACGGGACCAGTTCCGCGCTGACCGTCCCCTCGGGAGCGGTGCCCGGTTCGGGCGCCGAGTCCGTCGGCATGTGGTTCAAGACGTCCACCAAGAACGGCGGCGTGCTGCTCGGCACGGCCAAGTCCGCGCTGAGCGCGGGCACCACGGCCACCGCCTACACCCCGGTGCTGTACGTCGGCTCCAGCGGCAAACTCCACGGCGAGCTGTACTTCTCCGGCGGCTCCACCAAGCCGCTGGTCTCCGCGGCCTCCGTCGCCGACGGCAAGTGGCACCACGTCGTCCTCGCCACCTCCGCGACCAGCCAGTCCCTCTACCTGGACGGCCAGAGCGTCGGCACGCAGACCGGCACCGCGGCGATGAGCGGGCAGAGCTACGTCACGGTCGGCGCCGGCTTCAACGGCGGCAACTGGCCCGACGAGCCGCACACCTCCACCACCGCCAGCACCGGCTACGCCAGCTACTTCAACGGCTCACTCGCCGACGTGTCCTTCCACCGCTCGCAGCTGGCCGCATCCGACGTGAGCGCCCTGTGGGAGGCGTCGAAGAACTCCACGGGCCTACTGCCGGTGGAGACGGTGAAGGTCACCACGCCGACCGCGTCGACGATGACGTACACCTACGACGTCGAGAACGGCAACCGGGCGCTCACCGAGACCGACGGCCTCGGCAACCGGACCAGCTTCGGCTACGACACGGCCGGGTTCGAGCACACCGTGACCGACCCGAACGGCGTCCAGACGGTCACCGGCCACGACGTGCGCGGCAACATCGTGTCGTCCACGACCTGCCAGGACCAGAGCGCCGGGAAGTGCTCGTCCGAGTACTACACGTACTACCCGGACGACACGACCGCGCAGCTGACCACCGCCGACCCGCGCAACGACCAGGTGCTCACCGAGCGCGACGGCCGCTCCGCGTCGGCCACCGACGACACCTACCTGACCCAGTACGCGTACGACACCGCGGGCAACCAGACCACCGTCACCGGCCCCGCCGTGGCGGGCTTCCCCGACGGGCGCGCCACGAAGACGGTCTACGCGGACGGCACCAGCGCCTTCCCGGCGGCCGACAGCGGCAACGTCCCGGCGGGCCTGCCGGTGAGGACCGTCAGCCCCGGCGGCGCGGTCAACTCCGTGGCGTACTTCAAGAACGGCGACGTCGCCTCCACCACGGACGCCGTCGGCCTCGTCACCACGTTCACCTACGACGGGCTCGGCCAGGTCCTCAGCCAGAAGGTCGTCTCCGACACCTACCCGGACGGCCTGACGACCAGCTACCGGTACGACCTGGAGGGCCAGGTCACCGAGGAGCACGACCCGCAGCTCACCGACCGGGTCACCGGCGCCACCCACGCCGCCGTCACCACCTCCGTCTACGACGAGGACGGCAACGTCACCTCGCAGTCGGTGGCCGACGCCAGCGGCGGCGACCGCACCCGCACCGAGACGCAGACCTACGACGCGTACGACCACCTGCTGACCGAGACCGACGCCAACGGCGCCGAGGGCGCGGCGAACGGCAACACCACCACGTACACCTACGACACCTCCGGCAACAAGACCAAGGAGGTGACGTCGGCGGGCAACGAGACCCGGTACGCCTACGACGACAACGGCGACCTGCTCACGCAGACGCTGATGTCCACCGGCGACCCGGTCAGCCCGACCGCGCCCACCGCCCTGGTCGAGTCCTCGCGCGCCTACGACCCGTCCGGGCGCCTCGCGTCGGTGACGGACGCCATGGGCAACAAGACGGCGTACACGTACACCGACGACGGTCTGACCGCGTCGGTCAAGCGGACCAGCGCGGACACCAAGTCCTCGTACGTCCTGGAGTCCGACTCCTACGACGCGGCCGGCAACCTCCTGTCGCAGACCACGGAGAACGGCGAGACCGTCGAGAAGTACAAGGTCGACGCGGCGTCCCGGACCACCGAGACGGCGCTCGACCCGACCGGCGTCAACCGCGTCACCACCGTCGCGTACACCCCGGACGACCAGGTCGCCACGGAGAACGACCACGACTCCTCGGGCTGGGACCGCACCACCACGACCGCCTACGACGCCATGGGCAACGTGCTCAGCGAGACGCTGTACGGCGACGCCTCCGGTCACCCGGCGGGCTGGTGGAAGCTGAACCAGACCTCCGGCACCCATGTCACGGACTCCTCCGGCACCGGCAACTCGGCCGTCGCGGGTCCCGGCGTGACCTGGACCGACGACGCGGCGAAGTTCGACGGCACGACCACCGGCACCGGCTCGGTCGTCGCCACGAACAGCCCGGTCCTGGACACGACCGCGTCGTACACGGTCTCCGCGTGGGTCAGGCTCACCGACACCTCCACGTACCGCACGTTCGTCTCGCAGGGCGGTGACAACCGCTCGTCCTTCTACCTCCAGTACTCCCCGGACGAGAAGACCTACCGCTTCCACGCGGCGAGCGAGGACCTCGCCTCCCCGTCCGCGTTCTACGACGCGGTGGACGCGAGCCCGCCTGCCTTGAACACCTGGACGCACCTGGTCGGCGTCTTCGACTCCGCCAACGGCTCGATGAAGCTGTACGTCGACGGCAAGCTCGCCGGCTCCGGCACCAATGCCAAGCCGTGGACCGGGCAGGGACCGCTGACCGTGGGCGGCGCCAAGCGCACCGACGGCACCGTCTCCAACGTCGTCGCCGGTTCGGTGGCGAACGCGCAGACCTACCAGCGGGCGCTGACCGCCGGCGACGTGACGTCCCTGTACGGCAAGGGCCGCACGGGCGGCACCGTCGGCTCCTCCGACGAGCAGAAGACGACGTACACGTACGACAAGCGCGGCCTGCCGACCTCCGAGACGGACGCCGAGCACCACACGACGACGTACGCCTACGACGAGGCGGGCAACCTCGCGGTGACCACCGCGCCCGCCGTGCAGGCGGAGCCGGACGGGGTGCAGGCGAGCGGCGCGAGCGTGCGGCCGGTGACCACCTCCGGGTTCAACACCTTCGGCGAGGCCGTCGAGGAGCAGGACCCGAACGGGCTGACCACCTCCACCGCCTACGACGCGGACGGACAGAAGGTCTCCGAGACGCTGCCGCCGTACACGCCCACCGGCGCCCCCGCGGCGCTGCCGGGCACCACGGTGTGGACCTACGACAGCGAAGGCAACCAGAAGTCGGTCACCACACCCGGCGGACGCACCACGTCGTACCTGTACGACCAGCTGGGCGACCTGTCGCAGATCACCACCCCGGACGGCAAGAAGACGCACGCCACCTACGACACGGCGGGCGACCAGCTCTCCGCGTCCGACGGCCTGGGCGCGCAGACGCAGGCGACCTACGACTACCTGGGTCGCCGGCTGACCTCCACGACGCTGGAGCGCTTCCCGTCCACGCGCACGCTCACCACGACGAACTCCTACGACGTGAGCACCGGCAACCCCTACGGCGCGCACCTGGCGTCGACGAGGTCGCCGGGCGGTGTGAGCACGTCCTACGGCTACGACCGGGCCGGTGACGTCACGTCGGTGACCGACGGCGCGGGCAACACCACCCGTTACACGTACGACTACATGGGCAACCAGCAGAAGACGACGCTGCCCGACGGCACGTGGAGCGAGGTCGACTACAACGCCGACGCCGATCCCGTGGACACCTACCAGTACGACGCGAACAACGCCCTGCTGTCGCACACGAGCAACCAGTTCGACGGCGTCGGCAACCTGACGGCCGCCACGGACGCCAACGGGCACACCACCCGCTGGACCTACGACGCCGCGGGCACCATCACCCAGCAGGTCGAGCCGGTCGACGCCACGACGTCGATCACCACGTCGTTCGGGTACGACGCGGCGGGCAACAAGACCCGCTTCACGGACGGCCGCGGCAACTCCTGGCGCTACGGCTACACCCCGTGGGGCCAGCAGCAGTCGGTGGTCGAGCCGACCACGGCGCGCTACACGTCCGCGGCCGACTCCACGACCGGGTTCGTCTACGACGCCGACGGCCGGATGACGAAGGCGACGCTGCCCGGCGGCACCACCACGTCGATGACGTACGACGACATGGGCCAGCTGACGGACATGTCGGGCCAGGGAGCCGACGCGGCGACCGCCACCCGGCACTTCGGCTACGACGCCGACGGCCGCGTGCTCTCCGCCGACACGGACGAGGCCGGCATCGCCGGGGCCCTCGACCACCAGGCGGCCACGCACGAGACGTTCAGCTACGACGACCGCAGCGACCTGCTGACGGCGGGCGGCAGCGCGGGCGCCTCCTCGTTCACGTACAACGACGACGGCGCCCCGCTGACCCGCACCGACGCGGCCGGCACCACGTCGTACGGCTACGACACGGCGGGCCGCCTCGCGACCATGGACGACCCGGCCACCGGCCAGCGGCTGACGTACTCGTACGGGCAGCTGAACGAGGTCAAGTCGGTGAAGTACGGGACGAGCGGCCAGACCCGCTCCTTCACGTACAACAGCGACCACGAACTCACCGGCGACTCCCTGACCCAGGGCACCACGCACCTCGCGGACCTCACCTACGGCTACGACAAGAACGGCAACCTGACGTCGAAGAAGACGACAGGGGTCACGGGCGCGTCGGCGAACACGTACACCTACGACTGGTCCGACCGGATCTCGTCATGGAACGACGGCACGAAGACCACGGCGTACAAGTACGACGCCTCCGGCAACCGCGTGCAGGTCGGCGCGGACGTCTACACCTACGACGCCCGTGACGAGCTGACCAGCGACGGCAAGACGTCGTACACGTACTCGGCGCGCGGCACGCTCACCTCGGAGACGGGCTCGGCCGGCAACGCCGCTTTCGAGACGGACGCCTTCGGCGGCCAGATCGTGGCGGGCACCCAGTCCTACACGCAGGACGCCATGGGCCGGAACATCACGGACACCGACTCCTCGGACGCGGCCAACCCTCGGACCTTCAAGTATTCCGGCGCGGACAACACGATCGCCTCGGACGGCGACAGCACGTACACCTACGACGCGGGCGGCGGTCTCGTCGGCGTCAAGGACGCGGCGGGCGGGGCGTTCGCCCTGACCGACCAGCACAACGACGTGGTCGGCACGTTCACGGCGGGGGCGACGGCGCTGGCGGGCTCGGCGACCTACGACCCGCTCGGCAAGGTCACCGCGAGCACGCCGATGACGGGCCACCTGGGCTTCCAGTCCGGGTGGACGGAGCCGGGCACGCCGACGGGCACCGGCCAGGACGGCAACGTGGGCACCGCCTCACGCTGGTACGACCCGGGCACGGGCACCTTCCTGAACAAGGACAGCATCGCGCTGGGCGCGGTCCCCGACTCGGTGGCGGCCAACCCGTTCGCCTACGTCGACGACAACCCGCTCGCGGCCACCGACGAGTCGGGCAACTGCTCCTGGTACGACGTGGTGTGCGGCGCGAAGAAGGCCGTGCACAAGGCGAAGAAGGTCGTGCACCACGTGGTGCACAAGGTCTACCACGCGGCCAAGAAGGTGGCCCGCAAGATCGTCCACACCGTGAAGCACGTGGCCCACAAGGTCGTGCACAAGGTGCGTGACGTGTACCGCTCGACGGTGCGGGTCGTGCGGCGCGTCTACCACTACACCGTCAGACATGTGAAACGGGCGTACCACCGGGTGGTCCACGCGGTGAAGTCCGCGTACCACAAGGCCAAGAAGACCGTGCACCGCGTGGTGAAGGCCGCGAAGAAGGTCGCCCACAAGGTCGCGCACACGGTCAAGAAGGCCGCCCACGCGGTCGCCCACGCGGCGCGGACCGCGTACCACGCCACGGTCAAGGCCGTGAAGTCCACGGCGAAGTTCGTCAAGAACCACGCGGCGGCGATCACCTCGTTCGTGGTCTCCACGGCGGTGTTCGCGGGCTGCGAGGCGCTGACGGCGGGCGTCGGCTCGATCGGCTGCGCGGCGGTCGCCGGCGCGGCGGGCTCCCTGGTGGAACAGGGCTTCTCCTGCGCGGAGCAGGGCGGGGCCGCGTGCAGCGCGGGCGCGTTCGCGGGTGCGGCGGTCACGGGCGCCGTGGCCGGCGCCCTGGGCGGCGCCCTCGGCCAGCTCGGCGGCAAACTCCTGGCGAAGGCCGCGCCCAAGGCGATGAAGGTCGTGGGCGGGCTCTTCGGGAAGGGAGCGGAGGGGGCCGAGGAGGCGGCGGCCACGGATGCCACGGACGCGGCTGCGGCCCGGGCGGCGGACGACGGGGCGGGCTCGCGGGCCCAGTCGGAGTCGGGCCCGTCCTGCAAACTGCCGCACAGCTTCACGGGCGCGACGCCGGTCCTGATGGCGAACGGCACGACGAAGCGCATCGACCAGGTCAAGGTCGGTGACGTCGTGGCGAACTCGGTGCCCGGTGTGTCGGGCACGGAGGCGCACAAGGTCACCCGCGTCATCGTCACCAAGACGGACCACGACTTCGTGGACGTGGCGGTGAAGGCGACCGGCAAGGGCAAGAAGGCCGCGGCGGCCGTGAAGTCGCTGCTGCACAAGGCGGGCCGCAAGGCGGCGGTGGGGGTCGCCTCGGTGGCGGCGCTGGGCGCGATGGCCGCACCGGCGACGGCGACATCGGGGCACCACGCGCCGACCGGGGCTCCGGCCCACCTGACGACGACCTTCCACCACCCCTTCTACGACGAGACCCAGTCGGCGTTCGTCGAGGCGAAGGACCTGAAGCCGGACGACGTCCTCCAGACGCCGACCGGCACGGCGCGGGTCGCGAGCGTCCGCCTGTTCCACGCGAACACGGTCACGTACGACCTCACGGTCGGGAGCCTGCACACGTATTACGTGGTGGCGGGGGATGCGTCGCCGGTTCTGGTTCACAATGACAGCTGTCCTGTTTTGCAGGGCCGGTACCCGATCACAGAAGGTCAGAAGAACGCCAACATCGGGTTCCGGTATCAGGAACATGCGACGGGGCTGGACGAGGAGCAGTGGTTCCAGCACAACGGTGGCCTGACAAAGGTTGACGGCGGCCCAGGACCCGATGGGTACCTTGTCGAGGCCAAATGGACGGGCAACGACCATCCGAACGCCTGGGGCAAGAGCAGATACAATCCGTCACACAGCCGTACCGTGTTCGATGAGGGCAAGACAGTTGATCAGGCGCGGCGACTGCTCGATTTGAATGCGGATCTGGGTGGAAGTGGTGTTCGTTACGCCGTTTCGAACCCGGGCGGTGCTGCATTTTATCGGGCAGTCCTTCGAGAACATTTTCCGGAGGAAATGGAAAATGGCACGTTGAGTGTCTTCCATGTGTCTGCAGTGGGGATGAAATGACGCGAGAGATTGACCTCAGTCCACTACGCGAGCTCGTCGGCCAGGCTGTGCGCTTCGAGAGTCCCTGGAGCGGCAAGCAGGTTTCACGAATTCTTGTCGAAGCTGGTTGGGAGCCGACCGGAGCGGTCTCCATGCCTTATGCCAAACGATTGGTACGAGCAGGGTTTTTCCTGGGCATTGAGACCGAGGCGGATGAGACGGTTCTCGGTGTAACGCTGCGGCAGTGGTCTACGGGGCCGCAATCCGACGCAGTGGTAGCCGATGAGTACAAGACCGCGATCCAGGAGTGCAGGGAACTCGGTGCTCGGCTGATCGCCGCGCTCGGACGAGATTTCGAGATTGAATTGGGCGGCGTGGCTCTTGACAGCGACGAGTACTTCTTCATCCATTGTGATGGCTGGAACATCGGAAATATTCACCTGGTTCTCGGAGTGGAGCACGTAGACCCCGATGACACCCCTGTGGAGATTTCCCTCTATCTACTGGAAAGAGTTGCCGATGGCTGATTCCGGTGGTGCTGACCTGGGGAGTGGGAATTTTTGGACGAGCTAGTCCCGTCCTGCGAGGGAGTGGTGGTGGGGGAGCCCAGCGGCGGGCGTTCGCCGATATACATGGCCGTGCTGGCCGGCGTCGTGCTCGTCGGGCATTACGTGCTCGCCCTGCTGGTACTCGGCGCCCTCGCCGCGATCGACTACGCCTTCGCCACCAGCGGGCACGCCTACACCTTCGGCGCCGCCGGGGTCTATGCCGGGTCGGTGGCCCTCGCCTGGGCGCTGTGCCGGTCGTTCTGGCCGGCGGTGCGTGCCGAGCGGGGGCGGCGGGACGAGGTGCCCGGTGTACGACTCGAACCGGCGGACCACCCCGACCTGTGGCGGCGGGTGCGCGCTCTCGCCGCGCAGGCCGCCACCGAGCCGCCGGCCCGGATCTGGCTCACCGCCGAGGTCAACGCCCAGGTCCGCGAGCGCCGCAGACTGCTCGGGCTGCGTCGGGGCTAGCGCGAACTGCTGGTCGGCGTGCCGCTGTTGCTCGCCATGACCGAGGGCGAGCTGACCTCCGTGCTTCGCCCATGAGATGGGCCACTACGCGGGCGGCGACCTGCGCCTGGCCGGGACCCTCTGGTCAGGCCGTGTGCAACTCCTGCGCACCGTCACCGCGTTGCACCACCACGCGGAGCAGGAGCGCAAGAACCCCGGCAAGCCCGGCGCCGACGCCCACCTCGCCCGCGTCTTCACCGCCTACGCCCGCCTCGTGCTGCGCGCCACCCAGTCCGCCGTCCGCCGCCAGGAGTACGCGGCCGACGCCGCCGCCGCCCGTACGGCAGGGCGTGACAACGCGGTCGCCGCACTGCGCCGCCTCCCCGCGCTCGACGCCGCCCAGCGCGTCTACCTCGACCGCTACGCCCTGATGGGCGCGGACCAGGAACTGCTGCCGCCCGTCGGCGAGTTCTACGCGGGCCTGGCCCGGATGCTCGCCCACCCCGCCCGCCGCGCCGAACTCGACGCGCTGTGCGTGGACCCGCCCGCCGAGGAGAGCACCCCGTACGACAGCCACCCGCCCACCGCCGAGCGCATCGCCGCCCTGACCCGGCTGCCGGCCGACGGGCACCGGCCCTGGGACACCGGCGAGGCCGCCCGCCCGGCCTGGGAGTTCCTGCGTGCCCCGATGGAGGTGTTCGCCGCGCTGGAACAGGCGACCCTCACCCGATCGGCGCTGGCGATGCGGCGCGTCGAGGACTGGGAGCAACTCCCGCACGGCACAGAGGAGTCGCGGTGCCAGGCGGCAGCGGGTCCGCTCCTTGAGGCCGCCGCCCGCACCGCCTGGTCGCGCGGCGTCCCGCTCCCGGCGTACGGCCCGGACCTGCCCACGCTCCTCCTCCTGATCGAGTACGGATTCCTCGACGAGATCGCCGCCCAGCTGCCCCGGTCCGAGGAAGCGGCGTCGCGAACGGGCCGCGCCGCCCGCGAGTACGCCCGTACCTCGCTGCGCACCGGGCTGCGCGCGCTCACCCTTCTCCACCTCGCCCGCGCCGGACACCTCGCCTGGCGCCTCGACTGGGCGGGACCGCCCGTGCGCCAGGACGCCCCGGCCGCGCTCGCCACCGACCTCGCCACCGACCTCGCCACCGACCTCGCCGGCGCCCTCGACCGGGCGAGCGCGGACCCGCCCGACACCTACCCCCTGCGCACGCTCACCCGCACCGACTCGCGCACCTGGACCCGCTCATGAACACCTGGACCCGCTGATGAACACCTGGACCCGCCGATGAACCCGCTGATCGCCATCGCCGGGACCGGCGCCCTCGGTTACGCCGCCTACTCCATCCCGCGCAACGCCCGCCGCGCCCGCACGGCGCGCGCCGAGCGCAAGGCCGCGTCGCAGCGGATCGTCATCGATCCCGAACGCTACGGCCTCGTGCCCGCCGCCCGGCTGGACACCGAGCACGCGGGACCGGACCACGAGGGCGAGGCCGTCGCCGCGGCGGCCCGCGCCGGGGACTGGCCGCGCGCCGCCGCCTACCTCGCCGAGGCCGGGCAGGACTGGGACCTGCGCTGGTACCGGGTCGGCGTCCTGAGCCACGCCGCGGTTGACGACGACGGCTGGGCACGGGCCTGGCGGGCCGCGCACCCCGGCGACCCCGGCGCCGCGCTCGTCCACGCCGACGCGCTGGTGAGCCTCGCCTGGCAGGTGCGCGGGGCCCAGGCCGGCGCGGCCACGACGCGGGAGCAGGCCGAGGGCTTCCACCGCGTGCTCGCCGAGGCGGTGCCCGCCTGCCGGGAGGCAGCGGCCCTCGCGCCGTACGACCCGTGCCCGTGGGTCGCGCAGATCCCCGTCGCCACCGCCTACGCCGAGCCGCGGCGCGACCCGGCCGGCACGGGATGCCCGGGGTCCCGCTCCCAGCGCAACCGACTTCCCTTTGCACACCCTTGGGCAAAGCTTGCCGGGATCCGGGGACCGGGTTTCCTTTTCGCGGTGGGTGCCTCGGATACCTTTCGGTGCGCTCACTCGGGCCCCCTGCGCGGACAGGACATCACCTCCGCCACATCAGGGCGT
This sequence comes from Streptomyces sp. NPDC049813, assembly GCF_044465085.1. Classification (NCBI taxonomy): domain Bacteria; kingdom Bacillati; phylum Actinomycetota; class Actinomycetes; order Kitasatosporales; family Streptomycetaceae; genus Streptomyces; species Streptomyces sp. NPDC049813. Next base: position 84,238 of record NZ_JBITLI010000009.1, on the reverse strand, counting down.
TCCCGGATCGCCGAGCGGCACCAGCATCAGCAGAACCAGGGGTGGGGAACCGTATGTCCAAGCGCGCGCTCAAGCCGTCCGGCACGTCCGAGGGCAAGGCCCCCGGCAAGCCGTCCGGCAGCCACCGGCTCTCCAAGCGGAACCGTTACGTGGCCTGGGGCGCGGCCGGCGTCGTCGTGGCGGCGGGCGGCGCGTTCGCCGCGACCTCCGCGTCCGCCACCACCGCGTGGCCCGCGCAGAAGACCTTCACCGGCCGCGCCTTCGACGCCTGCACCGCGCCCTCCGCGAGCGCGATGAAGGCCTGGCACACCGGCTTCTACGGCGCCGCCGCCGTCTACGTCGGCGGCAAGAACCGGGGCTGCTCCCAGCCCAACCTGACCGCGACCTGGACCAGGACGGTCACCGCGCAGGGCTGGAAGCTCATCCCGATCTACGTCGGCGCTCAGCCGCCGTGCCAGACCGGCACCCGCAACGAGAAGATGACGACGTCCAACGCCGCCACGCTCGGCGCCGCCGACGGCAAGGACGCCGTCGCCAAGGCCGCCGCCCTCGGCATGAAGGCGGGCAGCGCGGTCTACCTCGACATGGAGCCGTACGACACCACGAGCAGCTCCTGCAACACGGCCGTCCTCTCCTACGTGCGCGCCTTCGACAAGGCGCTGCACGCCAAGACGTACCGGGCCGGCTACTACGGCTTCTCCAGTTCGAGCGCCGCCGCGATCGCCACTGCCAAGGACCGCACTGACCTGCCCGGCAACCTCTGGTACGCCAAGTGGGACAAGGTCAACACGACCACTTCCGACTGGCCGTGGTCGAAGTCCCTGTACACCGGCCACAGCCGGGGCCACCAGTACATCGTCAACAGCAAGGAGTCGCGCGGCGGTTACACCATCACCGTGGACCGTGACGCCTGGGACGGGCCCGTCGCGATCGTCGGCTGAGGCCGGCGCCGGCACACCGGCCCCCACCCGTACGACCCCCACTTGTACGACCTCGTACGACCTCCATCCGTACGACCCTCCTATCCGCCCCGAACCGGCTACAGGTGTCCGACCGATGACGATGAGCGCACAGATCCGATGAGCACGAAGACCCGGCAGCGCCAGGCGGCCCTGCGCGCCCGGAGCAACCGCCCCCAGGACAAGCCCGCCGGGGCGGCGGTGGTCCGGGCGCTGCGGGCGGTGCGCCGCCGTCACCTGGCCTGGGCCGCCGGAGCCTGCGCCCTCGTCGCCGCCGTGGTCACCGCCTTCGCCCTGTTCGGCGGCGGCGACGACCGGCCGCCGGTACCGGACACCCGCGCCCGCCACTACACCGAGACCGACGCCTGCCTCCTCACCGACGGGTCCGGCATCACCGCGGGCAGCCGGGGTGCCACCGTCTGGCAGGGGATGCAGGACGCGTCGGCCACGACCCACGCCCGGGTCAGCTACACCCCGGTCACCGGCGAACAGACGGTGGGCAGCGCCACCCCGTTCCTCAACGGCCAGCTCCAGCGCTCGTGCGAGGTCGTCGTGGCGTCGGGCGGGGCCGAACGCGCGGCGGCCCGGCTGGCCGCTCCCGCCCACCGCACGGTGCGCTTCCTGCTCGTGGGCGGCGCCCCGGCCGAGGGCGACGGCGGCAACATCACCGTCGTCGGCGCCGAACGGGCCGCCGTGGCACGGGCGGTGCGGGCAGCGGCCACCTCATAACCGCGCCCGGAGCGGTACCTCGTCTCCCGACGAATCGTTGTCGAATAGGTGGCCGAGCCAGCGGCCACCTCCTACCATCGATCACGGACTTTGTGCACCGAAGCACAAACTCGCCGCAGGGAGGCTCACCTTGCACCGCCGCACCAGCAGCCGTCGCCGTACCGCGTTCGTCCTGTCCGCCACCGCCATCGCCGCGCTCCCCGCCCTCACCGCCTGCGGGAGCGGAGCGCACCCCGGCGCCGCGGCCGTGGTCGGCGGGCAGCGCATCACCGTCTCCCAGCTGGAGAACCGGGTGAACGAGGTACGGGACGCGCAACAGGCCGCCACCAAGGACAGCGCACAGTACGAAGAGGCCATCGCCAAGACCGGCAGCCTCACCCGCAACACCCTGCACACCATGGTCCTGGACCGGGTGCTGCACCGCGCCGCCACCGACGCGGGCGTCACCGTCACCCGCAAAGAGATGCAGGACATGCGCGCCGGCATGGAACAACAGGCGGGCGGCGCCAAGCAGTTGGAGACCGCCTGGCTGGCGCAGTACAGCGTCGCGCCCAAGCGGCTCACCGAGAGCCTGCGCACCGAGATCGAGGTGCAGAAGCTGGCCACCGCACTCGGCGCCGACATGCAGACCCCGGACGGCCAGGCCACCTTCTGGAAGGCCCTCGGCACCGCCTCCAAGGAGCTGAACGTCGACCTGAACCCGCGCTACGGCGCCTGGGACGTCACCCCCAGGAGCCGCCTCGTGGCGGCCAAGACCCCCTGGCTCAAGCAGGTCACCCAGCAGCCCGCCGAACCCCAGAGCGCCTGACCGCCGCCCCGCCCGCAGCGGGGACGGCCGGTGCCCTGCGTTACGTTCGGGTGGTGAACGATCGAGAGGTGCACGGCACCACCAGCGACCCCACCGACGGCGGCACCGGCCACGCGGGCCGCATCGTCCTGCTCACCACCAGCCACCGGGTCGCCCCCGGACTGCTGTCCTGGCAGGCCTGGGACGTCCTGCGCGGCGCCGACGCCGTCCTGTGCGCCGACGCCGCGCACCCGCAGCTGCCGTACCTGAAAGAGGCCGGCGTCGAGGTCACCGTCGCGCACGCGCCGCTCGCCGCCCGCGACCTCGTCGACCGCTGCGCCGACGGCGGCCGCACCCTCGTCGTCCTCACCACCGCCGAGGGCGACCGGCGCCTCACCGACGGCCTGGCCGCCCTGGCCGGCTCCGGCCGCGAGCAGCTGCCCGCCCTGGAACTCCTCCCCGGCTCCTACGACCTGCCCGGCGCCCGCCTCCTCGACCTGGTCCAGGTCATGGACCGCATCCGCCGCGAGTGCCCCTGGTCCTCCCGGCGCACCCACGAGGACCTCGCGGCGTACGCCATCGAGGAGGCGTACGAGCTGGTCGAGGCGATCGAGACGCACGACCGCGCGGAGCTGCGCGAGGAGCTGGGCGACGTCCTGCTCCAGGTCGTCTTCCACGCGCGCATCGCGCAGGAGGACGGCGACGAGCCCTTCTCGGTCGACGACGTCGCGGGCGGCATCGTCGACAAGCTCATCCACCGCCACCCGCACGTCTTCGGCGACGAGAGCGCGGCCACGCCCGAGGAGGTGCGGGAGATCTGGCTGCGCCGCAAGGGCGAGGCCAAGCGCCGCGCCTCGGTCACCGACGGCGTCCCGCTCGGCCAGCCGGGCCTCGCCCTCGCCGCCAAACTCGGCTCCCGCGTCCGCACGGCGGGCCTGGACGTGCCCCTGCCCACCGGCGCCGGCCTCGGCCACGAACTCCTCACCCTGGCCCTGCGCGCCGAAGCGGCGGGCGAGGACCCGGAGGCCGCCCTGCGAGCGGCGGCCCGCGCGTACCGGGCGGGGATCCGGGCGGTGGAGGGAGTGGGATCCTGACCCGGGTTCGCGGGTGCGCCCGTCTCAGCGGGCCGTGAACTCCACGGGAAGGCTCCGCAGACCGCGCATGATGAGCCCGCCGCGCCAGCGCAGCTCGGCGGGGTCGGCCGCGAGCCGGAGGTCGGGCAGCCGCCGCATCAGCGTTTCCAGGGCGGTGCGGCCTTCCAGCCGCGCGAGGGGAGCGCCGAGGCAGTAGTGGATGCCGTGGCCGTAGCCCAGGTGCTGGTTGTCACGGCGGGAGAGGTCCAGGGTGTCGGGCTCGGCGAAGCGGGCGGGATCACGATCCGCCGCGGCCAGCACCACCAGTACGGGGTCGCCGGCCGCGATGCGCCGGCCGCCGATGGAGAGCGGCTGCGTCGCGTAGCGCCAGGTGGCGAGTTCCACCGGGCCGTCGAAGCGGAGCAGTTCCTCGATCCCGGTATCGAGCAGCCCGTGCTCGCCGCGCTCGATGGAACCTTGCAGGACGGCCCGCTGCTCCGGGTTGTGCAAGAGCGTGTGGACGCCGTTGCCGATGAGGTTGATGGTCGTCTCGAAACCAGCGAACAGAAGTACGAAACACATGGCGGCGGCTTCGTTCTCAGTGAGGTGCTCGCCGTGGTCCGAGGCGCGGATGAGGCCGGAGATCAGGTCGTCACTGAGATCGTCGCGCTTGCGGTGGATCAGCTCGGCCAGGTAGCCGCGCATCTTCTTCACGGACCGGGCGACCCCGCCGCGCGGCCCTCCGCCGTGCCGGATCATCATCCCCGCCCAGTCGCGGAAGTCGTCCTGGTCCTCGGCGGGAACTCCGAGCAGGTCGCAGATCGCGTAGATCGGGAGCGGGAACGCGAAGTCATGGATCAGATCGGCCTCGCCCGTGCCCGCGAACCGGTCGATGAGCCCGTCGGTCAACTCCTGTACGCGTGGCGCGAACTGCGCGATGCGGCGCGGGGTGAACGCTTTGGAGACGAGCCGTCGCAGCCGGGTGTGGTCCGGCGGGTCGATGTTGAGCAGATGCGTCATGAGGTTGGCGCTGCGCTCACCCGGGATACCGGTACGGCTCTTCCCATGGGCGTCTTCGGCGTGGTGTGCGGGGTTCTTCGACAGGCGGCCGTCCGCCAGGGCCTGTCGCGCGTCCGTGTAGCGGGTCACGAGCCATGCCTCGACGCCACTGGGCAACTTCGTCCAGTGGACGGGTGAGTGCTCCCGCAGCCAGGCGTACGCCGGATACGGGTCGGTCGCGAACTCCCACGTGAAGAGTTCGGGTGCGGTGTTCGGGACGTTCACCGGACGACCGTATCCGGAGCGCCCCTGGGCCGCCCGCGGTGTCCTGACAAAGGCGTCGAACCGGAAATCACCGATTCGACCGCGGACCTCGCAACTGGGCGTTACGTTCCCCCTGACGTGACAACGGCCCCGGAGCCGGCCAGAGCTCCGAGGCCTGCCAGCCGTGAAGCGGCTGACGTGACGAACGCTACAAGCATGCCCACACCGCCTGCCAGCCGTGGGCAGGGGGCGACACTGGAGATCCGGGCAGCTCTCATGCTCCGGGTATCGACCCGCAGGCAAGCCGCCAAGTTCGGACTCGAAGCACAGGAAGCCGCCGGGCGCGCGTACGTCGACAGGCAACCAGGGTGGGTACTCGGCGAGGACCTTGTCTTCCGGGACGAAGGTGTGTCGGGTGCCCTCATCGAGCGGCCCGGAATGCTGATGCTGGAACACGCGGCCCGGCAGGGGCGCGTCGATGTGATCGTGGTCCACAGCTTCGATCGCATCGCGCGCACGAGCCGGGCCTTCTGGGCATGGGTCTGGGCCATGGAGGATCTCGGTGTCGCCTTCGTCTCGGTCACCCAGGATGTCGACACCACCTCGGCCACGGGCCAGGAACACCTGCAGTTCCACGCCGACGCGGCGGAGACCGAAGCGGGGCGCATCCGTGAGCGCATGCAGGGCGGCCGTCAGCGCAAGGCGCTCAGTGGTGGGTGGACCGGTGGCCCGGCCCCCTGGGGTTATGCCATCGAGGAGAAGGGGCGCCGGAGCTCTCGGCTCGTCGTCGACGAGACGGAAGCCCATGTCGCGCGCACAGCCGTACACGCCGTCATCGACGAGGGGCTGAGCGTCTCGGCGGCGGCGCGGGAATTGAACGAGCGCGCGCTCTTCGCCCGCAGCGGCCGGCCATGGAGCCCGGCCAATCTCCACCGTCGCCTCACCTCGTCGTCCCTGCTCGACGGAGGGGTCGTCTTCCGTAATCTTGCAGGGGCCGGCAAGCGCGGTGCGAAGGTGGGGCCGGACGGGGTACCGCTGTACGGAGCCAGCGTCACCATCGTGCTGCCTCGCATCATCACGGAGGAGCGGGCCGCGCGTCTCGCCCGTGTCCTGGCGGCGAACGGTCACGCCGTGCACGCCGAGGCCGGTGACTACCCCCTGACCGGGCGGATCGAAGGAGCGTGTGGCCACCACTATGTGGGCGCATACCTGAAGTCGAACGGCACCAGGTACTACCGGTGTTCCGGCGGCAACAACGGAAGGGGCGCCAGCACAGGGTGCGATGACCCGTACTTGGCTGCCGCAGGTGTCGAAGCAGCGGTCCGGGACGAGGTCTCGCGGATGCCGGCGGATACCGAACTGATCGGAGTGGTCGAGAGGAGCAGGCCACGTCTTCTTCCCGGGAGCGAAGCGCGCCAGCGCGAGCGCGTGGCCGGCTTCGAGCGCGCTCTCCGGGCGAGGGAGGCGGCGTCGGCCCGGGCGGCGGAGGACTTGTCCGGTGTCGAGGGGCTGACCCAGGACGTGAGGGAAGCGGTATTGCGTCGGCTCGACGAAGACGTGCTGCGCGCGACCCTGATGCTGGCCACGGCACGCGAGGTGCCGGCGGAGTACGAGACCGCCTCGACCGCGGTGCGGACCGACCAGGAAGTACTGGCGCGCGCGGCACGAGGCGATGTCATGTCGCTTGAGCAACTGCGTCGCGTGTTCGAGTTGCTTGAGATCAGAGCCAGGCCGCTCGAACGGGTGCGGCAGCGGAGCGGTGTCGGGTGCAAGGTGACGGAGTGGCACCTGCGGACCGCGGTGCTCGTGCCCGACGACGTGACGGAGACGCAATGGGAGAGGGTCGAGGAGGCGATGGCGGCCCATTTTCCGAGGCCTCAGTTCGTCCGCGGCCCCGTCGACCTCCGGACGCAGGTGAACGGCATCCTCCACCGATTGCGCACGGGGTGCCTGCGGGACGAACTCCCGGCGCGATACGGCCCGCACGGGCAGATCAAGGACCGGCAGAACTCCTGGTTCAAGAGGGGGTTCTGGCCGCCGCTCATGGACGCACTGAACGCAAGAGGCGGTGGGTCGGTAGTCCGACGAGAGGTGTTGGTCCCGGCGCTGGAGGTCATCTCCGGGATCGAGTCCCCGGACACAACACTTCGGAGCCGGTGACTGACTGACACCTCGTCAGGATTGTGATGTTCACGTGATCTGCGCTGCATCGACTTGTGACAAGCGTTCGAGTCCCGCTACGTTCACCAGTCATCGCGACACAGGCACAACCGGCACCACTTCCGCCACCCCTGTCGCGTGCTGCATCAGTCTCGCGAAAGGCAACCGCATGCTCTCCGGGAACGGTCGACACCGTCGCCCCCGTCAGGCCCCTGCTCTCGTCGTCGCCGCCGGGGTCACCGGCAGCGCCATCGCGATCCCGCTGCTCGCGGCGGGCAGCGCGAGCGCCGCCTCCACCGCCACCTGGGACAAGCTCGCCGAGTGCGAGTCCGGCGGCCAGTGGAGTCTGGACGCCGGCAACGGCTACTACGGCGGGCTCCAGTTCTCGCAGGAGATGTGGGAGCAGTACGGCGGGCTCGACTTCGCCCCGCGCGCCGACGAGGCGAGCCGCTCGCAGCAGATAGCCGTGGCCGAGAAGGCGCTTGCGGCCAAGGGGCCCAGTGCCTGGCCGAGCTGTTCGATCGTGGCCGGCCTCACGCAGGGCGACGACACGGCCGAGGTCGACCCGGGCGCGAGCGCGTCCCCCCGGCCCTCCGGCTCGGCCGACGCGAAGGACTCCCAGAACCCTGAGGACTCCGGGGACTCCACGGCCCCCGCCGAGTCCGCGGGAGAGAAGAATCACGCGGGCTCCGCCACGGCCGATCCGTCCGGTGCGGGCGACGCGTCCGATCCGGCCGGCCCGTCGGGTTCCGCCGATCCGTCGAGTTCCGCGGACACCGCTGACGGCAGCGGCACTTCGGACGCCTCCGGCGACGCGGGCGACGAGCCGGGCGCGGCCGCGTCGGACGAGGTCACGGACGGTACGGACGGCTCGGACGGCGGCCTGGGCGCGGCGGACACGACGGACAACGCGGAGAAGGAGGGTGGCGCGCAGGGGTCCGCCTCCGCCGATCCCTCCGACCCCGCCGCGGACCCCTCGGCGGCCGGCCGCCACCGCGGCGACCGCGCCTCGGACGACGCCTCCGCCTCCCGTCAGGGTGAGGGGCGTCACGCTTCACGTGAGGAGCAGCGCGCCGACGGGGCGTACACGGTCCGCTCCGGCGACAACCTCTGGGACATCGCGGACGCGCACGACGTGCGTGGCGGGTGGGATGCGCTCTACGACCTGAACAAGAAGACGGTCGGTTCCGACCCCGACCTCATCCTGCCTGGTCAGAGTCTGGATCTTGGCCTCGAATCGGGTGAAAAGTAGCGGGAGTTCAGGGGCGGTTGAGGCTCGTATGTCCGGCTTTGCGAGAGTGAGACATGAGTCTCAAAGACCCTGATCGTCTTTGAAATCGGGCGGATCGACTGCTTACGGTCGTGACCGCTCGCCACAGCGGGCCCCGACGGACGTCACGCCGAATCCTGCCGACGTCCGTACGGGAACAGTCGACGCGTCAGCGCCGTAGGCAGGAGCGGGGGACCCAAGGTAAGCGCCGGACATCCGGCTTGGGGTCAAGTCGCGCACAGGATGCGCGCCGGGCACTCACTGGTCCGAACCCGACAGCTCACCTCGTAGGCGTCGGTGAGGGGATCTCTTCATGCTGTTCTCCAACACGGGCAAGCACCGTCGTCCGTCCAAGGCCGTTCGTGTCGCCACGCTCGCCGGCGTCGCCGGTGCCGCCGTCGCCGTTCCGCTGATGGGTGCCACGGGCGCCTCCGCCGCCTCCACCTCCGAGTGGGACCAGGTCGCGCAGTGCGAGTCCGGTGGCAACTGGGCGATCAACACGGGCAACGGCTACTACGGTGGCCTGCAGTTCTCCGCCTCGACCTGGGCCGCGTACGGCGGCACCTCCTACGCCTCCTCCGCCGACCAGGCGTCCAAGGCGCAGCAGATATCGGTCGCCGAGAAGGTCCTCGCCGCGCAGGGCAAGGGTGCCTGGCCGAGCTGTGGCGTGGGCCTGTCCGGCGCCGACACCAGCAACTCCGCTCCGGCCGAGTCGTCGCAGCAGTCGCAGCCGCAGCAGCAGGAGCGCTCCGACTCCTCCACGACGACCCGCTCGCAGGAGCGCCAGCAGCCGCAGCAGCAGCAGGCGCAGCCGCAGCCGCAGCAGGACACCAAGAAGGACACCGTCACCACCCCGACCGGCAAGAAGGTCGAGAAGGGCGACGGCGAGTACAAGGTGAAGTCCGGCGACACCCTCAGCAAGATCGCCGAGGCGCACGGGACCAACTGGCACAAGGTGTTCGAGCTCAACAAGGACATCATCAGCGACGCCAACCTGATCTACCCGGACCAGCAGCTGCACCTCAAGTAAAGAGGACCCCTCGCGCACCGAGGGACCCCCTCGCGGAGGCGGCCCCGGCGTCGGCGGACGCCGGGCCCGGCCGCACCGCACCGCCCCGTCCACGGGCCGCTCACGTCGGCGACCCCCGCTCCGGTCCTCCGGAGTGGGGGTCGCCGTCTTTGTTCCGTTTGGAAACATTTCGCTATCGGCGTTGTCCACAACCCGGTCGGCCGACTGGCTGATGCCCCGGAGCCGGTTACGCTCAGGGGTGCGGGCCAGCCGCCCGCGCTGTTGTGTCACATCCCAGAAGGAGATGCTCGTGCCGTCCATCGACGTCGTCGTAGCCCGGGAAATCCTGGACTCCCGAGGCAACCCCACGGTCGAGGTCGAGGTCGGCCTCGACGACGGCAGCACGGGTCGTGCTGCTGTTCCGTCCGGCGCCTCCACCGGTGCCTTCGAGGCCATCGAACTCCGTGACGGTGACCCCAACCGTTACCAGGGCAAGGGCGTCGAGAAGGCCGTCCTCGCCGTCATCGAGCAGATCGGCCCGGAGCTCGTCGGCTACGACGCCACCGAGCAGCGCCTGATCGACCAGGCGATGTTCGACCTGGACGCCACGGACAACAAGGGCTCGCTCGGCGCCAACGCCATCCTCGGCGTCTCCCTCGCCGTCGCGCACGCCGCGTCCGAGGCCAGCGACCTGCCGCTGTTCCGCTACCTCGGCGGTCCGAACGCGCACCTGCTGCCCGTCCCGATGATGAACATCCTGAACGGCGGGTCGCACGCCGACTCGAACGTCGACATCCAGGAGTTCATGATCGCCCCGATCGGCGCGGAGTCCTTCTCCGAGGCGCTGCGCTGGGGCACCGAGGTCTACCACACCCTCAAGAAGGTGCTGAAGACCAAGGGCCTGTCCACCGGCCTCGGCGACGAGGGCGGCTTCGCCCCGAACCTGGAGTCGAACCGCGCCGCGCTCGACCTCATCCTCGAAGCGATCAAGGAGGCCGGCTACATCCCCGGCCAGCAGGTCGCGCTCGCGCTGGACGTCGCCGCCTCCGAGTTCTACAAGGACGGCAAGTACCAGTTCGAGGGCAAGGAGCGCTCCGCCGCCGAGATGACGGAGTACTACGAGGAGCTCGTCTCCGCGTACCCGCTCGTCTCCATCGAGGACCCGCTGTACGAGGACGACTGGGCCGGCTGGAACACCATCACCGAGCGCCTCGGCGACAAGGTCCAGCTCGTCGGCGACGACCTGTTCGTCACCAACCCGGAGCGCCTGGCGCGCGGCATCGAGGAGGACTCGGCCAACGCGCTGCTCGTCAAGGTGAACCAGATCGGCTCGCTGACCGAGACCCTGGACGCCGTCGAGCTGGCCCAGCGCAACGGTTTCAAGTGCATGATGTCGCACCGCTCCGGCGAGACCGAGGACGTCACCATCGCCGACCTCGCCGTCGCCACGAACTGCGGCCAGATCAAGACCGGCGCCCCGGCCCGCTCCGAGCGCGTCGCCAAGTACAACCAGCTGCTGCGCATCGAGGAGATCCTCGACGACGCCGCGGTCTACGCCGGCCGCAGCGCGTTCCCCCGCTTCAAGGGCTGACCTGCCCCGGGACGTCTTCCGGCGCCGTAGTTCCGTACGTCCTCGCACTCGGTCCCGTACCGTGTGCGAGGACGTACGCACGTAGGCAGCCAGACGGGGACCAGATCGGGGAGGCACCAGGCGATGCCGGGAAAGCTCCGCAGCAGGGGCCGCGACGACTCGGCCCGCTTCTCCACGGCCACCCGGCTGCGCGTGCTCGGCGAGCAGACCGCCGAGCGGGTCTACCGCTCGCAGAACAAGCGCCAGGCCCGCCGCTCGCGGCTCACCGGCCGCGCGGCGCTGCTCGCGCTCGTCGTCTGCACGCTGGTGGTCGCCCTCGCGTACCCGATGCGGCAGTACGTCTCCCAGCGCGGCGAGATCGCCGACCAGCAGCGCCAGCAGCAGGAGGCCAAGGAGCGGGTCGACCGGCTGCGCGACGAGAAGGCGCGCTGGCAGGACGACGCCTACGCCGAGCAGCGCATCCGCGAGCGCCTGCACATGGTGATGCCGGGGGAGACCGGGTACGTGGTGCCCGATCCGCGCTCCACCGAGGACGGCCGCGCCGAGCAGGGCGAGGCCGACCGCCCCTGGTACTCGAACGTGTGGGACGGCGTCGACAAGGCCGACCGCGCGGACTGAGCGCGGCACGGCCCGCGCGCCCGTCCCACCCCCGCACCGCCCGCGCACCAGCTCACCCGCGCACCCGCGCACCCGCTTTACTCTCCACCGCCCCGCACCCACCGAAGTGAAAGACAGGCATGGAAACGCCCCCGCCCCAGACCGAGCCCACCGCGCCCACGGACGCCGACATCCACGCGTTCCAGGAGCAGCTCGGCCGCCCGCCGCGCGGCCTGCGGGCCATCGCGCACCGCTGCCCCTGCGGCAACCCGGACGTCGTGGAGACGGCGCCGCGTCTGGAGGACGGCACGCCGTTCCCGACGACGTACTACCTGACGTGCCCGCGCGCGGCCTCGGCCATCGGCACCCTTGAGGCCAACGGCGTCATGAAGGAGATGACGGAGCGGCTCGCGACCGACCCGGAGCTGGCCCGCCAGTACCGGGCCGCGCACGAGGACTACATCGCCCGTCGGGACGCCATCGAGGTCCTGGAGAACTTCCCGAGCGCCGGCGGGATGCCGGACCGCGTGAAGTGCCTGCACGTGCTCGTGGCGCACTCGCTGGCCGCGGGCCCGGGCGTCAACCCGCTGGGCGACGAGGCGATCGCGATGCTGCCCGAGTGGTGGCGGAAGGGCGCCTGCGTGTCCGCGGCCGCGGAGGTGGCCGAGTGACCCGGGTCGCCGCCATCGACTGCGGTACGAACTCCATCCGCCTGCTCGTCGCGGACGCCGACCCGGCCACCGGTGAACTGCGCGATCTGGACCGCCGGATGACGATCGTCCGGCTCGGCCAGGGCGTGGACCGGACGGGCCGGCTCGCCCCCGAGGCGCTGGAGCGCACGTTCGCGGCCTGTCGCGAGTACGCGGCGGTGATCAAGGAGCACGGCGCGGAGCGCCTCCGCTTCGTCGCGACGTCGGCGTCCCGGGACGCGTCGAACCGGGACGAGTTCGTCCGCGGCGTCCTCGACATCCTGGGCGTCGAGCCCGAGGTGATCAGCGGCGACCAGGAGGCGGCCCTGTCCTTCCTGGGCGCGACGAAGGAGCTGACGGGCCGCGCCGACCTGGAGAAGCCCTATCTGGTCGTGGACATCGGCGGTGGTTCGACCGAGTTCGTGGTCGGCGACGACGGCGTGCGCGCCGCGCTCTCCGTCGACATCGGCTGCGTCCGCATGACGGAGCGGCACCTCGTCGCGGCGGACGGCACGGTCACCGACCCGCCGGGCGCGGCGCAGGTCGGGGCGGTCCGGCGGGACATCGCCGCGGCCCTGGACCGGGTGGAGCGGGAGGTCCCGATCGCGGGCGCGCGCACGCTGGTCGGCCTTGCCGGCTCGGTCACGACGGTGGCGGCGCTCGCCCTCGGCCTCAAGGAGTACGACTGGGCCGCGATCCACCACTCCCGCATCCCCTACGACAAGGTCGTGGAGCTCACCGACTGGCTGCTGACGTCCACGCACGACCAGCGTGCCCTGCACCCGGTGATCCACCCCGGCCGCGTCGACGTCATCGCCTCCGGGGCGCTGGTGCTGCGGATGGTCATGGAGCGGACCGGCGCCTGCGAGGTGGTCGTCAGCGAGCACGACATCCTGGACGGGATCGGCTGGTCCCTCGCCTGAGGGCAGGGCCCGGAATGATCTCGCCTGAGCGTGTCGCGTACCGTCTGAGCACGGTCTCAGGGGTCCGCGACACGGTCCCGGGAGACCCCGGCGGGAAAGTTCGTGAAGTTCTTCACAAGGAATTCGGTCCCGTTGGGCGATGATTGCCCGCCGTGAGCCCGTCCGGGGTCGCCCGCGGGGTCGTACGGGAGGTGTCCGCGGGGTTTCCGGCGTGTTGCGCGGGGTGCCGGGACGGGAGTGGTCCAGTGGACCGTAAGGCTCGCCGTGGCTGCTCAAGAGGGGTGAGCAACGACCGGCGGCCGACCGTGGTTCCCCGTGCGAGCCATGACATGGTTCACGTGGGCGGCGAAGTGTAGCAGAGGCACCGTCGGTCCTTGTGAAGGGGCGCACGAGCGACCCCCTCCAGACGGGTGGATACTCGATGGCATGAGCACCACGGAGCGTCCCAGGATCCTCATTGTCGGGGGTGGGTACGTAGGCCTGTACGCGGCGCGACGCATCCTGAAGAAGATGCGTTACGCGGAAGCGACCGTCACGGTCGTCGACCCGCGCTCGTACATGACGTACCAGCCCTTCCTCCCCGAGACCGCCGCCGGCAGCATCTCGCCGCGCAACGTCGTCGTCCCGCTGCGACGCGCTGTGCCGGGAGCCGAGATTCTCACCGGCCGCGTCACCACCATCGACCAGGACCGCAAGGTCGCCACGGTCGCCCCGCTGGTCGGCGAGGCGTACGAGGTGCCCTTCGACTACCTGGTGATCGCGCTCGGCGCGGTCTCCCGCACCTTCCCGACGCCGGGCCTCGCCGAGGTCGGCATCGGCATGAAGGGCGTCGAGGAGGCCATCGGTCTGCGCAACCACGTGCTTGAGCAGCTCGACAAGGCCGAGTCCACGACGGACGAGGAGATCCGCCGCAAGGCGCTCACCTTCGTCTTCGTCGGCGGTGGCTTCGCGGGCGCCGAGACGATCGGTGAGGTCGAGGACCTGGCGCGCGACGCCGCCAAGTTCTACAAGAACGTGAAGCGCGAGGACATGCGCTTCATCCTGGTCGACGCCGCCGACAAGGTGCTGCCCGAGGTCGGCCCGGAGCTGGGCGTCTACGGCCGCAAGCACCTGGAGTCCCGCGGTATCGAGGTCTACCTCTCGACGACGATGCCCTCCTGCGTGGACGGTCACGTCGTGCTGAGCAACGGCCTGGAGGCCGACTCCAACACGGTCGTGTGGACCGCCGGCGTCAAGCCGAACCCGGCGCTCGCCCGCTTCGGTCTCCCACTCGGCCCCCGCGGCCACGTGGACACCAGCGCGAAGCTCCAGGTGCAGGGCACCGACTACATCTGGGCCGCGGGCGACAACGCCCAGGTCCCGGACCTGGTCGCCCTCAAGAACGGCACGCCGCCCGAGCGCGCCTGGTGCCCGCCGAACGCCCAGCACGCCATGCGCCAGGCGAAGGTCCTCGGTGACAACGTGGTCTCCGGCATGCGGGGCTTCCCGCAGGCCGACTACAAGCACGCCAACAAGGGTGCGGTCGCCGGTCTCGGCCTGCACAAGGGCGTCGCGATGATCGTCATGGGCAAGATGAAGATCAAGCTCAAGGGCCGTCTCGCCTGGTACATGCACCGTGGCTACCACGGCATGGCGATGCCGACGTACAACCGCAAGATCCGCGTGATCGCCGAGTGGACGATCAACATGTTCCAGAAGCGGGACATCACCGCGCTCGGCGCCCTGGAGACGCCGCGCGAGGAGTTCTACGAGGCCGCCAAGCCGGCTCCGGCGCCCAAGCCGGCCGCCGAGAAGAGCGACAAGATCGACAAGATCGAGGAGAAGGCCAAGGCCTCCTGACCTCGGGGCAGTTCCGAGCAGTGAACAGCCCGAAGGGGCCACTCGCCATCCGTGGTGCGAGTGGCCCCTTCGGCGTTCCCGCACCCCTGGGTGTGTGGTGTCTACAAGTATTTTGCCCATCCGTGACGCAGTAACGGGACTGCGGAACCGGCCGCTCGGTGTTTACGTGGTGTTGGACCGGTCCGGGATCCCCCCTGTCACGGAGGTGTGCGCCATGCAGGACGCCGCACAGCGGCTGAAGAACATCGCCGAGCGGCTGCTCGGCGCCGAGCTCCCGGTGCGCCTTCGTGCCTGGGACGGATCGGAAGCCGGCCCCCCGGGCGCCCCCCTCCTCGTCGTGCGCAGCCGCCGCGCCCTGCGCCGCCTGCTGTGGAAGCCGGGCGAGCTGGGCCTGGCCCGCGCCTGGGTCGCCGGCGAACTGGACGTCGAGGGCGACCTGTACGCGGCGCTCGACATCATGGCCGGGCTGATCTGGGAGCGGGACCCCGACGCGGGGGGCGAGGGCAGGAGCCTGCTGCGGGCGCTGCGGGACCCCTCGGTGCGGGCCGCCGCCGGCGACCTGGTCAAACTGGCCGGACCGTTCCCGCCCCCGGCGCCGCCCGCCGAGGAGACCCGCCGCACGGGCCGCCTCCACCTGCACACCAAGGGCAGCGACAAGCAGGCCATCAGCCACCACTACGACGTCGGCAACGACTTCTACGAACTGGTCCTCGGCCCGTCGATGGTCTACTCGTGCGCGTACTGGGAGTCGCCCGGCGCCACGCTGGAGTCCGCCCAGCACGACAAGCTCTCCCTGGTCGCCCGCAAGCTCGCCCTCAAGCCCGGGATGCGCCTGCTGGACGTGGGTTGCGGCTGGGGCTCCATGGCCGTCCACGCCGCCCGCGAGCACGGGGTGAGCGTCGTCGGCGTCACCCTCTCCCAGGAGCAGGCCGCCTACGCCCGCAAGCGGGTCGCCGAGGAAGGGCTCACCGACCGCGTCGAGATCCGCGTTCAGGACTACCGCGACGTGCGCGACGGCCCCTACGACGCGATCTCCTCCATCGGGATGGCCGAGCACGTCGGCGCCGAGCGCTACCTGGAGTACGCGAGCGACCTGTACGCCCTGCTCAAGCCGGGCGGGCGGCTGCTCAACCACCAGATCGCCCGGCGGCCACAGACGGACGAATCCTCCTACGAGGTCGACGAGTTCATCGACGCCTACGTCTTCCCCGACGGGGAGCTGGCGCCCGTCGGCACGACCACGGGCCTGCTGGAGCGGGCCGGGTTCGAGGTCCGGGACGTCGAGGCGATCCGCGAGCACTACGCGCTCACCCTGCGCCAGTGGGTACGCAACCTGGAGGCGCGCTGGGCCGAGTCCCTGCGGCTTGTCAGCCCGGGCCGGGCCCGCGTCTGGCGCCTGTACATGGCCGCCTCCGCGTTGAGCTTCGAGCGCAACCGCATCGGCGTCAACCAGATCCTCGCGGTGAAGACCCCCGAGAGCGGGACGTCGGGGATGCCGCTGCGGGCCCGCACCTGGACCGGCTGACCCGCCCGCACGCGCGAGGGGCGCATCGGCGACCACCCGTCACCGATGCGCCCCTCGCGCGCGACCGCGCCTTTGCTACTCGGCCTTGATGGCCGAGAGCATGTTCAGGCGGGCGGCGCGCCGGGCCGGCCACAGGGCCGCCAGGATGCCGACGACCGCGGCGAGCGCGAGGAAGACGCCCATCCGGCCCCAGGGCAGGATCAGTTCGTACGTCGCCATGGTCTTGCCGATGAGCTGTCCCGCGGCCCAGCCGAAGAAGACGCCGAGGCCGATGCCGAGCACGCCGCCGAAGAGCGAGATCACCAGGGACTCCAGGCGGACCATGCGCTTGATGCCCTTGCGGTCGATGCCGATCGCGCGGAGCATCCCGATCTCCTGCTGCCGCTCGAAGACCGACATGGCCAGCGTGTTGATGACGCCGAGCACGGCCACGACGACGGCCATGGCGAGCAGGCCGTAGACCATGTTCAGCATCAGCGTGAACATCTGCGCGACCTCGTCGGAGATGTCCTGGCGGTCCTGGATCTTGACCGCCGGGTTCTCGCCGAGGGCCTTGGTGAGCTTGTCCTTGGCGCCGTCGGAGGTGCCGCCGGCCACCTTCAGCATGACCTGCATGTCCGAGACGGCGCCGGTCACGTGCGGGTCGAGGGTGGGGGCGTCGACCATGATGCCGCGGATCATCTCGTTGGCCTCGTAGACGCCCGCGACGGTCAGCCGCTGCTTCCTGCCGTCCTCGTAGGTGACGGTGAAGGGCGAGCCGGCCTTCCAGTGGTGGTCCCGCGCGGTCTCGTCGTCGACGACGACCCGCGTGCCGCCGACAGTGAACGCGCCGTCCTTCAGCGGGAGTTCGGCGAGCTGGTCGAGCGTCTTGCCGTTCACCCCGGTCAGGTCCTCGCCGGAGCCGTCGATCCGCGACGGCGAGGTGGAAAGACCGCTGACGGCGGTGGTGCCCGGCGTCTTCTCCAGGGTGGCGCGGACGTCCGGGGAGAGCGCGTTGCCGTTCGCCATCGAGACGACGTAGTCCGCCTTGATGGAGTCGGCGGCCATCTTGTTGATCGCCGACTGCACGCTGCCCGCGATCACCGTCAGACCCGTGATCAGGGTCAGGCCGATCATCAGCGCCGAGGCGGTGGCGGCGGTGCGGCGCGGATTGCGCACGGAGTTGAGCCGGGCCAGCTTGCCCGAGATCCCGAAGGCGCGCAGCAGCGGGGCCGCGGCGGCGATCAGCGGGCGGGAGAGCAGCGGCGTGAGCACGAAGACGCCGATGACCAGGAGCGCGGCGCCGAGCGCCATCGGGGCCTGCCCCGCGTCGCCCTTCATGGTCGTCGCGGCGAGCACCGCGGCGATGCCGGCGGCCGAGACGAGCGAGCCGAGCGTGTTGCGCAGGATCAGGGACTTGGCGGTCGGCGCGGCGTGCACCGCGTTCATCGCGGCGACCGGCGGGATCTTCGCGGCGCGCCGGCCCGGCAGCCAGGCGGCCAGCATCGTGACGAGGACGCCGACGACCAGTGCGGAGACGACCGTGCCGGTGGAGACGACCAGCGGCCCGTCCGGGATGATCGCGCCCGTGCCGTTCATCAGGGCGCGCAGACCGGCGCCGATCCCGATGCCGACGGCGAGACCGGTGACCGCGGCGACCGCGCCCACGACGAACGCCTCCAACAGCACCGAGCGGGTGACCTGGCGGCGGGAGGCGCCGACGGCGCGCATCAGCGCCAGTTCCTTGGTGCGCTGGGCGACCAGCATGGTGAAGGTGTTGGCGATGATGAAGATGCCGACGAAGAGCGAGATGCCCGCGAAGCCCAGCAGCAGCTGCTTCATCGAACTCATCGACTGGGAGATCGCCTCCGCCTGGTCGTCGGCGAGCTGCTGACCCGTCTGCGTGTCGGCCGCGTCCTTGCCCAGGGAGGAGTCGAGCGCGGCGCGCAACTGGTCCTGGCTGGTGCCGGCGGCGGCCCGCACGTCGATCTCGTCGTACGCGCCCGGCCGGTGGAAGAGCGACTGCGCGGTCGCGGTGTCGAAGAGGGCGAGGGAGCCGCCCGCCGTGACGTTCCCGTCGTCGGTGGTGAAGATGCCGGTCACGGTGGGGGTGAGCACCGGGCCGTCGACGGACATCCGGACCTGGTCGCCGACCTTGTACCCGGCGCGCTTCGCGGTCTCGGCGTCCAGGGCGACCTGGTTCTGCCCGTGCGGGGCGGCGCCGTCCTTCAGCGGGTAGCGGGGGTCCGGGTCCTGCGCGGAGCCCCAGTAGTTGCCGCCCTTGGTGGAGAAGCCGTTGCCGACGAGCTTGCCGTCCTGGTCGGCGACGGCCGCGTACCCGCTGACCACGCCGTACGCGGAGGCCGCCCCGGGCACGCTGCGCGCCTTCTTCAGGGTGGCGTCTGTCAGCTTCACCTCCTTGCCGACCTTGTCGGCGCCGCCCTTGACGAAGCCGGGGGTGACGGCGACGTCGACGTGGTCGAAGCCCTTGGACGACGACTTCTCCAGGGCGGAGGAGATGGTGTTGGTGAAGACGAGGGTGCCGGAGACGAAGGCGACGCCGAGCATGACGGCGAGCACCGTCATCAGGAGGCGGGCCTTGTGCGCGAAGACGTTGCGCAGGGCGGTTCGGAACATGGGTTTCTGCCAGTCCAGGGTTCGGCGGGGTGCCCCCGGCCTGTTCGCCGTAGGGGCTGCTGTTTCGTGGGCGGGTGCGCGTGCGTCGGTTCTCGCGCAGTTCCCCGCGCCCCTTCCGGGGCGCGGCGGTGTCAGCTGGTGCGGCCCTTGGCGTCGAAGCGCTTCATGCGGTCCAGGACCGAGTCCGCGCTCGGGCCGTGCACCTCGTCCACGATGCGGCCGTCGGCCAGGAAGACGACGCGGTCCGCGTAGGCCGCGGCCACCGGGTCGTGCGTGACCATGACGACGGTCTGGCCCAGCTCCCGCACGGAGTTGCGCAGGAAGCCGAGGACCTCGGCCCCGGAGCGGGAGTCCAGGTTGCCGGTGGGCTCGTCGCCGAAGATGATCTCGGGCCGGGAGGCCAGGGCGCGGGCGACCGCCACGCGCTGCTGCTGGCCGCCGGAGAGCTGGGATGGCCGGTGGCGCAGCCGGTCGGCGAGGCCCACCATCTGGATGACGTTCTCCAGCCACTGCTGGTCGGGCTTGCGCCCCGCGATGTCCATGGGGAGCGTGATGTTCTCCAGGGCGGTCAGCGTCGGCAGCAGGTTGAACGCCTGGAAGATGAAGCCGATCTTGTCCCGGCGGAGCTTGGTGAGCTGGCGGTCCTTGAGGGTGCCGAGTTCGGTCTCACCGATGCGGACCGAGCCGGAGGAGAAGGTGTCGAGCCCCGCCACGCAGTGCATCAGCGTCGACTTGCCGGAGCCGGACGGGCCCATGATCGCGGTGAACTCGGCCTGCCGGAACTCGACGGAGACCCGGTCGAGCGCGACCACCTGGGTCTCGCCCTGTCCGTAGACCTTGGACAGCTCCGTGGCGCGGGCCGCCACCGTGGTGGTCCGGCCGGCGAGAGGGGTGGTGGTCACGGGGGTGCTCCTGACGGGACGACTGCGGGGGGACGTTCCCATCGTCGCGGCCGATCGGGCGCGGGGAGTCAGCCGCAGTTCCCGTTCCGGGGGGCGACTCCGGTCGCACCGGAGCCGCCCACGTCATACCTGGGTATGACACGGGACCCTGAGAGGGAAGCGCCCGGCCGAGACCGTGACAGGAGGTGAAATTCCGTCAATCCGCAGAAACCGGCGCAGGCCCCGGGAAGGGCCTCCGGCAAGTGCGTATGGCCACTGTCCGGTGCTGATGCACCCTCAGACGTCAATAAAATAAGACAACATAGGGAGGTCGCCCTGCTGATCGGGGGAGGCCGCCGGATAGGCTCGGACGGTCGATGCGGAGCCCCACAGCCTGCCCGGATGGTGGAATGCAGACACGGCGAGCTTAAACCTCGCTGCCCCTCGCGGGCGTACCGGTTCAAGTCCGGTTCCGGGCACCTCCGATTCACTTCTTCGCACCCCCTTCCCCGCTTTTCCCTCGCGACCCTTCACTTCCTCACGGTCGCGGGGCGCTTCGCGCTGCCCGCCCATCCCCGCACCTCCCCGCACATCCATTGACACCCGGCCGGGGTGAGCGGAGGATCCGGACGAGGCTGTAGTGAACGAAAGTTCGCCAGGCGAACGCCGGGAGCGGGAGGAACCGCATGCGCACCACCGTCGGGATCATCGGAGCCGGCCCGGCCGGACTGCTCCTGGGCAGGCTGCTGCAGAACGCCGGGATCCGGTCGGTCGTCCTGGAGAGCCGCGACCGGCCGTACGTGGAGCGCCGCCAGCGCGCCGGAATCCTGGAGCAGGGCACCGCCGACGCCCTGCGCGCCGCGGGCGTCGGGGCGCGCCTGGACCGCGAGGGCCTCGAACACACCGGCATCGAACTCCGCTTCGACCGGCGCCGCCACCGCGTCGACCTCCCCGCCCTGACCGGCAGCAGGACCGTCACCGTCTACGCCCAGACCGAGGTCTGCAAGGACTTGATCGCGGCCCGCCTCGCCGACGGCGCCCCGCTGCTGTTCGAGGCCCAGGCGCTGGCAGTGGAGGACGCCGGAACCGACCGCCCGCGCGTCCGCTACCGCCACCGGGGCCGCGAGGCCGTCCTGGACTGCGACTACGTCGTGGGCTGCGACGGATTCCGGGGCGTGTCCCGCGCCGCGATCCCGGCCGCCCTCACCCGCACGTACGAGCGGACCTACCCGTATGGCTCGCTCGGCATCCTCGCCGACGTCGCCCCCTCCCACGACGAGCTGGTCTACGCCCGCGGCGACCGCGGCTTCGCCCTGCTGTCGATGCGCTCGCCGTCCGTCACCCGCGCCTATCTCCAGGTGCCCGCGGGCACGGAGGCCGGCGCGTGGAGCCACGAAGAGATCTGGGACGAGCTCGACCGCCGCCTGGAGGTGGAGGACCCCGCCTGGCGGCTGGCCCGCGGCCCGGTCACCGCCGCCTCCGTCACCCCGATGCGCAGTCACGTCCACGAACCCATGCGGCACGGCCGGCTCTTCCTCGCGGGCGACGCGGCCCACATCGTCCCGCCGACCGGCGCCAAGGGCCTCAACCTCGCCGTCGGCGACGTCGTCACCTTCGCCCGCGCCCTGACGGCCCACCTGGACACGGGCGACCCGGCGCTCCTCGACGCGTACTCCGCCACCTGCCTGCGCCGCGTCTGGCAGGCCGAGCGCTTCTCGTACGCGATGACGACGCTGCTGCACCGCGCCCCCGGCGCCACCGGCTTCGACGACCGCATCCAGCTCGCCGGGCTCGACCGTCTGACCACGTCCCGCGCCGCGGAGACCGAGCTGGCCGAGGCCTACACCGGATTTCCCTTCTGACCTGCCCCGGGCGGAACACCGGGAGTATCCCGGACGTTGCCGGTAACAGGATGGGAAAGATCCTCCCTGAGCACTAGGGCCGGATCTTTGCCAGACCATTACTCTTGTGGCAAGGCCATACACGGTGGCCATGGAGGAGTGAAATGAGGAGCAGCAACCCGGTCTTCTCGCGACGGGGGTTCAGCCGCGACAACGGCTACGCGCAGTTCCACGCCGCGCAGCAGCCGCAGGCCGGGGGCCCCGCGGTCGGCACGCAGGCCAACCCGTACGGCCAGGCACCCGCCGGCAACCCGTACGCGCAGAACCCCTACGCCCAGCAGGACCAGTACGGCGCTCCGCAGGCGCCCGCCACCACCGGCCGCATGACGATGGACGACGTCGTCATGCGCACGGCCACCACCCTCGGTGTCCTCATCGTCACCGCCGCGCTCGCCTGGGCGCTGCTGCCGGTCGACGACGCCAACATCACCAGGTCGTACGGCATCGCGATCGGCGCCGGTCTCGTCGCGATGGTGCTCGGCTTCGTCCAGGCCTTCAAGCGCAAGGCCTCCCCGGCGCTGATCCTGGGGTACGCGGCGCTGGAGGGTGTCTTCCTCGGCGTCGTGTCGAGCGTCGTGGACAACCGCATCGCGGAGGGCGCGGCCATGCAGGCCGTGCTCGGCACGATGGCGACCGCCGCGGCCGTCCTCATCGCCTACAAGGCGGGCTGGATCCGCGTCAACCGCCGCTTCTACGGCTTCGTCATGGCCGCCGCGATGGGCTTCATCCTGCTCATGGCGGTGAACCTGCTGTTCGCCGTCTTCGGCGGCGGTGACGGCCTCGGCTTCCGCAGCGGCGGCCTCGGCATCCTCTTCGGTGTCGTCGGCATCCTGCTCGGCGCGTGCTTCCTGGCCCTGGACTTCAAGCAGGTCGAGGACGGCATCGCGTACGGCGCCCCGAAGGAAGAGGCGTGGCTCGCCGCCTTCGGTCTGACCATGACGCTGGTCTGGATCTACATGGAGTTCCTGCGGATCCTCGCGATCCTCCAGGGCAACGACTAGCGGACCCCGGTCCCGCACGTCAGGGGCCCGCGCACCTCCGGGTGCGCGGGCCCCT
Source organism: Streptomyces sp. NPDC049813 (assembly GCF_044465085.1). NCBI lineage: Bacteria > Bacillati > Actinomycetota > Actinomycetes > Kitasatosporales > Streptomycetaceae > Streptomyces > Streptomyces sp. NPDC049813. Next base: position 61,370 of record NZ_JBITLI010000009.1, on the reverse strand, counting down.
TTGCCGTGTGCGGGCGGGGGAGTCGCGGTGCTAGGGCCTGTCGTCAAATTCCCGCCGTCGCCCGGAGGGCGGCCCCGCGGCGTCTGGTGCGTGCTCTCGGCGTGCCGGGTGCAAGGCCTCGTACTGGACGTACTTGGCCTTGTGCCCGGTGCGGCGAGAGTGCGTGCCAGGCGTCGCGGGGCAGGCGGGAATTTGACGACAGGCCCTAGCCGAACCTGCGCGCGGCGCGCCGCAGGTCGTACTCGTGGATGATCGCCTTGGCGTGGCCGTACGCGAGGTCGTGCTCGCCGCGGAGCCAGCTGACTTTCTCTTCGAAGCGAAGGAAGCACGGTCCGTCTTCGACGGTGCGCAGCCAGTCGGCGACTTCACGACCGGTGCAGTGAGGGATGCGAGCCAGCAGATTGCGGTGGGTCTCCGCGGAGAAGACTTGGGACATCGGCGCCTCCGGAACGCTTCGATGTGGCCTGGTCCTTGACGTCACCGTGCCTGAGCGCCGGCCGCTTGTAAACAGCTACAGTCGCCGAGTGCTTGATACGACGCCATTGACCGCCGCGGTGGACCAGTTCGCGGACCGGCTGCGGGCCGCGCCGCAGAGCCGGCTGCAACGGGGCGCGGCCGCGGAGGCCCTGGCCTTGGCCAGGGAACTGTCCGCGCGGGCCCAGCAGCTGGAGGAGCCGGGGGGCGTGGTGCGCGAGATGCCGGACGCGGGGATGTTCGCCGCCGCGGACCAGGTGACGGTCGCGGCCCGGGACCTGGCGGTGGTGCTGCCCGGCCGGGAGGCGCTGGCCGGGGCGGTCGAACTGGTCGAGGCGGCCATGAAGCGGGCGGGCATCTGAGCCCGGTCAGGCCGACGCTATGACCCGGTCCGCCAGGATGTACACGTTGTCCCCGCCGCACTCGAACGTCAGGGCGTACGCACCGGAGACCCCGGACCCGCCGAGCAGCACCGGCGTGTCCCCGTCCCGCAGCGCCGCGGCGAGCTGTTCCGCCGTCTCGCGGTGGCCCGGGGTCATGCACAGCGTCGTACCGTCGGCGAAGACGTAGACGTCCAGCGTGCCCAGCGGGCCGGGACGGACGTCGCAGAGCGCCGTGCGGGTGTGCGCCAGCTCCTCCAGACACGCCACCGTCCGCTCGTGGTCGCTGGTGACCGGCGACTGGACCGGGACGAAGTCCGGGTGCGAGGGGTGACGGCGCCGGGCCGCCGCCAGCTCGGGCGACTCACCCGGGAAACCGCCCGGGACGGAGTCCTGCGGGGAGAGCTCGTCCTCCGGCTCCAGGGCCGACTCGACGAGCGGCTCAAGACCGGCGAAGTCGGCCTGCCGGGGCAGGAAGAACTCCTCGCTCAGCGCGCCCCCGCCGGCCAGGAAGGGCGGCAGGTCCGAGGTGTCGCGCGCCTCCTGCGCCGCCCAGAACGCCCGCGCCTCCGCCAGCTCCCGCTCCCGCTCCTCGGCGAGGGCGTCGGCGACGGCGACCCGTATGGCGTCCGCGTCGGTGGTGGTGCGCGCCGCGGGCACGGCGGGCCGCGCGGCGGTGGCGCGGCCGCGGGCCACTTCCTCGCGCAGGTCCGCGATCTGCCGTCGCAGGCCCCGGACGTTGTGCAGGGTGGCGGCGCCGACGGCCGTGGCAGCGGCCGTGGCGAGCAGCAAAGCAAGAGGGATGGCGCTCACTGACGTACTCCCGGTTCCAAGTCGACCCCCGACTTCCTACATCAGCTTGAAGCCTGGACGAACCAGCTGTCAGTGCATTACGTCACGAATTGGACAGGTCTTTTGGCCGGGCGTTTAGCCCCCATATAGGGCGGGTACGGGTCTGACCTGCGAAAACGACTCTCCCCCGAGATGTACGTCACATCCTGGGGGAGATTGGATCACGATTGCATGACCGGATTCAGGTCATGCTCGGCCCGCCGGGATCAGCTGAGGCGCTCGATCACCATCGCCATGCCCTGGCCGCCGCCGACGCACATGGTCTCCAGGCCGAACTGCTTGTCGTGGAACTGCAGGCTGTTGATCAGCGTGCCGGTGATGCGCGCGCCGGTCATGCCGAAGGGGTGGCCGACCGCGATGGCGCCGCCGTTCACGTTCAGCTTGTCCTCGTCGATGCCCAGGTCGCGGGCGGACGGGATGACCTGCGCGGCGAACGCCTCGTTGATCTCGAACAGGTCGATGTCGCCGACACCGAGCCCGGCGCGCTTCAGCGCCTGCTTGCTGGCCTCCACCGGGCCCAGGCCCATGATCTCGGGGGAGAGGCCGGAGACGCCGGTCGACACCACGCGGGCGAGCGGGGTCAGGCCCAGCTCGCGGGCCTTGGTGTCGGACATGATCACGAGGGCGGCGGCGCCGTCGTTCAGCGGGCAGCAGTTGCCGGCCGTGACCAGGCCGTCGGGGCGGAAGACGGGCTTGAGGCCGGCCACGCCCTCCAGGGTGACGCCGGCGCGCGGGCCGTCGTCCTTGCTCACGACGGTCCCGTCCGGGGTGGTGACCGGGGTGATCTCCCGCTCCCAGAAGCCGTTCTTGAGGGCTTCCTCGGCGCGGTTCTGCGAGCGCACGCCGAAGGCGTCCATGTCCTCGCGGGTGACGCCCTTCAGGCGGGCCAGGTTCTCGGCGGTCTGGCCCATCGCGATGTACGCGTCCGGCACCAGGCCGTCCTCGCGCGGGTCGTGCCAGGAGGTGCCCTCCTGCTGGGCGACGGCCGCGGTGCGGGCCTCGGCCTCGGCGAAGAAGGGGTTACGGGTGTCGGGGAGCGAGTCCGAGTTGCCCTTCGCGAACCGCGACACCATCTCGACGCCCGCCGAGACGAAGACGTCGCCCTCGCCTGCCTTGATGGCGTGCAGGGCCATGCGGGTCGTCTGCAGGGACGACGAGCAGTAGCGGGTCACGGTGCAGCCCGGGAGGTGGTCCATGCCCATCTGCACGGCCACGATGCGGCCCAGGTTGTTGCCCTGCTCGCCGCCGGGCAGGCCACAGCCGAGCATGAGGTCGTCGATGTCGCGGGGGTCCAGCTCCGGGACCTTCGCGAGGGCGGTCTGGATGATCGTCGCGGTGAGGTCGTCCGCGCGCAGGTCCTTCAGGGAGCCCTTGAAGGCGCGGCCGATGGGGGAGCGGGCGGCTGAGACGATAACGGCTTCGGGCATCACGGCTCCAGGGGGAGTGCGGCGAATGGCAGGACCGCTTGGGAAGTTACCCGTACGTATCGCTCGGGTCACCGGTGTGGGCGTGTGACGCCTGACGCATTTTTCTAAGCGCTTGCTCAGGGCTCCGCCGGGGGGCGGGGCGGCGGGGTGGATCTGGTGCGGGGTTCTTCGGTGCGGGGCGTCGGGGCGCGGCCGCGGGGGCTTGTCGGCGCGGGGCGTCCGAGCGCGGGTCGCGGGGCTCCGCCCCGGACCCCGCTCCTCAATCGCCGGAGGGGCTGGATTTCCACCCGGAGCTGGGCCTGGCGCCGGAGGGGCTGGATTTCCACCCGGAGCTGGGCCTGGCGCCGGAGGGGCTGGATTTCCACCCGGAGCTGGGCCTGGCGCCGGAGGGGCTGGATT
>NZ_JBITLI010000009.1:0-57740 GCF_044465085.1 Streptomyces sp. NPDC049813 | reverse complement strand
TTTCCGCCGGAGCTGGATGGATCTGGTGCCGGGGGCTGTAACTGCCGGCTACGTCGGCTGGTGGGCGGTGGTCTCGTGGGTCGGGGACGGGTCCTGGGACGGGGTGCGGCGGCGCCGGCGGCGCTTCATCAGCGCCCACGGCCCCCGCGGCCCCGTCGGCATCGCCGCCGTCACCTCCGTACCGCCCTCCTCGACGGCCTTCGCCGCCGCACGCGCGACCGGCAGGAAACCCTCCGCACGCGACACGTCGGGCCGCTCCTCGTCCGGCCACACACCCAGCGCCGCGCACAACGTCGGCAGCACCGCCATCGCCGCCGTCTGATAGCCCTCGGCCGACGGGTGGTAGTTGTCCGGGCCGAACAGCTCCCGCGGGTTCGCCGAGAACTCCGGGCCGAGCAGGTCGCCCAGCGACACCGTCCGCCCGCCCTGCTCCACCGTGCCGATCGTCTGCGCCGCCGCCAGCTGCCGCGAGGCGCGCCGGGCCAGCCAGCGCAGCGGCTGCTGCACCGGCTCCACCGAGCCCAGGTCGGGACAGGTCCCCACCACGACCTCCGCGCCCGCCGTCCGCAGCCGCCGCACCGCCGCCGACAGGTGCCGCACGGACTTGGTGGCGGGGATGCGGTGCGTCACGTCGTTCGCGCCGATCATGATCACGCACACGTCCGGCCGCCACCCCGGATCCGCCAGGACCAGCGCCACCTGCCGGTCCAGGTCGTCCGACATGGCGCCCGGCAGCGCCACATTGCGGAACTGCACGGCCCGCTCGGCCACCGCCGCGAGCCCCGAGGCCAGCAGCGCCCCCGGCGTCTGCCGCGCCCGGTGCACCCCCTGCCCCGCCGCCGTGGAGTCACCCAGCATCGCGAACCGCACCGGCTCCGCGCCCGTGGCGCCGTACGCCCTGCCGTACAGGCCGTCGGCCGAGGGGAGGTGGACCGGCGCCGCGCCGTGGTTGCCCACCTGGCGCCGCGCGAACTGCACCTCCGCCACCACCACCCCGACCGCGGCCGCCCCGAGCAACCCGATCCCGCCGCCGCCGTACGCCGCGCCCGCGGCGATCCGCCGTGCCACCCTTGCCCTGCTCGACATGTTCCGCGGCCACCTCTTTCGCTTGAACGGCTCCCTGTGTCCTTGCCCCGTAAGCACCGTCGGTCAATCGCAACGGCAGATGAAGGGCCGGTGTGCGGCATACGCTGACCGCAACCCTTAGTAGGAGACCCGGAGACAACGTGCAGATCCACGACTCGATGATCAGTCTCGTCGGCAACACCCCGCTGGTGAGGCTCAACAAGGTGACCGAAGGGCTTCAGGCGACCGTCCTGGCCAAGGTCGAGTACTTCAACCCCGGCGGTTCCGTGAAGGACCGCATCGCGCTGCGCATGATCGAGGCCGCCGAGAAGAGCGGGGCGCTCGCGCCCGGCGGCACCATCGTGGAGCCCACCAGCGGCAACACGGGGGTCGGGCTCGCCATCGTGGCGCAGCAGAAGGGGTACAAGTGCATCTTCGTGTGCCCCGACAAGGTCTCCACGGACAAGATCAACGTGCTGCGCGCGTACGGCGCCGAGGTCGTCGTCTGCCCGACCGCGGTCGACCCCGAGCACCCGGACTCGTACTACAACGTCTCCGACCGGCTGGTCCGCGAGACGCCCGGCGCCTGGAAGCCCGACCAGTACAGCAACCCGGAGAACCCGCTCTCGCACTACCACTCCACCGGCCCCGAGCTGTGGGACCAGACGGACGGGCGCATCACGCACTTCGTCACCGGGGTCGGCACGGGCGGCACCATCTCCGGCACCGGCCGCTACCTCAAGGACGCCAGCGACGGCCGCGTCCGGGTCGTCGGCGCCGACCCCGAGGGCTCGGTCTACTCCGGCGGCTCGGGCCGCCCCTACCTCGTCGAGGGCGTCGGCGAGGACTTCTGGCCGACCGCCTACGACCGCGAGGTCGCCGACGAGATCGTCGCGGTCTCCGACAAGGACTCCTTCCAGATGACCCGCCGCCTCGCCAAGGAGGAGGGCCTCCTGGTCGGCGGCTCCTGCGGGATGGCCGTGGTGGCCGCGCTGCGGGTGGCGGAGCGGCTGGGCCCGGACGACATCGTGGTGGTGCTGTTGCCGGACAGCGGGCGCGGGTATCTCTCGAAGATCTTCAACGATGAGTGGCTGTCGTCCTACGGGTTCCTGGAGGAGCCGGGGCCGTCCGTCGGAGCCGTGCTTCGCGCCAAGGAAGGTGGAATGCCGTCGCTGCTGCATGTGCACCCGGACGAGACGGTGGGTCAGGCGGTGCGGGTGCTCCGTGAATACGGCGTGTCCCAGCTTCCCGTCGTGAAGTCTCCCGGTGACTCCAACGCGGCCCACGCCGACATCAAGGCCGCGGAGCTGGTCGGCTCCGTCTCGGAACGAGAACTGCTGACCGCTGTGATCGCGGGAGCGGCAGCGGTGGACGAGCCCATCGAGAAGCACATGTCCGCGCCTCTTCCGACGGTCGGCGCGGGTGAACCACTGTTGCGGCTGAACGGTGCCCTGGCTGTCTCCGCGGCTGCTGTCGTCATGGACGGTGGTCAGCCTGTGGGCGTGCTGACTGCTCAGGATCTCCTGGGTTACGCCAGCACGCACTCGTAGCCAAGGCACTGCACGCCGTCCGGTCACGCTCCGCGGTGAAGTCTGCCCGCGGAGCGTGTTCCGATGGACTATGGAAGTTCGTGTCTGCGCCAGGGGTAGATCTCGGTCGTGTCCACCCGGGCATCGACGGCGCGGGCTCTGTCGGGCCAGCGAGCTCGCCACTCGGCAAGCAGAGCCGCCTCGTCCGCCCCGGTGGGGACGACCAGCACGCGGTCCGTGTCCCATCGGCTGCCCTGCCGAACGAAAATCTTGGCGACGACTTGGACGAGCAAGGGGCGCAGTTGCGGCAGGTCCACCTCCCCCCATCGTCGAGTGAGGTCTGTGAAGATCTCTGGTGAAGGCTGCGTCGAGTCCGCGAGCTGCCGGTGCAGGTGTCGAATGCCTTCGTCGATGATCCCGGCGCGTGCTTCGCGTGCCGCCTTGCGCCGGAGGTAATCCGCTTTGTCCAGACCACCATCGGGATCCTCGTAGAGGTCGAGAAGGCGCACGAGTGCTTGCTGCTCCTTCGCAAGTTCCGCTGACAACCGTTGGAGGAGGCGGACCTGGCCTTCGGACTGCTCTTCACCGATCGGGTGCGTGGCGGCGGCCGGCGCGGCTGCCCCCCGGGTCGTGAGCCAGCCGTGCACCGTGCTCTCCAGAGTGTGTATGGCGACTGACGTGCCAGGGCACACTCCGCGGAAGCGCAGTGCGCTTCCACACCGCATGTGGGTGTACTTGCCCCCACCCCGGAGATGATCCACTCCCGCGCGGCAGCGTTGTCCGCAGTGAGCGCAGAAGACGAGCCCGGTAAGCAGGTACTTCCTGCTCGCAGAGGCCCCAGCGGCGTCGTGCCGCTCTTTTCGCCACGGGACGTATCGGTTCCAGAAGAAGTCCTGGGACACGATCGGCTCGTGGCTTCCCTGCAACCAGGTGTCGTACGCCCAGGGCGCGCTGTTGCCGCTGAGCGAACGGCCTTCCCGCCGGGCCTCGATGCGTTGGTGTTCGGAGTGATAGCGGCACAGACCGGCAGCGAACCCGGAATCCAGGATGGACAGCCACCCGGTGCCGGTGATCTTCCGTCCGAATGTCGAGCGGATGCCTCGCTCCTGCATCTCCTTGGCGAGTCCGTCCAGGGGCGCGCCGGAAACTACCCGTTCGTACACCTCACGGTAGGCGGATGCGACGGCCGGATCGGGGACGAGTACCCCGTCGGCGCATTGCTCGCAGCGCTCTTGACGAGGGCAGACACGGCAGTGCCTGCCAGGGCTCTTGGCCGCACAGGGTCCGCACTGGCCGCGGGGCGGACATACCAGGCAGGTGCGGTAGCCGAAGACCACTCGGCCGGAATGAGGAAGGCCTGCTCGCTTCCGCTGGTCCTGGGCGTCCCGCCAGTTCTTGGAGAACTGCTTGTGGCGGAGTTCCGCCAGGAGCAATAACTGATCGCGGTTGTACTCGCCCCAGTCCGTCGAGGCGTCGATGTCCTCGGCGGCCGCACGAGCGATGCCGCCCGCCTCGTTCTCCAACTCCCGCAGTCGAGCCTTGGATTCGAGGAAGTCCCGGCCGAAGCGATCCCAGGTGTGGAGCACGACACCGTCGGCATGGCCGTGCCGGATCTGGTCGATCATCCAGTCGATCTTGCGGTGCGCGAAATCCGCGCCGCTGAGGTCGAGATCGGAGATGACCTGAACGACCGTACCGTGCTCCTCGTCGACGAGTCTGCGGCAGGCGAACTCTTGGATGGCGGGCGAGACCATGGTCTCGCGGGCCGTGGATACGCGGACGTAGATGAACCAGCGCAGCCCACGGGGCGTGTGTCCTGAGCGACCGGCCTTCGGGCCGCCGTCATCGTTCGAGCACGAGCCTGCGTCGATAGCATTGGCCATGGCTGTTCCTCCCGATGGAGCAGGTGGACTGCCGCTCGGCCCTTGCCTGTGTGTGCGGGACAGGTCGGTCGTCCAAGAGGGAATCGTAGGCAAGAAGTTGGCAAACTGCCAACTAGTTGGAGGTGATGAGCCCATGCCGGACGCATCGACGGATCGTGGTGTCGGGGTCGAGATCCCGGCTCTGGTGACCTTCACCAGCGGGGCCGCATTGCTCGTCCAGCTCGGCATCGTGCCCTCTATGACCCGCGAAGGGGTGCGCAAGATCGCCAATACCGCCCCGGACTGGCCTTTCGGACCGGATCGTGCGCACCCCTATCGGAAGATCGCCAACGCCCAGGCCATGGACGCGGACCCATTCCTGGAGTTCTTCCGGACCAGGCACGTGCGCGGACGCGGACCGGACCGGCAGCCGCGAAAGTCCGCTCGGCAGCCTGGTGTCGCGGAGTAGGCCCTGACCTCTGGGTGCGGGGCCACCGGCGCGGCTTCGCCAGCAGGTTCGCGTAAACGGTACGGGCACGTCACATGCGCGCAGCACCGGCTTAACACGGGCCCGGCACAGTGGTGGATGTCGTCAGGGGCGGGAGCGGCTCCCCGGTCCGGGCGGCAGTGAGCGGCGTCAGGGAACTTCCGGAGCGGCTCCCGGATCTCCATGGACGCCCTGGGCGTGGCAGTCGGCTCGGCCGGTGTCGCGCCCCCGCGGGGACCGCCGTCGTCCCGCCCCCCGTCACAGGGGGTGCGGCGGTCCCCGCGTAATCGTGCGTGGGGCTCATTCCACGAACAGGCCGCGCTCCGCCGCGCGTACGTCGAACTCCTCCAGGCGGGCCTGGGCCTGCGGGAGGCCGTCGCACATGGCCTCCAGGAGGACGCGGCCGAGCAGCATCGGCGCGCAGGCCGTGTCGAAGGCGAGTCCGGTGCCGACGGCCGCGGGCAGGAGCAGGTCCGAGTCCTTGGCGACGGGCGCGAACGCGGAGTCGGCCACCGAGACCACCGTGAGGCCGGCCGACTTGGCGTAGGCGAGGGCGTCGACGACCTCGCGGGGGTGGCGGGGCAGGGCGAAGCAGAGCAGGGTCGTGGCGCCGGCGCGGACGGCCGCGTCGATCCGGTCGGCGAGCATCGTGCCGCCCTCGTCGAGGAGGCGGACATCGGGGTGGACCTTGGCCGCGAAGTAGGAGAAGCCGTAGGCCTGGGAGGCCGCCGCGCGCAGCCCGAGGACGAGGAGGGGCTGGGAGGCGGCGAGGAGGCGGCCCGCGCGTTCGACCGGTTCGGGGTCGGCGAGGAGGTCGGCGAGGTGGCGCAGGTTGGCGATCTCGGCCTCGACGGCCTGCTGGTACTCGTTGGCCTGGGTGGTGGCGGCCGGTGCGGTGGGGGTGACTTCGCGCAGGTGGCGGCGGAGCGCCGGGTAGCCGTCGAAGCCGAGGGCGACGGCGAACCGGGTGACGGAGGGCTGGCTGACGCCGGCGAGTTCGGCGAGCTCGACGGAGGAGAGGAACGGCACGTCGGCCGCGCGCCGGACCATGCAGTGGGCGATGCGCCGCTGGGTGGGGGTGAGGCGGTGGTTCTCGAAGAGGTGCTGGAGGCGGGCGGCGGGGCTGTGGCCCGCGGCGCCGTTCGTCGTGTGCTCGCTCATGTCTCCCCGTCCGTGCCCGGCCGTTCATTCATCGCGTCATGACTGTGCATGATTTTATTCAGGCCGGGGGCGGGGGCGCCAGGGGTTCCGCGGTGGCGTCACCGTGCCCGTACCTCCGGTGGCGCGCGGTCGAGGTGGCGCGCGGGGCCGGTCTCACTCGGTGAAGTGGTCCAGCAGGGCGGCCGCCCGGGCCACGTCCTGGGTGAGGGGGCGGTCCGTCAGGGCCGGTTCCAGGGCCGCGTCGGCCAGGGCGAAGGCGCGGCCGACGGGCAGGGAGGGGTCGGGGCGGTGGTCGCGCAGGCGCAGGGCCCGGACCGCGGCGACCAGTTCGCAGCCGACGACCTGACGGTAGGCCGCGCACAGGCGCAGGGTCTGGCGGGCCGCCAGGGAGGCGAAGCTGGCCTGTTCCTCGACGCCGCGGGAGAGGACGGCGTGGCCGAGGGAGGCGGGGGCCGCGAAGGCGCGCAGGTCGCCGAGGGCGGCGCCGGCCGCGTACTCCAGGATCATCACGCCGGACGCGCCCGGTTCGCCGTCGGCGAGGAAGGGGCGCAGGCGGGTGTAGGCCGGTTCGTTGAGGGTGGACAGGCGGGACGTCGAGAGGCGGGCGACCTGGGTGACCGAGAGCCGGAAGTGGTCGAGGGCCAGGGCGAGTTGGGCCATGTAGAAGCCGCCGTGGTGGTACGCGGTCATGTCCTCGGGCGAGATCAGCGGGTTCTCCGCGGCCGCGTTGATCTCGACGGTGAGGACCGCTTCGAGGGCGTCCGCCGCGTCCTGGGCCGGGCCGTGGATCTGGGGCACGCAGCGGAAGCCGTACGGGTCCTGGATGCGGCCGAGCGGCGGGGTGGGCCGGTCGGGGGCGCCGAGGTGGGCGCGCATCTGTGCGGCCACGTCGTAGGAGCCCTTGTGGTGGCGGGCCTCGTGGACCGGGAGCGCGTAGGCCTCGTAGGAGCCGTCGACGGCCAGCAGGCTGAGGGCGGCGACGAGTTGGGTGGCGGTCAGCAGCGAGCGCAGTTCGTGCAGGGCCAGGGCGGACTGGCCGAGGGTGAGGGCGTTGCTGGAGATCAGGGCCAGCGCGTCGTTGTTGTCGAGCGGCTGGGCGTCCGGCGCGGTGCCCTTGCCGCGCCAGGGGTGTTCGCCGGCGAGGGCCAGGCCCATCTGGGCGAGGGCGGCGATGTCGCCGGTGCCGACCGAGCCGTGTTCGTTGACCGCCGGGTGCGCGCCGTTCTCCAGGGCCTCGCACAGGGCGGTGACGACGGTGGGGCGCAGGCCCGCGCCGCCCGCGAGGATCTGGTTGGCGCGGACCGTGAGCATCGCGCGGACCTCGCGTTCGGGCAGTTCGTCGCCGATCGCCCCCGCGTGGCTGCGCAGCAGGCGCAGGCCGTGGTCGGCGGCGGCGTCGGTGGGCACGTCCTCGCTGCGGTTGGCGCCGACGCCGGTGGAGCGGCCGTAGACGCGGCCCCAGGCGGCGATCTCGCGGGCCGCGTTCCAGGACTCCTCGACGCGTTTCATGGCCTCGGTGCCGGGGACGGGCCGGGCGCTCGCGTCGGCGAGGCGGACGACGTCGGTGACCGGGAGGCCGTGGCCGTCGAGGACGACGACGGGGGGCGGTGTCGGGGCGGGTCCCGTCGGTATCGGCGTCGGGGCCGAGGGCGGGGCCGGGGCCGTCGTCGCCGGATCTGCCGGTCCGGGTCGGGTCGGGTCCGCCGGTCCGGGCCGGGTCGGGTCCGCCGGTTCGGGTCGGTCCGGGTCCGCCGGGGTCGGGCCCACCATCTTGGACGTCACGCGCCATTCCTCCTCGAACCGTGCTGAATCGCCCCTGACAGGGCGGCCGCGTCTCACATTTCGGGCAGCCCGAGGGGATTTACCGGTGATTTACGCGGGGCCATTGACAAGTTATTCACGCACCAAGAACTCTGCATGACGATATGCAGACCGGGCAAGAGGACTCCAGAGGCGCTCCATGATCCAGTTCGAAGCGGTCCACAAGCGGTTCCCGAACGGCACGACGGCGGTGCACGACCTCACCCTCTCCATGCCCGAAGGGGGCGTGACCGTCTTCGTCGGCTCCTCCGGCTGCGGCAAGACGACGAGCCTGCGCATGATCAACCGGATGGTCGACCCGACCTCGGGCACCATCCGGGTCGGCGGGCGCGACGTTCTCGACCAGGACGCCGCCGAGCTGCGGCGGTCCATCGGCTACGTCATCCAGCAGGCCGGCCTCTTCCCGCACCGCACCGTCCTCGACAATGTCGCCACCGTGCCGCTGCTGCTCGGCTGGGGCCGCAAGAAGGCCCGGGCCGCGGCCGGTGACCTCCTGGAGCGGGTCGGGCTCGCGGCCGAGATGGGCAAGCGCTACCCGCACCAGCTCTCCGGCGGCCAGCAGCAGCGGGTCGGGGTGGCGCGGGCGCTCGCCGCGGACCCGCCGGTGCTGCTCATGGACGAGCCGTTCGGGGCGGTGGACCCCGTGGTGCGCAGCCAGCTCCAGGACGAACTGCTGCGTCTGCAGAAGGAACTGAACAAGACCATCGTCTTCGTCACACACGACATCGACGAGGCGGTGCGGCTCGGGGACCGGATAGCCGTGTTCCGCGAGGGCGGGCACCTGGTGCAGTGCGCGGCGCCCGCGGAGCTGCTGGCCCGGCCCGTCGACCGGTTCGTGGCGGACTTCCTCGGGGCCGAGCGGGGGCTGAAGCTGCTGTCGCTGAGCGCGCTGGCCGACGTGCCGCAGTCGCCCGTGCCGGACGGTGGCCCCTGGGAGCTGGTGCTGGATGCGGCCCGCAAGCCTCTGCACTGGCGGGACCGGGACAGCGGGGCCCAGGCGCCTGCCCGGCCCCTGCGTGACTCGGACTCGCTGCTCTCCGCGCTGAACGAGTCCGTCGCGTCGCCCGTCGGCCTCGTGGTCCGGGTCGACGCGGACGGGACGCTCACCGGGGTCTCTTCCCGGGACGACATCCACGAGCGGTCCGGTGCCGCGCACGCGGACGCCCTCAGGGGCGCGGGGAACGGCGCGACCGGCCACGACGAGCCCGCGGACGCGGACGCGACCTCGGCGGGGCAGACGGGAAGCGCCGTATGACCATCGACTGGGAATGGATCGGGTCGCACGGGTCCGACCTCACCACCCTCACCCTCTCCCACCTCCAGGCCGCCCTCACCGCCGTCCTGCTCGGGCTGCTGATATCCCTGCCGCTCGCCGTGCTCGCGCACCGCGTGCGGGCCCTGCGCGGGTTCCTGCTCGGGATGTCGAACGTCCTGTTCACGATCCCGTCCATCGCCGTCTTCGTGCTGCTGCTGCCGGTCTCCGGGCTCACCCGGACCACCACCGTCATCGGCCTGACGATCTACACCCTCGTGGTCCTGCTGCGGAACACCGTCGAGGGCCTCGACTCCGTGCCGCAGAAGACGAAGGAAGCCGCGAAGGCCATGGGGACGCGGCCGCTGCGCACCCTGCTCACCGTCGAACTGCCGCTGGCGCTCCCGGTGATCATGGCGGGCGTGCGGATCGCGACCGTCATGTCCATCTCGCTCGTCTCCGTGGCCACCTACATCGGTGACGGCGGCCTCGGGCAGCTGTTCACCGACGGGTTCCAGCGCAACTTCCCGACGCCGGTGATCGTGGGCGTCGTCCTGACGCTGCTGCTCGCGCTGGTCGCCGACGCGCTGCTCGTCGCCGTACAGCGGCTGCTCACGCCCTGGACCCGCACCCGGACCCGGAAGGCCTGACCGCCATGTACGAACTCTTCAAGAACCTGGGCTCCTGGCTGGTCAGCGGCGAGCAGTGGACCGGGCCCGACGGCATCGGGCACCGGCTCGCCGAGCACCTCCAGTACTCGCTGATCGCCACGCTCGTCGCCGCCGCGATCGCCCTGCCCGTCGGCCTGCTCATCGGGCACACCGGCCGCGGCGCGTTCGTCGCCATCAACCTGTCGTCCTTCGGGCGGGCGCTGCCCACCGTGGGCCTGGTGGTCCTGGTCTTCCTCGCCAGCGGGCTGTCGATGTGGCCCGTCTACATCGCCCTCGTCGCGCTCGCCGTGCCGTCCATCGTGACCAACACCTACGCGGGGATGACCGCCGTCGACCCGGAGGTGCGGGACGCCGCGCGCGGCCAGGGCATGCGCGCCCACCAGGTCCTCTTCCAGGTCGAGCTGCCGCTCGCGCTGCCGCTGATCATGACGGGGCTGCGGCTCGCGCTGATCCAGGTCGTCGCGACCGCCACCATCGCCGCGTACGTCTCCTTCGGCGGGCTCGGCCGCTACGTCTTCGACGGGCTCGCCCAGCGGGACCTCGTGCAGGTGCTCGGCGGGGCCGTCCTCGTCGCGGTGGTCGCCGTCGTCCTCGACCTGGCCCTCTCCGGGCTCCAGCGTCTCCTCTTCCGTCACCGTCCCGCCGCGCTCAAGTCCGCCTAGGAGCACCCAAGATGACCCACCTCAACCGACGCGCCGTCCTCGGCGGCCTGGTCGCCGCGGCCTCCGTCCCCGCGCTCGCCGCCTGCTCCAGCGGCATCACCTCCCTCGACGGGGGCGGCTCGGGCGGCTCCGGCGGCGGCTCCAGCAAGGGCGGCGTCACCATCGGCACCGCCAACTTCACCGAGAACCAGGTCCTCGGGTACCTGTACGCCGCCGCGCTCGAAGCCGCCGGCGTCAAGACGAGCGTGCGCCCCAACCTCGGCACCCGCGAGATCCTCATCCCCGCGCTCAAGGGCGGCGACATCGACCTGCTCCCCGAGTACCAGGGCGCCCTGCTGCACTACCTCGACACCAAGGCCGACGCCACCGAGGAGGGCGAGATGCAGAACGCCCTCGCGATGGCCCTCCCGGCCGGGCTGCAGATCCTCCCCTACGGGATGGCGGAGGACTCGGACGCCTTCGTCGTGACCCGCGAGACCGCCGCGAAGTACCGGCTCAAGTCGCTCGCGGATCTGGCGCAGCACAACGGCAAGCTCACCATCGGCGCCGCGCCGGAGGTCAAGAAGCGGCAGGTGGGGGCCGTCGGCCTGAAGGACGTGTACGGCGTCGAGTTCAAGGAGTTCAAGTCCCTGGACTCCTCCGGACCGCTGGTCAAGGGCGCCCTGAAGAAGGGCGACGTCGACGTGGCGAACCTGTTCACCACCGACACCGACATCGCCGCCAACCACTGGGTCGTGCTCACCGACCCCAAGAACCTGGTCCCCGGTCAGCACGTCGTCCCGCTGATCGCCGACCGCAAGGCCGACTCCACCGTCCGCAAGGCGCTGGCCCGGCTCGGCAACGTACTCACCACCGAGCAGCTGACCGAGCTGAACCGGCTCGTCGACAAGGACAAGAAAGACCCCGAGGACGTCGCGAACGACTACGCGCGCGCCCACGGGCTGAGCAAGAAGTAAGAGGTCAACGCATGGCAGCGGTAGTGGAGAAGCACTCCATCGACGTCGTCCCGGACAGCGAGCGGCACGGGCGCGCCTTCAACCAGTTCACGCTCTGGGTCGGCGCGAACCTGCACATCACCGCCGTCGTCACCGGCGCGCTCGCCGTGGTCTTCGGCGGTGACGTCCTCTGGTCGCTGATCGGGCTGGTGCTCGGCAACCTGCTCGGCGGCGCCGTGATGGCGCTGCACTCGGCGCAGGGCCCCCGGCTCGGGCTGCCGCAGATGATCCAGTCCCGGGCGCAGTTCGGGGTCAAGGGCGCCGTGGTGCCGCTGCTCCTCGTGATCCTCATGTACGTCGGCTTCTTCGCCAGCGGCAGCGTGCTGGCCGGGCAGGCGACCGCGCAGCTGGTGCACACGGACGACTCGACCGGGATCATCCTCTTCGCGCTGGTGACGGCCGTCCTCGCGGTCGTCGGCTACCGCGTCATCCATGTCCTGGGCCGGGTCGCCAGTGTCATCTGCGCGCTCGCCTTCGTCTACCTCGGCATCCGGCTCCTGGACCGGGTCGACCTCGGTGACCTGCTGGGCGACGCGCACTTCTCGCTGCCCATGTTCCTGCTCGCCGTCTCGCTCTCCGCGTCCTGGCAGCTGGCGTTCGGGCCCTACGTCGCCGACTACTCGCGCTACCTGCCGCGCGACACCAGCGCCAAGGCCACGTTCTGGTGGACGCTGTCCGGTTCGGCGCTCGGCTCGCAGTGGTCCATGACGTTCGGCGTGCTTGTCGCGGCCAGCGCAGGGGAGGCGTTCCTCGACGACCAGGTCGGCTACGTCGTCTCGCTGGGCGGCGCGGGCGCCGTGGCCTCCGTCTTCTACTTCGTCATCGCGCTCGGCAAGCTCACCGTCAACGTCCTGAACACCTACGGCGGCTTCATGGCGATGGTGACGGGCGTCAGCGGCTTCCGCGGCCAGCGCGTCCTGTCGCAGCGCGGGCGGACCCTGTACATCGCGGTCATCATGGTCGCGGGCACGGCCGTCGCCCTCGCCGGCAAGGACAGCTTCCTGTCGTCGTTCAAGGACTTCCTGCTGTTCCTGCTGACGTTCTTCACGCCGTGGAGCGCCATCAACCTGGTCGACTACTACCTGATCTCGCGCGAGCGCTACGACATCCCGGCCCTCGCCGACCCCAACGGCCGCTACGGCGCCTGGCGCTGGAAGGCGCTCGTCGTCTACGCGGTCGGGCTCGTCTCCCAGTTCCCGTTCCTGGCCACCTCCTTCTACACCGGGCCGCTCGTCGGCCCGCTCGGTGGCGCGGACGTGTCCTGGATCGTCGGGCTCCTCGTCCCGGCCGCCCTGTACTGGCTGCTGGCCCGGAACGACACCGCGCACGTGCCGCGCGAGACGATCCTGCACGCGCCGCCGGCCGAGCCGGCCGCCGCCCGCCAGGGGGTGGCCCCCTGACAAGAGGGGGGTTAACCCCACTGACCCGCGGGCCGCGGCTCCGTACCGTGATGCGGTATGGAAGCCCGCGAACAGGCACGTGACGCCGAACTCAAGAAGGAACTCGACGCCACCCTGCACGCCCGCAGGGAACTCGGCGAAGAGTACGAGACCGCGCTCGTCGACTCTTTCCTCGACAAGGTCGAGCAGCGCCTCGACTCCAGCGTGGACCGGCGGGTGCGCCGGCAGCTCGCCGAGCAGCAGATGGTCGTCGCGCGCGACGCGCGCGCGGGCCGCTCCCCGGGCGAGGGCTGGGGCGAGCGCTTCGGCTTCGCCGTCGTCACCCTCGTCCTCGCCATCCCGCTCTCCGCGATCGCCGTGGTCAACGCGCACCTGCCCGGCCTGCTGATCGCCTGGGGCGGCATCGTCGGCGTCAACGCGCTGCACACCGGCGCCTGGGGCTCGCGGTTCGGCAGGCGCCGCGAGCAGCGCGACTCCGACTGGCAGGAGTAGCCCGCCCCGGGCCGTCACGCCTGCCGGGTGGGCAGCAGGACGGCCTGGCGCAGGTTCACGTGGCGGGGCCGGCTCGTCGTGTACGCGATGAGGTCCGCGACGTCCTCGGACGCGAGCCCGGTGAGCGCCTCGAACATGCCGTCCAGCTGGCCGGAGAGCTCCGCGTTGTCGACGTGGGAGGCGAGCTCGGAGTCGGTGAGCCCCGGCTCGATGTTGGTGACGCGGACGTCGCGCGGGCCCAGCTCGGTGCGGAGCGACTGCGACAGGTACGTCAGGGCCGCCTTCGTCGCGCCGTACACCGCGTAGTTCGGGAACGGGACGTGCGCGCCGATGGACGAGATGTTCACCAGGTCGGCGGTGCCGCCCGCGGCGGCCGTCGCGATCAGGTCGCCGGTGAAGGCGCGGATGACGCGCAGGACCCCGGTGACGTTCGTGTCGAGCATCCGCTGCCACTCGTCGGCGCGGCCGTCCGTGACCGGGTTGGGCAGCATCACGCCCGCCGCGTTCACGACGAGGTCGACGCGGCCGTAGGCGGTGCGCACGCGCTCGGCGGCGGCGTCGACGGAGTCCTGGTCGGTGAGGTCGGTGGGCACGGCGAGGGCCTGCCCGCCGTCGGCGGTGATCTTCGCGGCCAGGTCGGTGAGGCGGTCCGCGCGCCGGGCGAGCAGGGCGACCCGGACGCCCTGCGCGGCGAGCAGCCGGGCGGTGGCCTCGCCCATGCCGCTGGCGGCTCCGGTGACGAGGGCGGTGCGGCCGGAGAGGGAGTCGTACGTGGTGTGCGTCATGGCAGTAGCGTGCGCCGGCCCGCGCCGCGTACCCAGGGCAGAGCTTTTCCTGGGTCTGCCGGTACCAGGATCGGGCGGTGGCCCGGTGTCTAGGATCGGGCCATGAACGAGCCTGGTGACATAGGGGACTTCCTGCGGTCGCGGCGCGCCCGCATCCGGCCCGGTGACGTCGGGCTGCCCGGCCACGGCCGCCGCCGCGTGCCGGGGCTGCGGCGCGAGGAGGTGGCCCAGCTCGCCGGGGTCAGCGTCGACTACTACATCCGCCTGGAGCAGGGCCGGGGCAGCTCCGTCTCGGACGCCGTGCTCGACGCGGTCGCGCGGGTGCTGCGCCTGGACGAGACCGAGCGGACGTACCTGCGCGCGGTCGCCCGCCCCGCGCCGGGCGGCCGCCGCGCGCAGGACGGCCGGGCGCCCGCGCCGCAGGTGCGGGCGGGGCTGCGGCTGCTCCTCGACACGATCGACCGGGCCCCGGCCTTCGTGCTCGGCCGCCGCATGGACGTCCTGGCGTGGAACGCGCTCGGCGACGCGCTGCTCGGCTTCTCCGCGCTGGCCCCCGAGGAGCGCAACATGCCGCGCCAGGTCTTCCTCGCCCCGGCGGCGCGCGAGCTGTACCCGCAGTGGCCCGCGGTCGCCGCCGAGACGGTGGCCTACCTGCGGCTCGACGCGGGCGCCCACCCCCGCGACCCCCGACTCGCCTCGCTGATCGGCGAGTTGTCGCTGGCCAGCGAGGACTTCCGGCGGCTGTGGGCGGACCACCAGGTGCGCGCGAAGACGTACGGCACCAAGCGCATGCGGCACCCGGTCGCGGGCGACCTCGTACTGCCCTACGAGACGCTGTCGGTGGCGGGCGACAGCGACCAGGCGCTGGTGGTGTACACGCCCGAACCCGGCTCGGTCACCGAGGAACGGCTGCGGCTGCTGGGCAGCTGGGCCGCGGCGCCGCGCTGAGCCGGGCCGGCCGGCCCCCGCACGCACGTACACGCGCGAGGGCCGGCCGCCCCGCTCAGACGTCGAGTTCGGCCTCGATCTGGCGCAGCTGGTGGCGGGCCATCGCCAGGTTGGCGCGCGCGGAGTCCAGGACCAGGTACAGGAACAGCCCGTTGCCGCCGCGGCCCTTCAGCAGCCGGATCAGGTGGTACTGGGTGCCGAGCGTGATGAGGATGTCCTCGATCTCGTCCTTCAGGCCGAGGTGTTCCATGGTGCGCAGCTTGGCGCGGACCACGTCGGTGTTGCCCGCGGCGGCGACCTCCAGGTCGAAGCTCTTGGAGCCGCCGATGGTGCCGAGGGCCATGCCGCTGTTGTAGTCGACGAGCGCCGCGGCGCTCGCGCCCTCGATGGAGGCGACGGCGTCCTTGAGGGCGGTCTCGGTGTTGGCCATGGTGGTGGGTCCTTTCCTGCGGCCCTAACGGGCCGTCCGGGGTTGCAATCTGGGCTCGGGAAGCTCGGTCTTGGGGGTGCGGACGGGCAGCCCGCTGTCGGTGGCGGCGGGCGGCGGGGCGGGCACGGCGGGCGGGGCCGTGGGGCGGGCCGGCGCCGTGCGGGCCCGGGACCGGCCACGGCCGCGGGGCGCCGCTTCCAGGGCGGCGGCCGCCTCGACGAGTTCGCCGATCCGGCTGCCGGAGCGGCGGCCCTCCAGGTGCAGCCGCCCCACGTTGATCCGGTCCTCGGCGAGCAGGGTGAGCACGGCGCTGTCCCCGGCCGCGTACGTGGCGACATAGCCGTCGGTGCCGCGCACCAGCAGCTCACGGAAGCCGCCCTGCCCGGTGGCGTCCGACAGGCGCTGGGCCACGCCGAGCGCGGCGGCGGTCAGGGCGGCCACGCCCTCGGGCTCGACGCCGGGTGCGTCCCGGGCGAGCACGAGTCCGTCGACGCTGGCCGCGAGCGCCCCGGTGACCTGGGGGACCCGGACTCTCAGCCTCTGCAGTTCGCCGAGGACTTCGGCCTCGTCGGCCATCGGCGGTCTCCTTCCGGAAGGGTCGGACGATGCGGAGCCGGGCCGTCCGGTGCGTCGCAGGCGCTTCACAGGGCCTCCAGTGCGGCGCGCAGCCGGCGCAGCAGCGCCACGTCGGGGTCCTCGACGGCGGCGTGCGCCAGCCACTGCGGGACCGGCGGCGAGGTGGCGGGCTCCGGGGGAGCGGTGGTCACCAGGCCGCCCGCGGCCAGGCGGCGCAGGTCGACCAGGGTGTGGAAGGCGGGCCTGCCCAGGGTGAGCGCGATCTGCGAGGCGGTGCGCGCGCCGTCGACCAGGTCCAGGACGCGGCGTCTGCGGGCCGGCAGGGGCAGTTCGCGGTCGGTGGCCCGGGTCAGCGGCGCGGTGTCGGTGTCCGGCTCGGGCCAGATCCGCTGGAGCAGTTCGCGGCGGCGCCGGGTCTCGCGTTCGACGGCCGCGACCGGCACCGGGCGCACCGCGCCGAACCAGTGCGAGACCCCGTACCGGAAG
Source organism: Streptomyces sp. NPDC049813 (assembly GCF_044465085.1). Classification (NCBI taxonomy): domain Bacteria; kingdom Bacillati; phylum Actinomycetota; class Actinomycetes; order Kitasatosporales; family Streptomycetaceae; genus Streptomyces; species Streptomyces sp. NPDC049813. The sequence continues at coordinate 41,118 of NZ_JBITLI010000009.1, read as the reverse complement.
CGGGTCGGGCCGCTGCTGGGGGCGAGGGTGAAGTACGCGGCGTCGAAGAGCGCGCCCAGGTGGCAGAGTTCGAGCGCGCCGTCCGAGAGGCGGCCCTGCTCGACCAGATAGCGGCCGACGCACTGGCGGGCTCCCGCCCGGTCCACCGCCTCCCACCAGCGGTCGGCCTGGATCGCGCCGCCGGCCGTGAGCAGCACGTCCATGCCGGGGGTGGCGGGCGACTCGGCGTGCACGACGCATCCGTCGGCCAGGTAGAGGGTGCCGTGTTCGCGGATCAGCGCCCCGGTGGCCCGTTCGTCGGCGAGCCGGCCGAGCATCGGCGAGGCGCTCGCGGGCGCGGCGCTCATCCCAGCACCAGCCGGTCGGATATGTCGGCCAGGCGCAGCCGGGCCAGCGCGAGGTTGCCCTCGTCCCGGTCGAGCCACAGGTGCAGGAAGACGCTGCTGTCGAAGCTGGTGCGGACGAAGCGCAGCAGGTGGTAGCCGTCGCGGTTGGTGACGATGACGTCCTCGACGGGCGGCGCCTTGTCGGCGGCGGACCCCGGCGACCAGTCGCTGCCCTCGGCCGGGGCGAAGGCCCGGTGCTCGGCGGCGAGCCGGGCCAGTTCGGCGGCCTCCGCGGCGGTGGCCTCGTGGTCCCCGTTGGGCGAGTCCCCGACGGTGCCCAGGGCGAGTCCGCTGGTCCAGTCGACGACGGAGGCGCCGCGCGCCCCCGGCAGGCGCATCGCCTCGAGCAGGCACTCGTCGATTCCGGGCACGCCTGAAACTCCCCACTCGATCGTCACACCGTGCAAAGCTGGGCTTGCGTGACGAAGAAGCTACGCACCGTGCGGCGACCTGGTGAGCGTTCTGGCATTTTCCGGTGGAACATGCGGAAGAGGTCTAAAATCCGTCGGCCTCGCTCGCAGCGGGAGCGTTCGCGGACGGGTCGCCGGCGTCAGAGATCGAGCAGCGCGCTCCGCCGGTCGCCGCCCGACTCCGCGACGATCTCCTCGACGGTCTGCGGCGCCCGCACGGTCGCGAACCGCACCCCACCGTCCGCGTCGCCACCGGCCGTGAAGCCGTACACCCCGGGCCGGATCAGCGAGTTGTACGAGTAGTGCTGCGCGAAGTAGTACGCGCCGGTGTCGAGGGCGGCCGCGTAGTCACCGGCCGCGAGCGGCGGCAGGCTGTGGTTCTCGGCGAGCAGGTCGCCGGAGAAGCAGGCGGGGCCCGCCACGTCCTGGGCGACGGCCGGGCCGGACTTGGGCCGCCCCTGGGCGTCGTAGGCGGCGATCCGCAGCGGCCAGGACGCGGGCGCGTACACGGTCCGCGTCGCGACCTGGACGCCCGCGTGGGTCACGGCGATCGGGCGGCCGCCGCTCTCCTTCGCGTACTCGACGAGGCCGAGCAGGGTGCCGTGCTTGGCGAGCAGCGAGCGTCCGAACTCGGTGACGATGCCGTAGCGACCGTCGAACAGGCCGGGCACCACCTCGGCGAGGACCTTCGCGTACCTGGCGTACGTCGGTGTCTGCTCGTCCGAGTCGAAGTTGACGCTGAGCCCGCCGCCGATGTCGAGGGTGTCGATCTGCCGGCGGCCCGCCGCCTCGTTGATCTCCTCGGCGAGTTCGTACGCGGCCCGTACGCCCTGGGCGAGCAGGTCGAGGGGGACGCCCTGTGACCCGGAGTGCGTGTGCAGCCGGGTCAGCCACGGCCGGTCCAGGAAGGCGCGCACGAGCCACTGCCGCGACCCCGCGTCGCGCAGCGCCACCCCGAACTTGGACGTCGGCGTCGCGGTCGCCGTGGCGCCGATCGACCCGGAGCCCACCTGGGTGTTCACGCGCACGCCGAGCGGCGAGCGGGTCGGCGCGGAGGCGACCAGGGCGTCCAGGCGGGCCAGCTCCTGCGGGTTGTCGGCGTTGACCGCGATGCCCAGGGCCAGGGCCTCGCGCAGTTCGGCGCCGGTCTTGGCGGGGGAGTCCAGGACGGTCCTGGCCGGCGGCACCCCGGCCGCGCGGGCCAGGGCCAGCTCGCCGGGGCTCGCCACCTCGGCCCCGATGCCGGCCTCGTGCAGCAGGCGCAGGAGCGGCACGAGCGGCGTCGCCTTGACCGCGAAGGCGTGCAGCACCTCGGTGCCGGGCGCGGTGACCGCGTCGAAGGCGGCGTGCAGCGCGGCGGCGGACGCGCGGATGCCGGTGACGTCGAGCAGCCCGGCGACGGGCGCCGCGGGACCGACGAGTCCCTGCTCGACCGCGGCGCGTACGGCCTGGTCACGGCGGGTCGAGAGGGCGCGGAGGACGGTGGTCGGACCGGTGGGAACGTCGCTGGAAGCCATGTGGTCCAGACAACCATCCGGAGTGCGCCGCTGGGAATGTATTGACTAGTTCTATTCAGATGACCAGGATGTGAATAACCGCATCACGATGACGCACCCAGGAACCACCCAGGAGGCCGCCGATGTCAGGACCACGCCCCGTACGAGCCCCGCGCGGCACCGAGCTGACCACGCTCGGCTGGCAGCAGGAAGGCGCCCTGCGGATGCTCATGAACAACCTCGACGCCGAGGTCGCGGAGCACCCCGACAAGCTGGTCGTCTACGGGGGCACCGGCAAGGCGGCCCGGTCCTGGGAGGCGTTCGACGCGATCGTGCGCACGCTGAAGACGCTGGCGGCGGACGAGACGCTCCTCGTCCAGTCCGGCAAGCCGGTCGGCGTCCTGCGCACCAGCGAGTGGGCGCCGCGCGTGCTCCTCGCCAACTCCAACCTGGTCGGCGACTGGGCCAACTGGGAGGAGTTCCGCAAGCTGGAGGCCGAGGGCCTGACCATGTACGGCCAGATGACGGCCGGTTCGTGGATCTACATCGGCTCCCAGGGCATCGTCCAGGGCACGTACGAGACCTTCGGCGCGGTGGCGCGGAAGAAGTTCGGCGGCACTCTCGCCGGGACCATCACCCTCACCGCGGGCGTCGGCGGCATGGGCGGCGCCCAGCCGCTCGCCGTCACCATGAACGAGGGCGTCGCGATCTGCGTCGACGTCGACGAGACCCGCATCGACCGCCGCATCGGCACCCGCTACCTCGACGTCAAGGCCGACAGCCTCGACCACGCCCTGGAACTCGCCGTCCAGGCCCGCGACGAGCGCCGCGGCCTGTCCATCGGCGTGGTCGGCAACGCCGCCGAGGTCTTCCCCGAACTGCTGCGCCGCGACGCCCCGATCGACATCGTCACCGACCAGACCTCGGCCCACGACCCGCTCGCCTACCTGCCCGTCGGCATCTCCGTCGAGGACTGGGACAAGGAGCGCGAGGCCGACCCGGCCGGCTTCACCGACAAGGCCCGGCACTCGATGCGCCTGCACGTCGAGGCGATGATCGGCTTCCTCGACAAGGGCGCCGAGGTCTTCGACTACGGCAACTCCATCCGCGACGAGGCCCGCAAGGCCGGCTGCGAGCGCGCCTTCGACTTCCCCGGCTTCGTCCCGGCGCACATCCGCCCGCTCTTCGAGGAGGGCCTCGGCCCGTTCCGCTGGGCCGCCCTGTCCGGCGACCCGGAGGACATCGCCAAGACCGACAAGGCGATCAAGGAGCTGTTCCCGGAGAACAAGCACCTGCACCGCTGGCTCGACATGGCCGCCGAGCGCATCTCCTTCGAGGGGCTGCCCGCGCGCATCTGCTGGCTCGGCTACGGCGAACGCCACCTGGCGGGCCTGAAGTTCAACGAGATGGTGGCGTCCGGCGAACTCTCCGCGCCCGTCGTCATCGGCCGCGACCACCTCGACTCGGGCTCGGTGGCCTCCCCGTACCGCGAGACGGAGGCCATGAAGGACGGCTCCGACGCGATCGCCGACTGGCCGCTGCTGAACGCGCTGGTCAACACGGCTTCCGGCGCGTCCTGGGTCTCCCTGCACCACGGCGGCGGCGTCGGCATGGGCCGCTCCATCCACGCCGGTCAGGTCTGCGTCGCCGACGGCACGGAGCTGGCCGCCCAGAAGATCGAGCGCGTGCTCACCAACGACCCGGCGATGGGTGTGATCCGGCACGTGGACGCGGGTTACGACCACGCGGCCGAGGTCGCGGCGGAGCGCGGGGTGCGGGTCCCGATGCGGGAGGGCGAGTGACTGATCAAGTCCCTCCGGCGATCGAGGAGCGGGGTCCGGGGCAGAGCCCCGTGACCTCGGCCCCAGGTTTCCTGGAGATGTGGAGCGACCTACGTCCCATCGGCCGGCACGCGGACTCCGGAGGATATCGCCGCCACGCCTGGACCGGCGCCGACGCCGACTGCCGCGCCTGGTTCCGGGCCCAGGCCGAGTCCCGCGGCCTGACCTACGAACTGGACCGCAACGGCAACCAGTGGGCCTGGCTCGGCGACCCGCAGGCGGGGGACGCCGTCGTCACCGGCTCGCACCTGGACTCCGTCCCCGACGGCGGCGCCTTCGACGGCCCCCTCGGCGTCGTCTCCTCCTTCGCCGCCCTGGACGAACTCCGCCGCAGGGGAGCGGAGTTCACCAAGCCGCTGGCCGTCACCAACTTCGGCGACGAGGAGGGCGCCCGCTTCGGCCTCGCCTGCGTCGGCTCCCGGCTCAGCGGCGGCCACCTCACCCGCGCGCAGGCGTACGCCCTCACGGACGGCGACGGCGTCACGCTGCCGCAGGCCATGGAGCGCGCCGGGTACGACCCGGAGACGATCGGCCCGGACCCCGAACGCCTGGCGCGGATCGGCGCGTTCGTAGAACTCCACGTGGAGCAGGGCCGCGCGCTCGACCTGTCCGGCGACGCGGTCGGCATCGCCAGCGCCATCTGGCCGCACGGCCGCTGGCGGTTCGACTTCCACGGCGAGGCCAACCACGCCGGCACCACCCGCCTCGCCGACCGCAGGGACCCGATGCTGCCCTACGCGCAGACGGTGCTCGCGGCCCGCAGGGAGGCACAGCTCGCGGGCGCGGTCGCCACCTTCGGCAAGATCGCGGTCGAGCCGAACGGCGTCAACGCCATCCCGTCCCTGGTCCGCGGGTGGCTCGACTCGCGCGCGGCCGACCAGGACGCCCTGGACCGGACCGTCACCGCCATCGAGCAGGCGGCCCGGGAGTACGCCGACGCGCACGGCATCGACGTGTCCCTGACCCGGGAGTCCTTCACCCCGGTCGTCGACTTCGACCACGCGCTGCGCGACGAACTCGCCCGCATCCTCGGCACGAAGGCGGCCGCCGCCGACCTCACGGTCCCCGTCCTGGGCACGGGCGCGGGACACGACGCGGGAATCCTCGCCTCGTCGGTCCCCACCGCCATGCTGTTCGTACGCAACCCGACCGGGATCTCGCACTCCCCGGCCGAGACCGCCACCGAGGACGACTGCCTGGCGGGCGTGCACGCACTGGCCGACGTACTGGAAGGGCTGGCCTGCAAGTGACCGCGGAGCACACGACGTACTGGCTGGAACACGCCTGGCTCGACCCCGCGGTGGAGCCGGGCGTGGCGGTGGACGTGTCCGGGGCCGACGGCACCGGCCGGATCACGGCCGTCCGCAGGGGGGTGGCGGCGCCCCCGCCGGGCGCCGTCGTCCTGCGCGGCCTCACCCTGCCCGGCCTCGCCAACGCCCACAGCCACGCCTTCCACCGGGCACTGCGCTCCACGGTCCAGGTCGGCTCCGGCACCTTCTGGACCTGGCGCGAGACCATGTACTCGGTGGCGGACCGGCTCACCCCCGACACGTACCACGCGCTCGCGCGGGCCGTGTACGCGGAGATGGCGCTGGCCGGCGTCACGGCCGTCGGCGAGTTCCACTACCTCCACCACGCCCCGGGCGGCACCCCCTACGCCGACCCGAACGCGATGGGGGAGGCGCTGATCGCCGCCGCGGACGAGGCGGGCATCCGCATCACGCTGCTCGACACGGCGTACCTCTCGTCGGGCTTCGGCAAAGCACCCGACCGCCACCAGCAGCGTTTCTCCGACGGCACGGCCGAGGCCTGGGCCGCACGCGCGTCGCTGCTCAAGGACCGCCCGCACGCCCGGATCGGCGCGGCGATCCACTCCGTGCGCGCGGTCCCGGCCGCCCAGCTCGCGACGGTCGCGCAGTGGGCCGCCGACCGGCAGGCCCCCCTGCACGTCCACCTCTCCGAGCAGACCGCGGAGAACGAGGCGTGCCAGGCCGCCCACGGCTGTACTCCCACCCAACTCCTGGCGGACCACGGGGTGTTGAGCGCCCGCACGACAGGCGTCCACAACACGCACCTCACACCGGCCGACATCGCCCTCATCGGCGGCTCGGGCACCGGCACCTGCATGTGCCCGACCACCGAACGCGACCTCGCCGACGGCATCGGCCCCGCGGTCGCCCTGCAACAGGCGGGCTCCCCGCTCTCCCTCGGCTCCGACAGCCACGCCGTCATCGACCCGTTCGAGGAGGCGCGCGCGATGGAGCTGAACGAGCGCCTGCGCTCGCGCACCCGGGGCCACTGGACGGCGGCGGCGCTGCTGCGCGCGGCCACGGTCGACGGCCACGCGGCCCTCGGCCGGCAGGACGCGGGCGTCCTGGAGCCCGGCGCGGCGGCGGACCTCGTGACCGTGGCCCTGGACTCGGTCCGCACGGCGGGCGCGCCGCCGCGGCTCGGCGCGGAGACGGCGGTGTTCGCGGCGAGCGCGGCCGATGTGACGGACGTGATCGCGGGCGGTCGCCAGATCGTCCGCGACGGCGCGCACGTCGTGGTCGGGGACGTGGCGAACGCCCTGAGCACGGCGATCGCGGCACTCCACTGACACGGGGCTCAGCCCGATTCAAGCCCCCCGGCGATTGAGGGGCGCGGCCCGGGGCGGAGCCCCGTGACCTCAGGGAAGAGGAACCAGAACTATGACCACCGCCATCACCAACATCGCAACTCTGGTCACCAACAACCCCGAACTGGGCGAAGGCCCTCTCGGCCAGATCAAGGACGCCGCCCTCGTGCTGGAGGGCGACAGGGTCGCCTGGGTGGGCCCGAGCGCGAGGACCCCGGCCGCGGACACCTCACACGACGCCCAGGGCGCCGCCGTGATCCCGGGCTTCGTCGACAGCCACTCCCACCTGCTCTTCGCGGGCGACCGCACGGCCGAGTTCAACGCCCGCATGGGAGGCCGCGCCTACTCCGCCGGCGGCATCCGCACGACGGTGGCCGCGACCCGCGCCGCGACCGACGCCGACCTGGAGGCGAACCTCACCCGCTACCTCGCGGAGGCGCTGCGCCAGGGCACGACCACCTTCGAGACGAAGTCCGGGTACGGCCTGACCACGCAGGACGAGGCCCGCGCCCTGCGCGTCGCGGCGGCCCACACGGACGAGGTCACCTACCTGGGCGCCCACATCGTCTCCCCGGACTTCGCCGAGGACCCGGCCGGGTACGTGGAGCTGGTCACCGGCGAGATGCTGGACGCCTGCGCCCCGCACGCCCGCTGGATCGACGTGTTCTGCGAGAAGGGCGCCTTCGACGGCGACCAGGCGCGGGCGATCCTGACGGCCGGCAAGGCCAGGGGCCTGCACCCGCGCATCCACGCCAACCAGCTCTCCTACGGCCCCGGCGTCCAGCTCGCCGTCGAGCTCGACGCGGCCAGCGCGGACCACTGCACGCACCTGACGGACGCGGACGTCGACGCCCTGGCCCACAGCGACACGGTGGCGACGCTGCTGCCCGGCGCCGAGTTCTCCACCCGCGCCGAGTGGCCCGACGCCCGCCGCCTCCTGGACGCGGGCGCCACGGTCGCCCTCTCCACGGACTGCAACCCGGGCTCGTCCTTCACCTCGTCCGTCCCCTTCTGCATCGCCCTCGCGGTACGGGACATGGGCATGACCCCCGACGAGGCCCTCTGGTCCGCGACGGCGGGCGGCGCCCGGGCGCTGCGCCGCACGGACATCGGCCACCTCGCCCCCGGCGCCCGAGCGGACCTCACCCTCCTGGCCGCCCCCAGCCACGTACACCTGGCCTACCGGCCGGGAGTCCCACTGGTCGACGAGGTCTGGCGACGCGGGGTGCGGGTGAACTGACCCCGGCGCCGGGGCGGCGAGTCCTCACGCCCACATGCCCCCGTCGACCCGCAGGACCGTCCCCGTGACGTAGGAGGCACGGTCGCTGAGCAGCCAGGCGGCGGCCTGGGCGATCTCGCGGGGGTCGGCCGCGCGGCCCAGCGGGGTCTGGGAGTTGAGGTGGTCGATGGTGCCGGGGGAGCGGTCGTCCCACTCGCGGAGCATCTCCGTGAGCGTGGTGCCCGGCGCGACGGCGTTGACGCGGATGCCCTCCGGACCGTACGTGACGGCGGCGGACGCGGTGAGGCTGTTGAGGGCCCGCTTCGCCGCGCCGTACACGGGCAGCGCCGGGTTGGCCAGCAGGCTGCCCACGCTGGAGGTGTTGACGATGGCGCCACGGCCGGCGGTGGCGCGGACGGCGGCGACCTGGGCCCGCATCGCGAGCCACGGGCCCTTGAGGTTCACGGCGGCCACCGCGTCGAAGTCGGCCTCCGAGAGCGTGTCCATCGGGCCGGGCGGCTGCCCCGTCGCGCCGTTGTTGAAGGCCACGTCGAGCCGCCCGTACAGCTCCACCGCCCGCTGGACGGCGGCCCGGACGCCGTCCCCGTCGGCGAGGTCGCAGACGACGTGGTCCGCGGTGCCGCCCGCGGCCCTGATCTCCGCGACGACCGTTCGGAGCTGGCTCTCCGTCCGGGCCGTGAGCAGGACCCGGGCCCCTTCCTCGGCGAAGAGCCGGGCGGCGGCCGCCCCGATGCCGCGCCCGGCGCCGCTGACGAAGGCGACCTTGCCGGCGAGCAGGCCGGAGGGGGAGGGGGAGAGGGAGGAAGAGGGGGCGGGGGCCGGGGTGGCGGGGCTCGGTGTGGTGTTCATGCCGTCGAGCCTGGTCGCGGGGGCGCCCCCACAGCCAGGCACCGGTGGTACCTGGATGCGCCCCGGGCCGCCCCGCACACTGGGCGGGTGAACCGACGACAACTCGCGGACTTCCTGCGCACCCGGCGCGAACGCATCGCCCCCGCCGACGTGGGCCTGCCCGTGGGACCGCGCCGCCGCACCCCGGGCCTGCGCCGCGAGGAGGTGGCGCAGCTCGCGTACATCTCGACCGAGTACTACACGCGCCTGGAGCAGGCCCGCGCCCCGCACCCCTCCCGCGAGGTGCTCGCCCAGCTGGCCCGCGCCCTGCGCCTGTCCGACGTGGAGCGCGACCACCTCCACCACCTGGCCGGCACCCCGCCCGGCCCCGCGTCCGGCCCCTCCCGGGAGGTCCGGCGGAGCATCGTCGACCTGCTGGAACGGCTCCCGGCCTCCGCGGCCCTGGTGATGTCGGCGACGTACGAGGTCATCGCCTGGAACGCGCTGGCCGCCGCCCTGATGGAGGACTTCTCCACGCTCGGCCGCCGGAACCGCAACCTCGTGCGCAGGACGTTCCTCGGCCCGCACCCGCAGGGCGGACGGCTGTACGGGGTGTCGGACGCGGAGGAGTTCAGCCGGACGTCCGTGCAGCACCTGCGGGTGACGGCGGCCCGCTACCCCGACGACCCCGAGGTGCGGGCGCTGGTCGGCGAACTGCTCGCCGGGAGCGAGGAGTTCGCCCGCCTGTGGGCCGACCACGAGGTGGCCGCCCGCCCCACCCTCTGCAAGACCTTCGACCACCCCGCGGTCGGCCGCATCGCGGTCAACTGCGACGTCCTGGACATCGCCGACCGCGACCAGCGGGTGGTCATCTACACGGCCACGCCCGGCTCCGCGTCGGAGGAGGCGTTGCGCCTGCTGTCGGTCATCGGCACCCAGCGGATGGACGTACCCGGCTGACCCGGACGGGCGGACGGGCGGACGAGTGGACGGGCCGACGGCATCGGCCGGGCCGGAGACCGTCGCCGAGAACAGTGCGCCCGCCCGTCGTCGCTGCGGACGACGGGCGGGCGGCCCGTGGCGTGGAGCGGAGGATCACTCCTCGACCGTCAGCCCCTTGCGCAGCTTGACGAGCGTGCGCGACAGCAGCCGGGACACGTGCATCTGCGAGATGCCCAGCTCGTCGCCGATCTCGGACTGCGTCATGTTGGCGACGAAACGCAGCGAGAGGATCTTGCGGTCCCGCGGCGGAAGTTCGGCGATCAGCGGCTTCAGGGACTCGACGTACTCGATGCCCTCGAGTCCGTGGTCCTCGTACCCGATCCGGTCCGCGAGCGCGCCCTCGGAGTCGTCCTCCTCGGGCTGGGCGTCGAGCGAACTGGCGGTGTACGCGTTCGACGCCGCCATCCCCTCCACGACCTCTTCGTTCGACAGGCCCAGGCGCGCGGCGAGCTCGGCCACCGTGGGTGCCCGGTCGAGCTGCTGGGCGAGCTCGTCGCCCGCCTTGGCGAGGTCGAGACGGAGTTCCTGAAGGCGCCGCGGGACCCGCACCGACCAGGAGGTGTCGCGGAAGAAGCGCTTGATCTCACCGACGATGGTTGGCATCGCGAAGGTGGGGAACTCGACGCCACGGCTCAGCTCGAAGCGGTCGATGGCCTTGATCAGGCCGATGGTCCCGACCTGGATGATGTCCTCCATCGGCTCGCTGCGGGAGCGGAACCGGGAGGCCGCGAACTTGACGAGGGCGAGGTTCAGCTCGACCAGCGTGTTGCGGACGTAGGAGTATTCGTGGGTGCCCTCGTCGAGGGACTCCAGGCGCTCGAAGAGCGTCTTGGAAAGGGCGCGGGCGTCGAGCGCTCCCACCTCGGCGAACGGCGGGATCTCCGGGAGCCCCTCCAGTCCTTCCAGAGCGTCGGGCTCGAGGTCGGAGCGGCGGTCCGGTGCGGGTGTCGACGTCGCCAGGTCAGTACGCGACTCGTCGAGCCGGGGTGACATGATGTCCTCCATCGTTCTCGGCATATGGCTGCCGATGCCAATACGTGCACTTTCGGAAGTGCGGCGCCTCCAAAGCCGGCGAGTTCGTTTTCCGTCCTTACTAGGCCTACCCGGTTTCGTCGCCGGGCCGCAAGTGCGCTATACCCCTAAATGTCCGATTCTTAGGGGTTGTTCGGGTACCGGGGGCCGTGGAGAAGGCGTAGTGTTCGAGGGCGTCAATCGGCACGTCGAAGGCAGCGAGAGAGAGACGTCATGGACCGCGGGACAGTCGGCAGCGCGCATCGGGGCCGGCTACTGGTGGAGGTGCGGCACGAGGGCTCCAGTGCCGTCGTCACCCCGGTGGGTGAGCTGGATCACCACACCGCTGATCTACTGCGCGAACCCCTGGAAGAATGCCTGGTCAGCGGGGTTTCCCGGCTGGTCGTGGACTGCGCGCGTCTCGAGTTCTGCGACTCCACGGGGCTGAACGTGCTGCTCGGTGCCCGCCTCAAGGCCGAGGCCGCGGGCGGCGGGGTCCACCTGGCCGGAATGCAGCCGGTGGTGGCGCGGGTCTTCGAGATCACCGGCGCGGAAGCCGTCTTCACGGTGCATGAAGACCTCGCGGCGGCGCTCGCGGCGGAGTGAGCGGATGACCCCGCGGCTCCGGGCCGGAGAAGTTACGCTCCAGTTGTCTCTCTGTGATCGAGGCGTTATCACCGTCACAGGGTCCGCACCGAATCGATGGGTGTTCTCGTCGTTCGGCAGGGCAGGAGACACCCGACCGCCCCTGCAACCCTGAGTCCTGAAGTGAAGCTGAATTGGTAAATCGGTGAGGTGAAGTGCTGATGAGCGCCACCCGGCCTTACTCGCCGGGCGACCACGGCCCCGAGTCGGGCGACGCCCCGGCTCCCGGCGGCCGTCAGGTCCGCACGCTGAGCCTCGCCGGCGCCAGCGGTATCGTGCCGCTGGCCCGCGATTTCTCCCGCGAAGCGCTGCACGAGTGGGGCTGGCTGCCCGCCCCGAGCGCGGATCGCCGCGCCGCAGCGGAGGACGTGCTGCTCGTCGTCTCCGAGCTGGTGACCAACGCCTGCCTGCACGCCGAGGGCCCGGACATGCTGACCGTCTCCCTCGACAACAAAGTGCTGCGCATCGAGGTGACCGACCACGGTGCGGGCCAGCCCGAGCCCCGCACCCCGCACCGTGCGGGCCGCCCCGGCGGCCACGGCATGTTCATCGTCCAGCGCCTCTGCCTCGACTGGGGCGTCACCCGCACGGACGGGGTCGCGGGCAAGACCGTCTGGGCGGAGCTGGGCACCCCCGGCTGAGCCCGGCCGGCCCGTCGCGGCCGCCGCCACCCCGCGCTGCAAAGAGCACGCCGGATCGTCTCCGATCCGGCGTGCTCTTTGTCTTCCCTCGGCAAGGCCCCGGGCGTACCTTGAGCCACCCGCATCTGATGAACCGTCAGCAAACGTCGGTCTGAAGGGATCTCGAGGTGTCGTACCGGACGTACCAGAAACGAACCGCCGCGTACGCGCTCAGCGCGGCACTGGCCGGCTCCGCGGTGCTGATGGCCGCCCCCGGGGCCCACGCCACGGTGCAGGACGTCAACTACCAGTGCAAGACGCCGATCGGGAACAAGGCAGCCGTCTCCCCGATCGACATGAAGAGCGTCAAGAGCGGCAGCGGCTACAAGATCACCATGTCGTTCCAGAAGGGCGTCTCCTCCAGCCCGGTCGAGCTGGGCAAGGGCGCGATGAACCCCAGCGCGGTGATCAGGCTGGGCGGCGCGGAGAGCGGCACCCTCGCGGTCTCCGGCCCGGCCAACGCCGCGGCGATCCCCGCCAACACCCCCATCAAGATCAGCGACCTGTCCGGCACCTACACGCCGAAGAAGAGCGGCAAGGTGACGTTCACCGCCGGGGTCCTCACCATCAAGGCGCTCGGTACGACGACGACGTGCACGCCCGCCAACAATCCGAAGCCGTCGCTGGAGCTGACCGTGACGGCGGCGGGCGGGTCCGGGGGCTCCGGTGGCTCGGGCGGCTCCGGCGGGAGCGGCAGCGGGAGCGGGAGCGGCGGGAGCACGGGCGGGTCCGGGACGGGCTCCTCCGGCAGCGGGCAGCTGCCGCAGACCGGCCCGCAGGACTCGGCGGTCGCGCTCGGCACGCTGGGCGGCACGGTGCTCCTGGCCGGAGCGGGTGGAGCCCTGTGGCTGAGCCGGCGGCACCAGGGGGCGCCCCGCTAGGGGCGCGGGGAACTGCGCGAGCGACCACGATGCCGCCGCAGTCGTCGACGAGAGTCCGGGTCCCACGGCGCTCGCGCCCCGGAGCCCGGCCGCGGGCCCCGCTGCCTCGCGTCCCGAGGCGGGACCTGATGGCGGATACGAGTCCGGGGAGGTCGCCAGCCCGCCGCGGGGTCCGGTTTCTGGCCGCTGCCCTGGTCGCGGGGAGCGTGCTGGGCGGCGGGGCCGGGGAGGCCGCGGCCGGCCGCTGGACGCTGGCCCCCGCCGCGGTGAGCGGCTCCCGGCCGTACGTCTACGCCGAGGGCGCCCCCGGCAGCGTCCTGGAGGACAAGGTGGCCGTCAGCAATCCGAGTGCCGGGGCCGTGCGGATCAGGCTGCGCGCCAGTGGCGCCCGGATCGTGTTCGCCGAGCCGTCCGTACGGGTCCCCGCCCGCACCCGCGCCGAGGTGCCGTTCGCGCTGACCGTCCCGGCGGGCGCGAGCCCCGGCGACCACCCGGGCACGATCGTGGCCGAGGGCGCGGGGCACACCTCCCGGCTCAGCGTCCACCTGCGGGTCAGCGGCCCCACCCTGGCGGCGCTCACCGTCGAGCACGTACGGGTCGTCGCCGGGGACCGGATCACGTACGACGTCGTCAACCGCGGCAACACCACGCTGGCGCCCCGCCTCGCGGTCACCGCCGACGGTGTCCTCGGCACCGTCCTCGACCGGAAGGCCAGGACCCTGCCGGTGCGGCTGCCGCCCGGCCGCCGGGCCAGCCTCAGCGAACCCTGGCGCGACGCCCCGGCGCTGGACGCCGTCGAGGTGCGGGTCACGGTGACGGCCGGCGACGGCGCGCGGGACACGGCGACGGCGAACGCCCGGTTCGTGCCCTGGGCCCCCCTCGGCGCCGCCCTCGCCGCGCTCGCGGGCGCCGGGTACGCCGCCCACCGCCTCGTACGCCGCCGGCGCCGGGTCCGCCCCAGCACCGGCAACCCTGGGAGCGTGTCATGACCCGCTGCGCACCGGCCACGCGGCTGCTGACCGTCCTCGCCCTGCTGGCCGCGCTCCTCGCGGGCGCGGCGCCGTGGGCCGGGGCCGCGGACACCCCCGCCGTCACCCTCTCCGCGTCCCAGGCCGGCACCGGAGGCTCGGTCACCGTCAAGGGCACCGGCTGGGGGGCGAGGGCGCTGCTGATGATGCTGGTCTGCGGCCGCTCCAGCCCCGCGCGCGGCGTCATCGGCGGCACGAACTCCTGCGCCAACGCCGACGGCCGCGCCGTCACCACCGACGCCCGCGGCGCATTCAGCCGGAAGCTGCCGGTCGCCGAGCCGCCCGTGCCCTGTCCGTGCGTCGTCCACGTGGCGACCGTGACCGGCGGCGCGAAGGCGCAGGCGGACGCCGTGCTGAAAGTCGCGGGGCATCCGGTGGCGGCCCTGCCCGCGGCGTCCGGCACCGGGCAGCTGGCCATGGTCGCCGACACCCGCCTCGACGGGTCGAGCGGCGTGCTCACCTGGTTCGGCGCCCCGCCCGCGCGGACCTTCACGTTCACCGTGGGCAACGTCGGCCAGAGCCCGGTCAAGGACCCGGTCTTCCAGGTCGGCACCGCGCACGGCGTCTTCGCGCCCGTCTACGAGGAACAGCAGTGGCGCGGCACCATCGCGCCGGGCCGCAAGGCGCGGATCGAGCTCCCCGTCGAGCTGGACGCCGGTGCGCACGGCAGCTACCTGGTGTCGCTGAAGTACGGCGGGAAGGTCCTCGCCGAGCAGCCCTGGGGCGTCGGCAGGCCCTGGGGCGTCACCCTCTTCTGGCTCCTGCTCTGCGTCGTCGTCCCGGCCGCCGTCTTCCGAATCGGCATGGCGGTCGTGGACCGGCTGCGGCCGCGCGAGCGGTACGGCCAGGGCCGGCACCGCGGCGCCCAGCACCTGGCCGAGCTCACCGTGCGGCTGCCGAAGGTGCGGCTCCCGCGCCGCGCGCCGGCCGCGCCCGCCCGGGGGCCCGCGGACACCGCCGCCCCCGCCCAGGACACCCTGCCCTGGTTCGCCCCGGACACCGGTCCGGGCGGGCCCGCGGCCGGGCAGCTCTCCGCACCGCCCGACACCAGCCGAACGACGAAGGGAAACACGTGAGAAGGCAACGGAGAGCCGGTGCGGCCGGCTGTGCCCTGGTCCTGTCCGGAGCGGGCCTGTGGCTGGCCGCCGTCCCGGCGCAGGCGGCCGGGTCCTCGTTCAAGACGGAGTGCGTGCCGCCCGCCATCTCGGGGCTGCCGCCGGTCGAGGGCACCACGGTGGCCGACGTCACGGCGCCGGCGACGGCCAAGGTCGGCGACGAGATCGACGTCGTGTGGAAGACCACCCAGGCCGCCTCGAAGAACCCCGACGTCCTCGACCTCGACGCCGACACCGTGCAGCCCACGGGCACGGTCAAGGTCGGCGGCGCGCAGAGCGGCGACCTCAAGGTGCAGGGCGCCCGGAAGAACCCGGCGATCCCCAAGAACAGCCCGATGGTGCTGTCCGACATGACCGGCAAGCTGAAGCTGACCAAGGCCGGGGACGTGACGCTGACCCCGGACGCGTACACCATCAACGTCAGCAAGCCGATCTCCACCGACACCAAGTGCACGCCCAAGGAGGCCGTCGCGCCCGCCGTGACGGTCAAGGTGACGGACGGGGCGGGCACGAGCACCGGCGGCGCGGCGGCGGGCGGCACCGACACCGGGGGCACCGCGGCCGGCGGTACGGACACCGGGGGCACCGCGGCGGGCGGTACGGACACCGGCGGCACCGACGCCGGCGGGACCACCACGGCCGGCGCCGGCGGCGGCAGCGGGGGCGGTGGCGGGCAGAGCGACTTCACCGGCAAGGAGGTGTCGATCCCCTACGCCTGCAAGACGCCCATCGGCGACAAGAACGCCACGTCCCCGGTGCAGATAGACGCCAAGAAGGACGGCGGGGCCTACGCCCTCACCGTGAAGTTCAAGGCGTCCGTCATGGACAGCCCCGCCGACATCCCGGCCGACGCGGTCAAGCCGTCGATGGCGGTGAAGCTGGGCGGCGCCGACAAGGGCACGGTGAACGTCGAGGGCCCGACGAACAAGGAGCCCATCAAGTCCGGCGACCCGATGACGATCCCGGACCTGACAGGCACGTACAAGCCGGGCGCGGACGGGAAGTCGACCCTGTCGCCGGGCGTCCTGACGGTGAAGGCGCTGGGCACGACGACCACCTGTACGCCGACCAGGACCGAGGTCTCCCTGGAGCTGGACACGAAGGCGGTGGAGGGCGGCGCGACCGGCGGCTCGGGCTCGGGCTCCGGGTCCGGCTCCGGTTCGGCGGGCGGCGCGGCCGGCGGCTCCGCGGCGGGCGGCGGCGGCCTCGCCGAGACGGGCGCCTCGAACGACGGCGCCCTGCGCGCCCTCGGCCTGGTGGCCGGCACGGTGATCCTGCTGGGCGGCGCGGTCTTCACGTTCCTGCCGAAGCGCCGGGCGGCGCGCGGCAGGTGACCCTCCCGGTACGGGCGAAGGGGCCCGGCCGCACCTCTCGATGCGGCCGGGCCCCTTCGGCGTCAGCGGGGACGTGCGGTCAGTGCACGCCGCCCATCAGCGGCTTGACCTTGCGGCGGAACATGAAGACCGCGACACCGGCGAGGACCGCCAGCGCACCCTGCGAGGCGAACCACCACTGGCTGTCGGTCGGCGCGCCGACCAGCTGGAGCAGCGCGATGACGGAGTCGCCCGCGGTGACGGCGAGGAACCACACGCCCATCATCTGCGAGCCGTACTTCTGCGGCGCCAGCTTGGTGGTGAGCGACAGGCCGACCGGGGAGAGCGTCAGCTCGCCGATGGTCTGGATCAGGTAGACCGCGCACAGCCACAGCGGCGTGACCTTGGCGTCGCCGGAGGCGGCGGCCTGGGCCAGCATCATGACGAAGAAGGACAGGCCGATCAGGAAGACGCCGTTGGCGAACTTCGAGAGGGAGCTGGGCTCCTTGCCGCGGCGGTTCAGCGCCAGCCACAGCCAGGCGAAGACCGGCGCGAAGGCCATCACGTACAGCGAGTTCAGCGACTGGAACCAGCTGGACGGGAAGTCGAAGCCGAACAGCGAGTTGGCGGTGTTGTCGTTGGCGAACAGGTTCAGCGTGGAGCCGGACTGGTCGAAGATGCCCCAGAACACGGCGGCCACGACGAAGAACCAGATGTACGCGGAGACCCGGGACTGCTCGGTGGCGCTCAGCTCGCGGTCGCGCTTCATCTTGACCAGGTACCAGACCGGCAGCACCAGACCGAGGACGGTCAGCGGCCACAGGATCCAGTTCACGGTGAACAGACCGCCACCGCCGACGACGCCGTAGAACACGACGGCCACCGCGGCCCACAGGCCGGCCTTCTTCCAGATCGCGGTCCGCTCGGCCACCGACAGCGGCGACGGCACGACCGTCGACTCGGCGGACAGGAAGCGGAAGCCGAAGACGAAGCAGAGCAGGCCGAGGGCCATGCCGACACCGGCCATGGCGAAGCCGAGGTGCCAGTCGACCTTCTGGCCGACCGTGCCGATCGTCAGCGGGGCGACGAAGGCACCGAGGTTGATGGCGATGTAGAAGATCGAGAAGCCGCCGTCACGGCGCGGGTCGTTCTTCGCCGGGTACAGGTGGCCGACCATCGTGGAGATGTTGGCCTTGAGCAGACCCGAACCGACGGCGATCAGCACGAGACCGCCGTAGAACGTGCCGGCCGACGGCAGCGCCAGCATGAAGTGGCCGACCATGATGATCGCGGCGCCGACCGCGGTGGTCTTGCGCGGGCCCCAGACCCGGTCGCCGAGCCAGCCGCCCGGCAGGGCGAGCAGGTACACCAGGGCGTTGTAGACCGAGTAGATGGCGACCGCCGTGCCGGCGTTCAGACCGAGGCCGCCGTCGACCACCGCGGCCGACAAGTACAGGACGAGCAGTGCCCGCATGCCGTAGAAGCTGTAGCGCTCCCACATCTCCGTCAGAAACAGAAAGGCCAGGCCGAGGGGGTGGCCAAGGAAGGTCTTGCCGCCGGCGACGGGCGCCGGGGCTTCCTTCGTCAGGCTGGACGCCATGGTGGTTCCTTGCTCGCTCGGGACGCCGCCGCTTCCTTTGTGGGGGTGAAGCGAGCGCCCGGGTGGGGGTCGGCCGGCACCGGAGTCCTACCGTCCTCCCCACGCCCGGGGGGATGTGCCCGTACGACAGGGTCGCGCGGGACGAGGTACGGCGGACCCGGGATCCACGCCCCGCGCGCGTCGTCGCGTGCGGAGCCCGGCCACAGGTCGTTCCTTTCGATGCTGACCGCGGTCAGCTCACACAGGAAAGGGACCTTCGGTGCGCAGTGCGCTCCTAAGGTCCCCCATTAGTGCATCAGGCGTTCCGTCACCATACGACACGACAGTGGTGCATATGGAAGGACTTGAGAGATGGATCACAGGCCTCCGTGGAACCGCCGCGCTGATTCGAAGGAGTTCCCCAGGATCGCACCCCAGAGGCCAAGGAGGCGAACCCGGAGGTGAGCGTTCCGTTTCCCCTCGCGGTGCGCTCTTGCCGATCACCCCGCGGCTGTCCCGCGGCGCGGACTACCATCACTGCATGACCCGTGTACTGCTCGCCGAGGACGACGCGTCCATCTCGGAGCCGCTGGCCCGCGCCCTGCGCCGGGAGGGTTACGAGGTCGAGGTCCGCGAGGACGGACCCACAGCCGTCGACGCCGGACTGCAGGGAAGCATCGACCTCGTCGTCCTGGACCTGGGGCTGCCCGGCATGGACGGCCTCGAAGTCGCCCGCCGGCTGCGCGCCGAGGGCCACACGGTGCCGATCCTGATCCTCACCGCCCGCGCCGACGAGGTCGACACGGTGGTCGGCCTCGACGCCGGCGCCGACGACTACGTCACCAAGCCGTTCCGCCTCGCCGAACTGCTCGCCCGCGTCCGGGCGCTGCTGCGCCGCGGCGCAGCCGAGCCCAAGGAGACCCCGGCCACGCACGGCGTGCGCATCGACGTCGAGTCGCACCGCGCCTGGATGGGCGACGAGGAACTCCAGCTCACGGCGAAGGAGTTCGACCTGCTGCGGGTCCTCGTGCGCGACGCGGGCCGGGTCGTCACCCGCGACCAGCTGATGCGCGAGGTGTGGGACACCACCTGGTGGTCCTCGACCAAGACCCTGGACATGCACATCTCCTGGCTCCGGAAGAAGCTCGGCGACGACGCGGCGAACCCGCGGTACATCGCCACGGTGCGCGGCGTGGGCTTCCGGTTCGAGAAGAGCTGAGCGCGGGCGGCGCCGCCCCGTGACGGCGCACCGGGCGCCGGGTGCGCATCCGGGAGACTAGGGGGCATGCGCCGCCGACTCATCAATTCGACCCTCGCCGTGGTCCTGGTCGTGATCGCCGTCTTCGGCGTCTCCCTGGTCATCGTGGAGACCCGGACCATCAGCAACAGCGCCCAGGACCGCGTCGAGTCCGAGGCGGTCCGGCTCGCCTCCATCGTGGACAGCCGGCTGCTCAGCGGCGAGCAGGTGAACGGCGGCATCCTCGCCGACCAGGTCGCCATCGAGGACCGCTACGCGACCGTCGTCATCCCCGGCCGCGCCCCCATCGCCCTCGGCTCCGAGCCCGAGGGCGACGTCATCACGTACACCGCCGTCGGCGAGCGGGGCGAGAAGGTCACCGTCGAGGAGCCGCGCTCCGCCGTCACCCGGGAGGTCGGCCGGACCCTGCTGATCATCGCGGGGGTGGCGCTGCTCGCGGTGGTCGCCGCCGTGCTGCTCGCCGTGCGCCAGGCCAACCGCCTCGCCTCCCCGCTCACCGACCTGGCCTCCACCGCCGAGCGGCTCGGTTCCGGGGACCCGCGCCCGCGGCACAAGCGCTACGGCGTCCCCGAGCTGGACCGGGTCGCCGACGTCTTGGACGGCTCCGCCGAGCGCATCGCCCGCATGCTGACCGCCGAGCGGCGGCTGGCCGCCGACGCCTCGCACCAGCTGCGCACCCCCCTCACGGCGCTGTCGATGCGCCTGGAGGAGATCACCATGACCGACGACCTGGCCGAGGTGCGGGAAGAGGCGACGATCGCGCTCGCGCAGGTCGAGCGGCTCACCGACGTCGTCGAGCGGCTGCTCACCAACTCCCGAGACCCGCGCACCGGTTCGGCCGTCACCTTCGACCTCGACGAGGTCATCAAGCAGCAGCTGGAGGAGTGGCGGCCCGCCTACCGCAGCGCGGGCCGGGCCATCGTCTCCTCCGGCAAGCAGCACCTCACGGCGGTCGGCACGCCGGGCGCGGTCGCCCAGGTCCTCGCCGCGCTGATCGAGAACTCGCTGATGCACGGCGGCGGCACCGTCGCCCTGCGCACCCGCGTCACCGGCAACCAGACGGTCATCGAGGTCACCGACGAGGGGCCGGGCGTCCCCTCCGAGCTGGGCTCGCGGATCTTCGAGCGGACGATCAGCGGCCGGAACTCCACCGGGATCGGCCTCGCCGTCGCCCGCGACCTCGCCGAGGCCGACGGCGGCCGCCTCGAGATGCTCCAGGCGTCCCCGCCGGTCTTCGGCCTGTTCCTGTCGCGCACCCCGCTGAAGAAGCCGGCGGACGACCTGGACCCCGAGACGGTCCGCTAGGGCCTGTCTGACAATTCCCGTCGTCGCCCGGAGGGCGGCCCCGCGGCGTCTGGTGCGTGCTCTCGGCGTGCCGGGCGCAAGGCCTCGTACTGGACGTACTTGGCCTTGTGCCCGGTGCGGCGAGAGTGCGTGCCAGGCGTCGTGGGGCAGACGGGAATTGTCAGACAGGCCCTAGAGCCCCCTGGGCCTGCTGAGCCTGCGGCTCACGGCTTGACGCGGTGCACGGGCGGCGCGTCCGGCTCGTCCAGGAACGATTCCGCACGGGCCACCGTCTCCCGGGCGGGCAGCGCCTTGAAGACCCAGGTCCGGTAGGACCAGAAGCGGAACAGGGTCGCGAGGCCCATGCCGAGGAACTTGAAGACGTTGCTCTGCAACTGGCTGTCCCAGTGGAAGGAGTACGTCGCCACGTACAGGACGCCGTTCTCGATCACCAGGCCGACGACGCTGAACAGCAGGAACAGCGTCAGTTCCTTCGCGCGTCCGCTCTTGTCGCGGTCGCGGTAGGTGAAGTACCGGAACCCCACGTAGTTGAAGACGATGGAGACCACGGTCGCGATCACGCTGGCCCGCACGACCTGGAGGTCCGTGCCGTGCCGCATCAGGTTGAAGACCGCGAAGTTCACGAGGACGCCCAGGGCGCCGACGACACCGAACTTGGCGATCTCGCGGCCCAGGGCGTCGAAGCGGGTCCGCAGCGCGCGCAGGCGTCCCGGACGGCTCGCTCGCCGCCCGTGCCGTCGGCCGGTGGTCGCCTTCATAGTGGTCGCCTCAGCCCCGTCGTCCCCGTCGATGTGGTCGCGCGGCCCGTGAGAACCGACCCCGCCATGCTAACCAAGCGCTCCCCGGGCCGCCCGGCGGCGCCGTCCCTGGAGGAACCTCCAAGGTGGAGGCCGTGCGGGCGCCGGTCGAACGGCCGATACCCTGGAGGCGTGACGTTCCCGGTAGTCGGCATGGTCGGCGGGGGTCAGCTCGCTCGTATGACACACGAGGCGGGCATCCCGCTCGGCATCAGGTTCAAGCTCCTCAGTGACACTCCAGTGGATTCCGCGGCCCAGGTCGTCGGCGATGTCGTCGTCGGCGACTACCGCGACCTGGACACGCTGCGCGCGTTCGCGCGCGGCTGCGACGTGATCACCTTCGACCACGAGCACGTGCCCACCGAGCACCTGCGGGCCCTGGAGGCGGACGGCATCCCCGTGCGCCCCGGCCCGCACGCGCTGCTCTACGCCCAGGACAAGGGCGAGATGCGCGCGAAGCTCACCGCGCTCGGCGTGCCCTGCCCGCGCCACCGCCTCGTGCGGGACGCGGCGGACGTGGCCGCGTTCGCCGCCGAGGGCGACGGGTTCCCCGTCGTCCTGAAGACGGTGCGCGGCGGCTACGACGGCAAGGGCGTGTGGGTCGTGCGCTCCGAGGCGGAGGCGGGCGAGCCCTTCAAGGCGGGCGTCCCGGTCCTCGCCGAGGAGAAGGTCGGCTTCGTCCGGGAGCTGGCGGCCAACGTCGTGCGCTCCCCGCACGGCCAGGCCGTCGCCTACCCCGTCGTCGAGTCCCAGCAGGTCGACGGCGTCTGCGACACCGTGATCGCCCCCGCGCCCGGCCTCGACGAGGCGCTCGCGGGCGCGGCCCAGGAGCTGGCGCTGCGCGTCGCCAAGGAGCTCGACGTCGTCGGCCACCTCGCCGTCGAGCTCTTCGAGACCCCTGACGGCCGCATCCTCGTCAACGAACTGGCGATGCGTCCGCACAACAGCGGCCACTGGACCCAGGACGGCGCGATCACCTCGCAGTTCGCCAACCACGTCCGCGCCGTCCTCGACCTCCCGCTCGGCGACCCGCGCCCGCGCGCGAGGTGGACGGTCATGGCGAACGTCCTGGGCGGCGACTTCCCGGACATGTACAGCGCGTACCTGCACTGCATGGCCCGCGACCCGCAGCTGAAGATCCACATGTACGGCAAGGACGTGAAGCCCGGCCGCAAGGTCGGCCACGTCAACACCTACGGCGACGACCTGGACGAGGTCCTGGACCGCGCCCGTCACGCAGCCGGATACCTGA
Source organism: Streptomyces sp. NPDC049813 (assembly GCF_044465085.1). Lineage (NCBI taxonomy): Bacteria > Bacillati > Actinomycetota > Actinomycetes > Kitasatosporales > Streptomycetaceae > Streptomyces > Streptomyces sp. NPDC049813. Next base: position 18,434 of record NZ_JBITLI010000009.1, on the reverse strand, counting down.
AGGGCACGATCACCGAATGAGCGCCGCGAGCCACTCCGGTCCCGTCGTCGGCATCGTCATGGGGTCGGACTCCGACTGGCCCGTCATGGAGGCGGCGGCGAAGGCCCTCGCCGAGTTCGAGATCCCCTACGAGGTCGACGTCGTCTCCGCGCACCGGATGCCGCACGAGATGATCTCCTACGGCGAGCACGCCGCCGAGCGGGGCCTCAAGGCGATCATCGCGGGCGCGGGCGGCGCCGCCCACCTGCCCGGCATGCTCGCCTCCGTGACGCCGCTGCCGGTCATCGGCGTGCCCGTGCCGCTGAAGTACCTCGACGGCATGGACTCGCTGCTGTCCATCGTGCAGATGCCCGCGGGCGTCCCGGTCGCCACCGTCTCGGTCGGCGGCGCGCGCAACGCGGGGCTGCTCGCCGCGCGCATGCTCGCCGCGCACGACGAGGAACTCCTCGGCCGGATGCGCGAGTTCCAGCAGGAGCTGAACGACCAGGCCACCGAGAAGGGCAAGCGCCTGCGGAACAAGGTCGAGAGCGCCGGCGCCGGCTTCGGCTTCGGCAAGTGAGCGAGGGGACGAGCGGTATGACGGACGCACTGGCGCGGGCCCGGGCGGTACTCGCCGAGTTCCCCGTCGTCGACGGGCACAACGACCTGCCGTGGGCGCTGCGCGAGCAGGTCACCTACGACATCGACGCGCGGGACATCGCCACCGACCAGAGCGCGCACCTCCACACCGACCTGGCCCGGCTGCGAGCCGGCGGCGTCGGCGCCCAGTTCTGGTCGGTGTACGTGCGCACCGACCTGACCGGCGACGCGGCGGTCAGCGCCACCCTGGAGCAGATCGACTGCGTCGACCAGCTGATCGCCCGCTACCCGGGCGACCTGCGGGCCGCACTGACCGCCGCCGACATGGAAGCGGCGCGGGCGGAGGGCCGTATCGCCTCCCTCAAGGGCGCCGAGGGCGGCCACTCGATCAACAACTCGCTGGCCACCCTGCGGGCGCTGTACACGCTCGGCGTGCGCTACATGACGCTCACCCACAACGACAACATCGCGTGGGCGGACTCGGCGACCGACGAGCCCGGCGTCGGCGGCCTTTCGGCCTTCGGCCGCGAGGTCGTACGCGAGATGAACCGCGAGGGCATGCTCGTCGACCTCTCGCACGTCGCCGCCACCACGATGCGCGCCGCCCTCGACACCACCGAGGCGCCGGTGATCTTCTCGCACTCCTCGGCCCGCGCCGTCTGCGACCACCCGCGCAACATCCCCGACGACGTCCTGGAGCGGCTCCCCGGCAACGGGGGAGTGGCGATGGCGACCTTCGTGCCCAAGTTCGTCCTGCAGGCCGCCGTCGACTGGACCGCGGCCGCCGACGACAACCTGCGCGCGCACGGCTTCCACCACCTGGACTCCTCGCCCGAGGCGATGAAGCTGCACCGCGCCTTCGAGGAGTCCACGCCCCGCCCGGTCGCCACCGCCGCCACGGTCGCCGACCACCTCGACCACATGCGCGAGGTCGCCGGCGTCGACCACATCGGCATCGGCGGCGACTACGACGGCACGGCCTTCACGCCGGACGGCCTGGGCGACGTCTCCGGTTATCCGAACCTGATCGCCGAGCTGCTCACCCGCGGTTGGTCCACCGCCGACCTCGCGAAGCTGACGTGGGGCAACGCGGTGCGGGTGCTGGGCGCGGCGCAGGACGTGGCCCGCGACCTCCAGGGTCGGCGCGGACCGTCGAACGCGACGCTGGAGCAGCTCGACGGCTGAGCCGGCCCCCGGGCCCGTTCGGCGCAGGGGTCCCCCGAACGGGCCCGCTCGCCGCGAGCGGGCCCGGGACCCGTGCCACGGTGGGTGGACGCCTGTCCCCACCCTTCTGGCCGGAGCCGTGTCATGGCAGACCTGCAGGACGAACTGAACGCCACCGCGGAAGCGGGCGAGCTCGACGCCCCCTGCGCGCCGGTCGGAGCCCCGTCCCAGGGACCCGATCCGCAGCCGGCCCTCGACCTCCTCGCCCACCATCCCGTGGCGGACGGCTACTGCGGCCTGCCCGGCACCCTGAGCCGGCTGCCCTGGTACGACCTCGGACCGGGCGAGTACGCCGTCCAGACGGACCTGCCGCGGCTGCGCAGGGGCCGTGTCGGCGCCCAGCTGTGGGCGCTGCACCTCCTCCCGGAGCGCCCGGTCACCTCGGCGCTGGAACAGATCGACCTGGTCAAGCGGGTCGTGCACCGCTACCCGGAGGGCCTGCGGCTGGCCGGCTCCGCCTCCGAGACCGCCGACGCCCGCGCGCACGGCCGGATCGCCGTCGTCATCGGCCCGGCCCCGGCCGCCGCCGCCGGCGACTCGCTGGGCACCCTGCGCGCCCTGCACGCGCTCGGGCTGCGGGCCCTCACGCTGAGCGGCGCCCGGTGGGCCCCGCACGACACCGGCCTGACGCCCCTCGGCGAGGAGATGGTCCGGGAGCTGAACCGGCTCGGCATGCTCATCGACCTGACGGGGACGTCCGCGGCGACCGCGGTCCGCGTCATCGACATCTCCAAGGCCCCGGTGGTCCTGACGCGCTCCGGCGCCGCCGCCCTCAACGGCCACCCGGACAACGCCTCCGACGAACTGCTGACCGTGCTCGGCGCCAACCGCGGCCTGTGCCTGGTGCCCTGCTCGGCCGAGCGGACCGGGCCCGCCCTGCGCGACCTGGCCGACCACCTCGACCACGTGCGCCGCGTCGCGGGCCCCGACGCCGTCGGCCTCTCCGGCACCCACGACAGCGGGGAGCCGCACCCCGAGGGCCTCGGCGACGCCACCGGCTACCCGGCGCTGGTCACCGAGCTGCTCGACCGCGGCTGGCCGGAGAGCGACATCGCGCTGCTCACCTGGGGCAACGCCCAACGGGTGCTGCGCGGCACCGAGTTCACCGCGCGGGCCGCGCGGCAGCGCCAGGAGCCGCCGGCGACCCGCTGCTGACCCGCCGACGGCCCCCGCCGCGCCCCCTGTGCCGGGCTCAGCAGGCGCAGAGGCAGAACGGATGCCCGACCGGGTCGGCGTAAACGCGCCAGGAGCGCGTGCCGTCCCCGGCGTCCAGGAGCGTCGCACCGAGCGCGAGCACCTCCTTCTCCGCCCGGTCCAGGTCCGTCACGGTCAGGTCCAGGTGCAGCTGCTGCCCGTGCTCGGCCGACGGCCAGACCGGCGGCCGGTACCCGGGCGACTCCTGGAACGCCAGCTTCCCGCCCGGCGTCCGCAGCACGACCCAGCCGTTCTCCGCCTCGTCGTCGGCGAGGGTGCCGCCGAGCACCGCCGCGTAGAAATCGGCGAGCGCCCGCGGCTCGGGACAGTCCAGGGCGATGACATCGAGCTTGGCGATGGCCATGACTTCTCCTCGTGTTACCCCTATAGGGCATCAACCGGTAACGCCGTTACCGCATGGTGCCGCACCAGAGGTAACGTCGCAACCATGAATGAGCGCGCACCCGCGCCCGGCGGCCTGGCCCTGATCGAGGCTCTGGTGAACACGCTGCTCGACACCACGACGGGTGCCGACACGCTGGACTCCGCGGCGGACCGCGCCCGCTTCGGGTTCACCGCCGAGCAGACCGACGACGTACGAGAGCTGCGCGAATCCCTGCGCGCCGCGTGCCTGGCCCACGCGGGCCACCCGCCGCACCGCTCGGTGACCCCGCTGAGCCGGCTGCTCGCGCGGGCCCCGCTGCGGGTGGCGGTCGACGACCACGACGGCTCGGCGGCCCTGGTCCCGCTGACCGCCGACGCCCCGCTGCCCACCAGGATCGCGGCGGCCATCGCGGAGGCCACCACGCAGGGCACCTGGACCCGCCTCAAGGCCTGCGAGGCCGAGGACTGCCTGTGGGCCTTCTACGACCGCAGCCCCGCGGGCCGAGGCCGCTGGTGCTCGATGTCAGTCTGCGGAGCAAGAGCCAAAATGCGCCGCTACCGAGCCAGACAAGCCCCGTAAGGGCCCCGGGGAACGGCCAGACAAGCCCCGTAAGGGGCGCGGGGAACGGCGCGCCCAGCCACAACGCACGATCAGATGCCGGCCGAAGAGAGCCCCGTCAGGGGCGCGGGGAACGGCGCGCCCAGCCACAACGAACAGTCAGCCGCGCAACCTCAGAAGCCCCCGACCGAGAGCGCACCCCAAACCCGGGGCACCCCCACACCAGGCCCCCCACAACGCCCCCCTACGCCGAGGGCCGCCCCATAGCCCGATACGTCCACCCGGCCCCCCGCCAAGCGCCAGCGTCCAACGCATTGCGCCCGTCCAGGATCACCCGAGCCGAAGCAACAGCCCCCAGCTCCGCGGGATCCAGCTCCCGGAACTCCCGCCACTCGGTCAGATGCAGCACCACATCCGCCCCCCGCACCGCGTCGAGCGCCGACTCCGCGTACCCCAGCGTCGGGAAGAGCCGCCGCGCGTTCGCCATGCCCTTCGGGTCGTACACGGTCACCTGGCCGCCCTGGAGGTGGATCTGCCCGGCCACGTTCAGCGCGGGCGAGTCCCGTACGTCGTCGGAGTCCGGCTTGAAGGCCGCCCCGAGTACCGCGACCCGCTTGCCCAGGAACGCCCCGCCGCCCAGCGCCTCCCGCGCCATCTCCACCATCGCGCCGCGCCGCCGCATGTTGACGGAGTCGATCTCCCGCAGGAACGTCAGCGCCTGGTCGGCCCCGAGCTCACCGGCGCGCGCCATGAACGCCCGGATGTCCTTCGGCAGGCACCCGCCGCCGAACCCGATCCCGGCCCGCAGGAACTTGTGCCCGATCCGGTCGTCGTAGCCGATCGCCTCCGCCAGCTTCGCGACGTCGCCGCCCGCGGCCTCGCAGACCTCGGCCATCGCGTTGATGAAGGAGATCTTGGTGGCGAGGAAGGAGTTCGCCGCCGTCTTGACCAGCTCGGCCGTGGGGAAGTCCGTCACCACGAGCGGGGTGCCCTCGCCGAGCGGCGTCGCGTACACGTCCCGCAGCAGCTTCTCGGCCCGCTCGCTGCCGACGCCGATCACGATGCGGTCCGGGTGGAGCGTGTCGTTGACGGCGAAGCCCTCGCGCAGGAACTCCGGGTTCCACGCCAGCTCCACGCCCTCCGGCAGCAGCGCGGCGAGCCGCTGCGCGGAGCCGACCGGCACGGTCGACTTGCCGACGACGAGCGCGCCCGCCCGCACGTGCGGGGCGAGCGAGGCGAAGGCGGAGTCCACGTAGCTCATGTCGCAGGCGTACTCGCCGTGCTTCTGCGGGGTGTTGACGCACACGAAGTGCACGTCACCGAAGTTCCCGGCCTCCGCGAAGTCCATCGTGAAGCGCAGCCGGCCCGAGGACCCCTCGATCCCGGCGACGTGCCGCCGCAGCAGCTCCTCGAGACCGGGCTCGTACATGGGGACCTCGCCCCGCGTGAGCATCTCGATCTTCTCGGGCACGACGTCCAGGCCGAGCACCTCGAAACCGAGTTCGGCCATGGCCGCGGCATGTGTGGCACCGAGGTAACCGGTACCGATCACGGTGATCTTGAGGGGGGCCATAGCGGGGCTCCAGAGGTAAGGGTGCTGCGTGCGCTGATCGAGCATAGTCGGGGCTTACGCAGGGCCTTCAGCGGGCAACTTCCCCGCTGTCGCACAGCTCACGTATCCCTCGCGTGGGCAGGCACCTAAAATTCGGGTTACTTAACGGTAATTAGCATCGCTTGGAGCGTGAGTCACCTTGGCCGGATCGGCTTCCACCCCGGAGTTCGACCTGTACCGCCCGTCCGAGGAGCACGACATGCTCCGCGAGGCCATCCGCGCGCTGGCCGAGACGAAGATCGCGCCGTACGCCGCCGCGGTCGACGAGGAGGCCCGCTTCCCGCAGGAGGCCCACGACGCCCTCGTCGCCAACGACCTGCACGCCGTCCACGTCCCCGAGGAGTACGGCGGCTCCGGCGCCGACGCGCTCGCCACGGTCATCGTCATCGAGGAGGTCGCCCGCGCCTGCGTCTCCTCCTCCCTCATCCCGGCCGTCAACAAGCTCGGCTCCCTGCCCGTCATCCTCTCCGGCTCCGAGGAGCTGAAGAAGAAGTACCTGGGCCCGCTGGCCAAGGGCGACGGCATGTTCTCGTACTGCCTCTCCGAGCCGGACGCCGGCTCGGACGCGGCGGGCATGAAGACGCGCGCGGTGCGCGACGGCGACTCCTGGGTGCTGAACGGCGTGAAGCGCTGGATCACCAACGCCGGCGTCTCCGAGTACTACACGGTGATGGCCGTCACCGACCCCGACAAGCGCTCGAAGGGCATCTCCGCCTTCGTCGTCGAGAAGTCGGACGAAGGCGTCTCCTTCGGCGCCCCGGAGAAGAAGCTCGGCATCAAGGGCTCGCCGACCCGCGAGGTCTACCTCGACAACGTCCGCATCCCCGCGGACCGCATGATCGGCGAGGAGGGCACCGGCTTCGCCACGGCGATGAAGACCCTCGACCACACCCGCATCACCATCGCCGCGCAGGCGCTCGGCGTCGCCCAGGGCGCCCTGGACTACGCCAAGGGCTACGTCCGCGAGCGCAAGCAGTTCGGCAAGCCGATCGCCGACTTCCAGGGCATCCAGTTCATGCTCGCGGACATGGCCATGAAGATCGAGGCGGCCCGCCAGCTCACGTACGCGGCGGCGGCCAAGTCGGAGCGGGTCGCCGCGGGCGGCCGCGAGGGCGACCTCACCTTCCAGGGCGCCGCGGCCAAGTGCTTCGCCTCGGACGTCGCCATGGAGGTCACCACGGACGCGGTCCAGCTCCTCGGCGGCTACGGCTACACCCGCGACTACCCGGTGGAGCGCATGATGCGCGACGCGAAGATCACCCAGATCTACGAGGGCACGAACCAGGTCCAGCGCATCGTCATGGCGCGCAACCTGCCGTAACCCAACTACCTCACGGCCGTTGGCGGTCGACCTCCGGGAGGACCGCCAGCGCCCCGCCGTCGACGGGGAGGCAGACCCCGTTGACGTACGAGGACGAGGGTCCCGCCAGAAAGGCGACGACCTCGGCGATCTCGGCGGGGGAGCAGAGGCGGCCGAGCGGGTAGGCCGCCTCGACGCGGGCCCGCTCACCGGGGTCCTGCCAGCGGTGGGCGTTGCGCGCGACGGCGACGAACCCCGGCTCGACGACGTTCGTCCGTACGCCGAGAGGCCCCCACTCGGTGGCCGCCGCGCGGGCGAGGGCACCGAGTCCCGCCTTGGCGACGGCGTACGGCGCGCAGCCGGGCACGGCGCCGTGCGCGTGCACCGAACCCACCAGGACGACCGAAGCGGCCGCCCCGTCGGCCTTGCGCCGGACCAGCTCGGCGGCGGCCTGCCACGCGGAGACGAGACCCACGTCGAAGACCCGGTGCCACTGGGCGGACGTCACCTCGCAGAGGGGTGCGCGCAGCTCCCACAACAGGGCGTGGACGAGGACCGACGGCGGTTCGGGCGCCGCGTCGAAGGCGCGGGCGAGTACCTCGGCATCGGTGGCGTCGCCGGCGAACGAGGCGGCCACGCCCGGCAGTCGACGGACCGCCGGGTCCTGGTCGACGGCGACGACGTCCGTCCCGCCGGCGGCGAGCCGGGCGACGACGGCCCGCCCGACGCCGCCGGCCGCGCCGAGCACGAGGGCGGTGGTCATGACCGGGGTCTCCTCAGCTGCCCGTCACGGTCACTTTCTCGTCGTTGTTGAACTGGTCGACGAGCTGCTTGACCTTGGCCTTGTCCCACAGGAGGTTGCCGCCGACCGAGCCGTTCGTCGGCATGTTCATCGACGTGCCGTCGCCGTCACCGCCGGAGACCGACTTCATGGCCATGAACATGGAGGCCAGGTTCCACAGGCTCATGTCCTTGTCGACGACGAGGGAGTCCAGGCCCGCGCCGAGCGTCGGGTAGAGCTTGAACGGGTTCATGATCGTCGACGGGGACGCCACCTTGTGGGCGAGCGCCGCGAGGAACGCCTGCTGGTTCTTGGTGCGCTGGAGGTCGGACGCGGCGAAGGCGTGCCGCGTACGGACGAAGGCGAGGGCCTGCTGGCCCGTCAGCGTCTGCTTGCCCGCCTTGAAGTCGGCGCCGGACCACTTGTCCTTGAAGCCGTCCTTCAGGTTCATCTCGACGCCGCCGACCGCGTCCACGATGCTCGCGAAGCCGCCGAAGCCGATCTCCGCGTAGTGGTCGATGTGCAGCCCGGTGTTGGACTCGACGGTGCGCACCAGCAGCTCGGGGCCGTCCTCGGCGTAGGCCGCGTTCAGCTTCACCTGGCGGCCGGTGCCCGGGTAGAGCTTGCCGGACTCGGCGCCCTTGAAGCTGGGGATCGTGACGTTCGAGTCACGCGGCAGGGAGACGAGCGTGTCCCCGTTGCCCCCGACGTGCAGGATCATCATCGTGTCCGTGCGCTTGCCCTCGGCGGAGCCGGTGTGCAGCTCCTTCTTCTGCTCGTCGGACATGCCTTCGCGGCTGTCGGTGCCGACGATCAGGTAGTTCGTGCCGTCGCCCGCCTCCGGGCGGTCGATGACCTTGGACAGGTCGACGTCCCGGTGGAGCTTGGAGTCGGCCCAGAAGTACGTGGAGACGCTCGTCACCACGACCACGGTGACCACGGTGATCGCGGTCCACTTGATGCGCTTGCGCCAGTTCGGCGCGGGGCGCGCGGAGCGGCCCGCGGGCGGCCCGTAGCCGTCGCCGCCGGCACCGCCACCGCCGCCGGAGGCGCGGCTGGGCTGGCCGTAGACCTGGCCGGTGTTGTACCCGCTGTCGTAGCCCTGGCCGGGCGACGGGTCGTACCCGTCGTCGTAGCCGGGCTGGGGCTGCTGCTGCGGTACGGGCCGCTGCACGTGCGGCATCACACGGGCCCCTTCGGGGCGTGCGCTCGCGCTGCCACGGCCATAACCGTCACGGCTGCCGCCGCCCTGCCGGTCGCTCCGCCCCTGGGGCCAATCGCTCATGGGGCAAGTGTGCCGTGCGGCCCTGTGTGCCTTACAAGAGCGGTCGGTGAATCGGGCCATGGCTGTTGCAGAGCTGACACATTCCGGCCGCGCATAGGGTAGGTGGCATGACAGACCAGGCCCACGGCACGGAATCCGACATTCCGGGCAAGCCCACCGCGGCTTCCCGCACGACGTTGTCGCACATCATGACGCACAACGACACCAACCTCCTGGGTACGGTGCACGGCGGCGTGATCATGAAACTCGTGGACGACGCGGCGGGCGCGGTGGCCGGACGGCACTCCGGCGGACCGGCCGTGACGGCCTCCATGGACGAGATGGCGTTCCTTGAGCCGGTCCGCGTGGGCGACCTCGTGCACGTGAAGGCCCAGGTCAATTGGGTCGGCCGGACCTCGATGGAGATCGGCGTACGGGTCCTGGCGGAGCGCTGGAACGAGTCGACGCCTGCGCAGCAGGTCGGCTCGGCGTACCTGGTCTTCGCCGCGGTCGACGCCGACGGCAAGCCTCGCACGGTCCCCCCGGTCATCCCGGAGACCGACCGCGACCGGCGCCGCTACCAAGAGGCCCAGATCCGCCGCCAGCACCGCCTGGCCCGCCGCCGGGCCATCAAGGAACTCCGCGCCCAGCACCCCGACCACGACTGATCCCCGGGTCCGGGCCGAGGGGCTCCGCCCCGGGGGGCGCCCCTCAGTCGCAAGCCACCTCGTCCCCGGTGACCACCCCGGACTCCCCCTGATCCGTCTCCTCGGCCCGGACCCGCCGGACCCCGGAGTAGTCCGCCCCCACCCGGACCTTCAGCACCGGCCCCTGCCCCGGCACCGCCACCATCCGCGCCCCGGGCAGCGCCGTGGCCAGCGCGGAGGCCGACCGGTCCCACCCGGGGTCGTACAGCACGACCGTCCGCTTCGCGGTGCGGTCCACCGCGTTCACCGGCGCCCCGGTCGTCCGGAAGTGCGTCGCCTTCAGCGCGGCGTCGGCCTTCTGCCCGAGCCCGGCCGTCATCGTCGCGTTCTCCACCCGGACCCGTACCTGCTGCGGCGAGACGTCGACGATGGTCGCCTTCTTGCGGTTGCGGTGTACGTCGAGCGGGCGGTCGTCCCGGAGCGCCTGGAAGAGCTTCTCCGACTTGGCCGGGTCCCACTTCACGGTGGAGCCGATGCCCTCGACCTCGTAGCTGATGTCCCCGATCGGCACCGTCGTGAACTCGGACGACGACGGGGTGAACGACCGCATGGCCCGCGCCAGGTCCACCATCTCCCGCGTCCCGAACCCCTGGTCCGCACGGACGGAGCTGAGCAGCGTGCGCGCGACCTCGCGGAACCTGACCGGGTTGAGCAGCACCCCCGACGACGCCGTCCGGGAGATCAGCGACGCCAGGAACCGCTGCTGGCGCTGCATCCGGCCGAGGTCCCCCGCGCCGTCCGTGTGCCGGGAGCGGACGTACTGCAGCGCCTGGCCGCCGTCCAGCCGGTGCGTACCGGCGCCCAGGTCGAGACCGGTGTAGGCGTCCTGGAGCGGATGGGCCGTGCAGACCTCGACGCCGCCCAGTTCGTCGACCGTCTTCATGAAGCTGGTGAAGTCGACCTCCAGATAGTGGTCGATCTTGACGTGCGTCATGTTCTCGACGGTACGGACGGTCAGCTGCGGCCCGCCCTCCGCGTACGCCGCGTTGATCTTCACCGGGTGCGCGTGGTGCTCGTCGCCGCTGTTCTGGTCGGTGTGCGGCGGCATCATGGCGTACGAGTCGCGGGGCAGCGAGACCACGGAGGCGCGCTCGTGGTCGGCGGAGATGTGCACGATCATGATCGTGTCCGTGCAGTGGCAGGGCGCCCCGCCGAGCCGGTACTTCTGCCGCTCCGCCTCGGTGATCTTGTCGCGGCCGTCGGTGCCGACCAGCAGGACGTTCATGCCGTGCCCGGCGGCGGGGCGGTTCTTCATGTCCTTGAAGGGGTCGATCCGGACGATCCCGGTGTCCAGGCCGGAGACGAGCGCGTGCCCGACCCCCGCCGCGGCCAGCACCGTCACCGAGAACCCCGTCGCCAGCCGCATCGCCCACCGGGGTCTGCGCCGGCGCAGCGGCTCGGCCGGGCGGGCGGCCCCCGGGGGCCGGGGCGATCGGCTCGGGCGGCCGGGGGAGCGGGGCGGCGTGGGCATGCGGGGCACCTCCGCGTCGGCGGGCGTGGGACGCGAGCACCGTAGGCCGATACGATCTGCGGACCGGGGGAGCGGGCCGGGCGGCGCGCGCCGGTGTCCCCCGTTGGCGGTAACGCGAACGGCGAGAGCCTCACCCCCGGGCCTGCGAAGGTGCCGAACCGACGGGCCCTACCCCGGCCTGACGGACGCGGAGCGGGAGACGGCCCTCCCGTTCCCCGGAAGGGCCGTCTCCCGCTCCGCGGCAGGCGCGGCTCAGCCGCAGTGCACGCCGTAGTCGATCTGGACGTAGCTGTTGCTGCCCGCCTCGCCGCCGTAGTCGATGCACTTGCCCTTGGCGTAGGCGTAGACGGGGCCCGCGTAGCTGCTGTACGTGCCCGCGTCCATCTCGTTCGACTTCCACACCGTGTCGGTCCGGTGGATCCGCAGGCGGGCGTCGAGGTACTTCGACGTACCGGGCGAGTCGTTGACCGTGACCACGCAGTTGTACCCGTTGGAGCTGTTGTAGGTGATGTAGGCGACCCCCGAACCCACGTCCTTGGAGCCGATCACGCCGTAGCCGGAGCCGCAGGCGCCGTTGTAGGTCGCCGCCGCGGCGGGCGTGGCCGTGAAGGCGAGGCCCGCGGCGGCCAGGCCCAGGGTCGCGGCGATGCCGCCAAGACGTCGGATGCGCATGGTGGTTGCTCCTTCTGCGTCGATCGAGGGGAGGGCGGGGGCGGTCAGCTGCAGGCCATGGCGTTGCTCCACCACTCGTGGCCGGGCTCCTGCGTGTGCAGGTAGACGCACTCGTTGGGAGCGTGGACGTAGACCGGGCCCGCGTACTTGGTGTAGTTGCCCTTGTCCTCGTGCCAGCTGCCGCCGGCGACGCGGATGCCCACTCCGATGTAACTCGCCTTGTTGTAGTCGCCGTTCTTGCTGTCCTTGATCTGCATCGCGCAGTTGTAGCCGTTGGACGGGTTGTAGAGCAGGACGTACCAGTAGTACTTGCCGGGCACTCCCTGGTCGGCCGCGGCGACCGTGGTGCTGTACGCGGAGCCGCAGGCGGACCGGGCGGTGCTCACCACGTCGCTCTTGGTCGACGCGTCGGCGGTCGTGGCCAGCGGCGCGAGGACCATGGCCAGGGCCGAGACGGTCACAGCGGCGAGTTTCTTGCGCATCGAAGTCCTTCGTACGGCGTGAAGATCGGCGGCGCGAGTTCATCACCCTGCCGTCGCCCGACCAAGATCTTGGCGTGTGCATGGCTTGATAGCGCTGCGGTATGGCCGATTCCGCGACCCTGGCTCCGGGCCCCGACTACCGCCCCGCAAAAGGCAGTTGACCAGGCAGCATGCGGATGGTCAGATGACCGCGCTTTCCACTCTCAGGTGTCCGCGGCGGACCGGCCGCGGGCTACTCACGCATGTCCAGGAGGGGTCGAAGTGCGTTCCAGGATGAGGAACTTCGCTCGTGCAGGTGTGGTGGCCGGGGGGCTCGGGATCGCCCTGATCGCCGGTACGGGGGGTGCCCAGGCGTACACGTACGACGGCCAGGACCCGACCGCTGCCGGGTGCGGGAGCGACGCCACGACGGTGCAGTCGGCGGTCGTGAAGAACGCCAACTCGAGATTCGGCGTCATCGAGATGCGCTACAGCCTGAAGTGTCACACCGGCTGGGCCCGCCTCACGCTCGACTACACCCAGTCGGCCTGCGGGAACGCCTCCGCCGGCTACGACTGCGCGCACGCCTACATCATTCGCAACAACGACGGGCGCCAGTACGGCTGCACCATCAACAAGGGGCAGACCCAGTGCTACACGCCCATGGTCTATGACAAGGGCCTGACCTCGTTCGCGCAGGCCGCGATCGACTCGGCGGCGGGCATGGCGAACACGCGTACCGGCTCCTACTGACCCGGAGCACGCCAGTGGCCTGCGCCCCGCCGGACCCGGGTCCGGCGGGGCGCAGGCGCGGTCACCAGGTGTAGCCCTTCTGGATCTCCATGCAGGCGCCGGTGTCGTCACCGTTCAGCGGACGGGAGGACTCCGGGGCCTTGTCCTCACCGGCCGCCGCGGACTTCGGGTACGTGTCGCCGCTGCGCCAGTCCGCGCCCACGACCAGGGTCACCCCGGACGACTCGCTCGACTTGCGCACCGAGGTCAGCGGCAGCCCGAGGGCCTTCGCCACGGCCTGCGCGTCACCTTCGAGATCGGCGCTCGGGAAGACGATGACGGTCTTCGCCTCCGGCTGGTTCTGCGGGTCCACCTTGGCCTGGGCGAAGCCCTTGCCCTGGAGCGCCGTGACCACGGCCGTCGCCCGCCGGAGTGTCGCAGGCCTGCCGTCCGCCGCCGTGCCGTTGCGGACGAGCACCGGGATGGCGCCGTCGGCGGCGGCCGGATCCTTCGACGTGAGGTCCGGCTTCTTCTTGGACGCCTTGCCGTCGAGCGGCTCGTCGTCGCGGACCATCGTGAACAACTGCTCGGCGTCGTCGGCCTTGGGGATCACCCGGTTGACGTTCTGCGGCCACTGCGCGGTGGGCATCGTCGTCATCGTGATGCGCTTGGTGGGCACCTTCTGCAACTGCTTCGCCAGGTCGTACAGCTTGGAGACGCTGGCGATGTCCTCGTCCACCGTGAGGGACTTGGTGGCCTGCTCGGCGAGCTTGCGCAGCTGGTTGGGGTTGGTGAGCGTCGCGTTCTCCCGCAGCTCGCGCACCATCGAGTTCATGTACATGTGCTGGGCGTGCGTGCGGCCCAGGTCGGTACCGTCCTCGAAGCCGTACCGGGTCCGCAGCCACCGCAGGGCGTCCTCCCCCTTGATGGCGGTCGTGCCCTTCCTCAGCTTGAGACCGGAGCCCGCGCCCTTGGTCGTGTGCGAGTAGACGTTCTCCTTCACGCAGACCGGTACGCCCCCGATGGCGTCGGCCATCGACACCACGCCCGAGAACTCGATCTTCATGAAGTGGTCGATGTGGATGCCGGTGAGCTCCTGCCACGTGGCGACGGTGCAACCGGGGCCGCCGCGGCCCAGCGACTCGTTGGTCATCATGAGAGAGCTGGACGACGCGTAGACCTTGCCGTCGGGGGCGGTGCACTTGGGGATCTTCACCATGGTGTCGCGCGGCATGCTGATCACGGACATGTTGCTCCGGTCGGCCGACACGTGGAGCAGCATCTGCACGTCGGCGAGCGGGGGAGCGCCCACGCTCTCCTTGTGCCCGCCGAGGCGGAGGTTCTCCTTCGTGTTCCGGCTGTCCGAGCCGATCAGCAGGATGTTGAGTGGTGTCTGGCCCGCCTCGTTCGGCGTGGGCTTCGCGACCTTGCTCTCGCCGAGGTTGAGCTTGTCCTTCTTGATGTTGCCGTTCAGGTGGCGGTAGTAGAGGTAGCCGGCGCCCGCCGTGCCCACCACCAGGACCGCGAGGATCCCCGCGGTCCAGCGCAGTATCCGGTGCCTGCGCCGCCGGGGCCGTCCGGCCGCGCGCCGGTGGCCCTGGGAGCCGCGGCCCGGCGGCGCGGCTCCGCCGCCGGCCGGGGCCTCTTCCCGCTGGTCCTCGCCCCGGCCCCGCTCACCGGAGCCCGAACCCTCCCGTGCGTCGACCCCCGCATGGCCCCCGCGCACACCGCTTCGCCCCATGTCCTGCCCCACCCTCCCCGCCCCTCGGCCATGACCAGGCCGCCCCGCTGTCTCCTGGTTAGACAGTCGAAGGGCGGCCTGGGTTGGTCACTTGGCGCAAACAGTCTTGTCGGCCGTCGTCTTGACGGCGTCGACCTTCGCCGTGCCGCCGCTGATGGGCGTCCCCGCGCCCTTGAAGTCCTTGCCGAGGATCAGGACGAGCGCGGGCAGCCCCTGGTCGTTCGTCTCGCTCTTGCCTTCCTTGAGCGCCGCACCGGGCAGCCCCATGATGTCGGCGAGCCGGCGGGCCTGGTCGGCCTGGTCGGGCGAGTACTCCAGCGTCGTCTTGTCCTGCGCGGGCTTGTTGCCCATCTGGCTGGACTTGCCGACGCCCTCGCTGTTCTGCAGCCAGGTCAGCGTCGACTGCGCGGCGCCCGTCTTGCCGCTGCCGTTGTACAGGTCGACCCGGACGTCGGCCGCCGCGGACTTCGGGCCCTTGAGCTTCGCGTCCTGGGCGGCCTTCTGCTTCTTCTTGGTCTCGGTCAGCGACACGTCGCTCTTGATGGCGTCGAAGACCTGCGGCGCGGCCGACTCCTGGAGGATGACCGTCTTGTGCACGACACCGTCCGCCGGGTTGTCGCGGACCGGCACGGTGAGGAACGACAGGTTCTTCGGCGGAACCTTCTTGATCTCCAGGGCGATGTCCTTGAGCTTGCTCAGGCTCCCGATGCCCTTGTCGACGGTGAGCGCCTTGGTCGCGGCCTCGGCGAGACTCGTCAGCTTCCCCGGGTTGGTGAGGGTGTCGCCCGAACTCATCTTCCGGGCGAGGGAACCGAGGAACTGCTGCTGCACCTTGATGCGGTCCAGGTCGCCCTGGTTGCCGAAACTGTGCCGCGTACGCAGGAAGGCGAGCGCCTTCTCCCCCTCGACGACGCTCTTGCCGGCGGGCAGTTGCAGGTGGGAGTCCGGGTCGTCGACGGGCTTGGCGACACACACCTCCACACCGCCGACCGCGCTCGACAGCGTCTTCACCGCGTTGAAGTCCGCCATCATGAAGTGGTCGACGGTGATCCCGGTGACCGCCTTGACGGTGGCCATCGTGCAGCCGGCGTCCCGGTCGCTCTGTCCCAGGCTGGTGTTGAAGCGCACGTTCGGCGTGCCCGGGATCGTCTTGAGCTCCCCGGTCCCGGGGTCCTTGGCCTGGCAGTCCGGCACGTCCACGATCAGGTCGCGCGGGATGCTCAGCGCCGTCGCGTTGGTCCGGTCCTTGGAGACGTGCAGCAGCACGTTCGTGTCCGCGTGACCGACGCTGCCCTTGTCGCCGTAGCCCTCGTTGCCCTTGCCGGTGCGCTTGTCGGTGCCGATGACGAGGATGTTGAACGCCTCGTCCTTGCTGAAGCCGTCCTTGGCGCCGACCACGTCCTGCGCGGTGATGTTGCCGTCGAGGTGGCGGTAGTACAGGTAGCCGCCGGCCGCGGTGGCGAGGACGACGAACGCCACGCCGCCCGACGTCCACAGCAGGACCTTCTTGGCCGTCGACTTCTTCTTCGTCTTCGAGCGGCGGCGGTTCGCCCCCGCGGGCGGCGGCTGCGGCGCGCGCCGCCTGCGCTGCGGCGGCACGTCCCGCTGCTCGTTGCGCCGGTCGTCACGGGGCCCGCCCCGCGGCCCGGTGCGACGGGGTCCCGGCACCTTCGACTCCCCAGCGGAAGGGGTCAGTCGCAGTTCGTAATCACCAGTCTGAGGGTTGAGCACCCACTGGTCTGCGGGATCGATGTCGTCAGCCCGCCCACGGCCTTGCGCGTCCACGGTTGTCTGCATCCTCCGTCGGGGCCACGCGGCGCCTCGCCCCCCTCAACAGCGGGCGCCCGGTCAGTCGGTAAGCAGTGCGCGACTACGCCAGGACAGCATGGCCGGGTGCACCGGATCGCTCACACTATCCGCCCAGTTCAGCGTCGAGCGACGGCGGTGACAAATTCCACTCCCCTACAACCGGTCAATTAGGTTCATTTCTTTGAACCTATGTGCCTAGTGATGACTTTCGCTTTACCTGAGGCGGCCGGAGTGCCTCACCGGCAGTCGTCCTGACGGGCCGTGTCGCCGCGGAAAGTGGGGGCGGGGGAGGGGCTCGCGGAGACGGAGGCAGCGGCGGCGGAGAGGGCGGGGGTGGGGACGACGGGCTTCCCGTCCTCCGCGGACCCGTCGCCGTCGTATCCGCCTGACCCGCCCGCCCCGCTTGACCCGCCTTCCCCGCCTGCCCCGCCTTCCTCGTATCCGCCCTCTGCGTACCCGTCCTCCTCGTACGCGCGCTCGCCCTCTGTCTGCGCCTCGGCGGTGCCCTTCTTGGCGACGACGACCGGCGCGTCGGTGCGCAGCCGGGTGAAGAGCCGGTCGGCGGCGGGCTGCACGAGCTGGTCGCGGTTGGCGTTGTAGACGTACGACTGCCGCGGCACGGTCAGGAACTGGATGTGGTCCGCGGGGATGCCGCGCATGCCCCGCACGAGGTCGTAGAGCCCGCGCAGACTCGCGAGCCCCGGGTCGGTGGTCAGCGAGGAGGTGGCCGCGTCGAGCACGGGGTAGAGCTTGGCCGGGTTGAGGAGCACGCCGTCGCTCTGCACCTTGTTGACGAGCGCGCCGAGGAACCGCTGCTGGCGGTCCATCCGGTCCGTGTCGCTGCCGTTGCCGAGGCTCTTGCGGGCGCGCACGTAGCCGAGGGCCTGCTCGCCGTCGAGGACGTGCTTGCCCGGGCCGAGGCGCAGGTGCGCGTCGGGGTCGACGATCCGCTTCTTCAGGCACACCTCGACCCCGTCGACCGCGTTCACCATGGACTTGAAGCCCTGGAAGTCGACGACCATGTGGTGGTCGACGCGCACCCCGGTGACCTTCTCCACGGTCCGGATGGTGCAGGCCGAACCGCCCACCTCGAAGGCGTAGTTGAACATGGCGAACATCGGGTCGGTCCGCTTCTTGTCCGGCCGCCGGCAGGAGGGCACGTCGACCATCAGGTCGCGCGGGAAGGAGACGGCGGTGGCGCTCTTCCGGTCGGCGGCGACGTGCAGCAGGATCGTGGTGTCCGAGCGCTGGGTGCCGTCGTTGCGCCCGTACTTGCGGTTGGCGCCGGCCCGCGAGTCGGAGCCGATGAGCAGCAGGTTCTGCGCCCCGTCGACGAGGACGCTCGGCCGCTCCTTCTCGTAGCGGGCGAGTTCGGCGGCGGCGTCCGCGTCCTGCGTGATGTTCCCGTTGAGCTTCCTGTACGCCATCCAGCCCGTGCCGCCCGCCACGAGCACCAGCAGCGCCGCGCAGACCGCGGCGTACCGCAGCCATCTCCTGCGCCGCCGGGTGCGCCCGGCGCCGGTGGGCGACGCGCCGCCGGGCCCGTGCGGTCTCCCGCGGTCGCGCTCCGGAGGCAGGGCTGCGGGGTCGGTCACGTGAGTCCCCTCATGGCGACGTAGAAGACACGCCTGCACGCACAGGCGCCTCTACGACCATGGACCCCGCCGCGCCCCCGGGCCGGGGGAGCTGAGCCGAACGGGCTAGGGCCTGTCCGGCGGACAGGCCCTAGTAGTGCTTTGTTACGTGGTCTTGTCGTGGTGGGTGGGTGGTAGTTCGCTGGCTGTATGAGGGCTGGGGAGCTTGCCGCGGTGCGGGGCCGGTTGGAGGAGTTCGCGTCGGAGGTGTTCGCGTCGCTGGTGCGTCGGGACCAGCGGGCGAAGGGTGCGTTATATCTGCGGGGGCTGTTGCTGGACGGCCGCAGGAAGTCGATGCAGCCGATGGCTG
>NZ_JBITLI010000008.1:166093-309727 GCF_044465085.1 Streptomyces sp. NPDC049813 | reverse complement strand
TCCACCCCGAAGGGCTTCATCGTTCGACTTGCATGTGTTAAGCACGCCGCCAGCGTTCGTCCTGAGCCAGGATCAAACTCTCCGTGAATGTTTCCTCGGCCAGTAAATGAATACAGCCGGGTGACACCACGAGAGCGGAACAGACAGGAGGAATAATCCCGTCCGTCCTCAGCGTCCTCGCTGTGCGCCTACCGGCCGGTGAGACCGGAAGGACTTTTTCAAAGGAACCTCGCCCCAACCGGAACCGGCTGGAGACGGGGTAATCAACATATCTGGCGTTGACTTTTGGCACGCTGTTGAGTTCTCAAGGAACGGACGCTTCCTTTGTACTCACCCGAGAGACTCTCTCGCGGCTTTCCTCCGGGCGCTTCCCTTCGGTCTTGCGTTTCCGACTCTATCAGATCTTTCCGATCCGATTTCCTCGGGGTCCTGCTCCGCTTTCCGGGAATTCGCTTTCGCGTTTTCCTTTCCGGCGGGATCGAACTCTACCAGTCTTTTCTCGACCCTCTGACCAGCCGTCCGCGGACATGCGGAAGCCGATCGAAGATAAGGTGACTTGATAGATGCTGCCGGGATGAAGGACGCTCGTGGGCGTCGGTCTGCCCCAGGCAGGGGTACGACAGTACATGGGGGCGAGGCTTCGACGCAAATCGTTTGCCGGGCGCCCCTACGTCCGCCAACCGGGACCTCTCGTGCGGAACCGGGACTTTTTATGACTTACGCTTCTGAACAGTACGCCGTCCAGCACAGATAAGGGCGGCGACCATGAATCTCCGCCCCCTGGGAGGCTTGCCATGACCAGTGTGACGTCCCCTCTTGAAGGACGCGCCATCGGGCTCTCCGCCGTTCCTGACCCGGTCTTCTCCGGTGCGATGGTCGGCCCCGGCACCGCCATCGACCCCGTCCGCGAGCCCTCCGAGGCCGTCGCTCCCGTCAGCGGCATCGTCGTGTCTCTGCACCCGCACGCCTTCGTCGTCGTCGACGAAGAGGGCCACGGTGTGCTGACGCATCTGGGCATCGACACGGTCCAGCTCAACGGCGAGGGCTTCGAGCTGCTCGTCAACAAGGGTGACACCGTCCAGCGCGGTCAGTCCGTGGTCCGCTGGAACCCCGCCGCCGTCGAGGCCGCGGGCAAGTCGCCGGTCTGCCCCGTCGTCGCACTCGAGGCGAGCGCCGAATCGCTGTCGGACGTCGCGGAGAGCGGCGACCTCAAGGCGGGCGCCGCCCTCTTCAGCTGGAAGTGACGGGACGCCGGCGCCGTCACTGGCGGTCGGCAGCACAATCGACGCGGCGGCTCGGTCCGCCGCACTATCGGAGACGGTGAGATGGAGACAACGCTTCGAGGCGTGGGCGTGAGCCACGGCGTGGCGATCGGCGAGGTTCGGCACATGGGGACGGCGGTGCTCGAGCCCCCGGCCAAGCAGATTCCGCCGGAGGAGGCCGAGCGTGAGCAGGGGCGTGCCCGTCAGGCCGTCGAAGCCGTCGCGGCCGACCTGATCGCCCGCGGCAACCTGGCCGGCGGCGAGGCCCAGGCGGTGCTCGAGGCCCAGGCCATGATCGCGCAGGACCCCGAGCTCATCGCCGACGTCGACCGTCGCATCACCGTCGGCAGCAGCGCCGAGCGCGGCATCTACGACGCCTTCTCGCACTACCGCGAACTGCTCGCCGGTGCCGGTGAGTACATGGCGGGCCGGGTCGCGGACCTCGACGACGTGCGGAACCGCATCGTGGCCCGCCTGCTCGGCGTGCCGATGCCCGGCGTGCCGGACAGCGACAAGCCGTACGTGCTCATCGCCCGGGACCTGGCGCCCGCGGACACCGCGCTCCTCGACCCCGCGCTCGTGCTCGGGTTCGTGACTGAGGAGGGCGGGCCGACCAGCCACAGCGCCATCCTCGCCCGCGCTCTCGGGGTGCCCGCCGTGGTGGCGCTGCCCGGCGCCGGTGAGCTGGCCGAGGGCAGTGTCGTGGCGGTCGACGGCAGCACGGGTGAGATCTTCGTGGAGCCGACGCAGGAGAAGCGGTTCGAGCTGGAGGCCGCGGCAGCCGAGCGCAAGGCCGCCCTGGCCGCCTCTTCCGGTCCGGGTGTCACGTCGGACGGGCACAAGGTGCCCCTGCTCGCCAACATCGGTGGTCCCGCGGACGTCCCTGCGGCCCTCGACGCGGGCGCGGAGGGCGTCGGTCTCTTCCGCACCGAGTTCCTCTTCCTGGACGACAGCAAGCAGGCTCCTTCCGAGGAGAAGCAGGTCGAGGCGTACCGGCAGGTTCTCGAGGCGTTCCCCGAGGGCCGTGTCGTGGTGCGGGTGCTGGACGCCGGCGCCGACAAGCCGCTGGACTTCCTGACCCCCGCCGACGAGCCCAACCCGGCTCTGGGTGTCCGTGGTCTGCGCTCGCTGCTCGACCACCCCGAGGTGCTCCGTACGCAGCTGACCGCGCTGGCCAAGGCGTCGGAGGGGCTGCCGGTCTACCTCGAGGTCATGGCGCCGATGGTGGCCGACCGGGCCGACGCCAAGGCGTTCGCCGACGCGTGCCGGGCGGCCGGGCTGCAGGCCAAGTTCGGTGCGATGGTCGAGATTCCGTCCGCCGCGCTGCGGGCCCGGTCCGTGCTGCAGGAGGTCGAGTTCCTGTCGCTGGGCACCAATGACCTGGCTCAGTACACGTTCGCGGCCGACCGCCAGGTCGGTGCCGTCTCCCGGCTGCAGGACCCGTGGCAGCCGGCGCTGCTCGACCTGGTCGCGCTCTCCGCGGACGCGGCCAAGGCCGAGGGCAAGAGCTGTGGCGTCTGCGGCGAGGCCGCGTCCGACCCGCTGCTGGCCTGTGTGCTGACCGGTCTGGGTGTCACCTCCCTGTCCATGGGTGCCGCGTCGATCCCGTACGTCCGGGCGACGCTCGGCAAGCACACGCTGGCCCAGTGCGAGCGTGCGGCTTCCGCCGCTCGTGCCGCGGACTCTGCCGACGAGGCGCGCGCGGCCGCGCAGGCGGTGCTCTCCGGCGAGTGACCGCGGGATTCCGCTGTTCCTGAGGGCGCTCCACCTGTGGGTGGGGCGCCCTCAGGGCTTTGTGGGTCAGGGGCGGTGCCGGTGGCGGTTCTCGGGCTCCGTGTCCTGTACTTCGGGGGCGGTGCAGTACTCGACGCCGGGTTCTGGTGCGGTGAGGTCGCCCGAGGATGCGTCGGTGCAGTACGCGTCGAAGACCTGTGCGGCGGTCAGTTGCCGCAGCCGCTCGTCCTTGAGGCGCCAGCCGTAGACGCGGTCGCTGTCGTCCGCGGTGGTGCGGACGACAAGGGCGCAGGGGCTGCCGGTGACGACGGCCAGGGCCATCACGGTCGTGAGCTCCATCGCCGCGGTCTCCTCCAGGCGGACGGAGCCGGGTGCGCCGGCGTCGATGTGGAGCACCGACAGCAGCATCTGCTGTCCTACGGGGACGCTGCACACCCAGTGGTGGAGGCCTCGGCCGATGGTGTCGATCACCCGGGCCACGAGGTACGAGGCGCGGGCGAAGGCGGCTCGGCCGATGTCCTGGCCGCAGACCGCGCAGGATCCGGTGCGGGCGAGGACGGAGGAGGCGTACTCCCAGGTCGCCCGGCGGACGGCTTCCTCGACGAGGTTCGGAACGAGGTCGGCGAGGGGCTGGCCCTCGTACGGGAGGGAGGGGCCGGTCGAGGCCAGCTCCGCCGTGAAGCGGGTGCGGCTGGCCGGGGTGTCGGGTTCGAGCCCTGTGCCGGCGCAGAATTCGGCGTACTCCTCGGGGTCGAAGAGGGCGACCGTGGTGTGGCCGCCCGCGGCGGCCAGGGATTTGAGGACCGCTTCGACCTGTCGTAGGTACGCCGTGTGGTCGTCGAAGGTGAAGCTGCGGTAGCGGCGCATCTGCGTGAAGTCGTGCTCGTCGGCCAACAGGCCGATGGTGCCGGCGATCTCGCGGCGCAGGATGTGCCGGGCGCCGCTCGTCCGGCCGTGCTGGGTGTCGGTCATGGTTCCCCCTGGGTGAGCTGTCGATCAATGCTCACTCAGAGTAATCACCGGCACTGACAATCGGCCTGGCGTCCGGCCCCGCGCGGCCGGACGCCGGGCCGCGTCAGGCGCGCTTGCGGGCGATCTCCTCGTAGAACCGGAGAAGTTCGAGGTCGTCGACGGAGCCGGGGTTGACCGCCTTGTCGAACGGGGCGCCCTGGAGCAGGCGCTTGACCGGGACTTCGATGCGCTTGCCGGTGAGGGTGTGCGGGACGCCCGGGGCCTCGATGATCTCGTCGGGGACGTGGCGCGGGGAGAGGTGTTCGCGGATGGTCCGTTTGATGCGGTCGCGCAGGTCCGCGTCGAGGGTCGCGCCGGGGGCGAGGTGGACGAAGAGCGGCATCCAGTAGCCGCCGTCGGGCTGTTCGACGCCGATGACGAGGGACTCGCGGATCTCGGGGAGGCGCTCCACCGCTTCGTAGATGTCGGCGGAGCCCATGCGGACGCCCTGCCGGTTGAGCGTGGAGTCGGAGCGGCCGTGGATGACGACGGAGCCGCGGGAGGTCACGGTGATCCAGTCACCGTGGCGCCAGACGCCGGGGTAGGTGGCGAAGTAGCTGTCGTGGTAGCGGCTGCCGTCGGGGTCGTTCCAGAAGTGGATGGGCATGGACGGCATGGGGCGGGTCACGACGAGTTCGCCGACCTCGTCGACGAGCGCTTCGCCGGCGGGGTCCCAGGCCTGGAGGTCGGTGCCGAGGCCGGGGGCCTGGAGCTCTCCGATGTACACGGGGAGGGTGGGCACGGCTCCGGCGAAGCAGGAGCAGACGTCGGTGCCGCCGCTGACCGAGGCGATCCAGAGGTCGGGGCGGACCTCGTCGTGGAGCCAGCGGAAGCCGTCCGGCGGGAGCGGGGAGCCGGTCGTGGCGACGCAGTTCACGCGGGACAGGTCGTGGTCTCGGGCCGGGTGCACGCCGGCCTTGCGGCAGGCCATGACGTAGGCGGCGGAGGTGCCGAACAGGGTCGCCCCGGTCGCCTCGGCGACGGCCCACTGCGCGCCGGTGTCGGGAAAGCCGGGGCTGCCGTCGTAGGTGACGATCGTGGTGCCGGTGAGGAGGCCCGAGACGAGGAAGTTCCACATCATCCAGCCGGTGGACGTGTACCAGAAGAAGCGGTCGTCGGGGCCGAGGTCGCAGTGCAGGCCGAGTTGTTTGAGGTGTTCGACGAGGATGCCGCCCTGGGACTGGACGATGGCCTTGGGAAGGCCGGTGGTGCCGGAGGAGTAGAGCACCCACAGGGGGTGAGCGAAGGGCACCTCTTCGTAGAGCGACGGTACGTCGGCGCAGGTGAGGTCCGCCCAGGCGAGGGCGCCGTCCGGGGTCGCCGTGCCCAGGAGGGGGATGTGCACCACGGCGCGCAGCGAGGGCAGTTCGTCGCGGAGTTCGGCCACGGTGTCGCGGCGGTCGTGCTCTTTGCCGCCGTAGCGGTAGCCGTCGACGGTGAACAGGACGACGGGCTCGACCTGGCGGAACCGGTCGAGGACGCTGCGGGCGCCGAAGTCGGGGGCGCAGGACGTCCAGACGGCGCCGACGGCCGCCGTGGCCAGGAAGGCGATGACGGCTTCCGGGATGTTGGGCAGGTAGCCGCTGACGCGGTCTCCCGGGCGCACACCGCGGTCCCGCAGCTCGGCGGCGAGCGAGGCGACCTGCCTGCGGAGGTCGGCCCAGGTGACGGTGCGCTGCTCGTGTGTCTCGTCCACGTGCAGGATGGCGGGGGTGTCCGCGCGCGCGGGGTCGTCGGCCGTGCGCAGGGCGTGGGCCGCGTAGTTCACGGTGGCTTCGGGGAACCATTCGGCTCCGGGCATCGCGCGGCTGCCGAGCACGCGCGCGTAGGGGTGCGTGAAACGCACGTCGAACCAGTCGGTGACGGCTGCCCAGAAGGTGTCGAGTTCGGTGACCGACCAGCGGTGCAGGGCCTCGTAGCCGCCCTCGGCGGGCGCGCCGTACCGGGTGGCGGCCCAGGCCTGGAACCGTGTGACCTGCGCGTCGGCGATCTGCTGCTGGTCGGGCTGCCAGAGCGGCGAGGGGTTCGCTGGGGTCATGGTGCGGCTCCTGGGAAGTACGCGGTGTGTGCGTTCTCGGCGCGCACGGGCCGGGGTGTGCGCGCGACGCGGCTGACAGGACGATGTCATGTGATCGACTCCGGCACCAGGGTGCCCGCCACACAGTCAGGCTGATGAAGATGTGTTGTGGCCATGGGTGAACGGCAGTTGAACGCGCCACGCGCGCGGGGCGTCGGGTGGCAGGGTGAGCAGCATGAACGGTCGTGGCCTGGTGCGCTCGGTGAAGGCGGTTTCCGTGGTGCGGCCGGCCCGGAGGTTGCGTGCCGTGCGGGCTTCGTGGTGGCGGCGCCGGGCGGTCCTCGCGGGGGAGCGCCGGGGGCGTGAGCGGGCCCGGGTGCCGGGGGCCGTGGTGGAGGTGGAGCCCGGCCCCGGTGGCGGTGTGGTGCGTTTCGAGCGGGCCCGGCTGCGGGTCACGGTGACGGTGAGCGGTGCCGTGTTCTGGGGGTGGGACGGGGCCGGGCCCACGCCGTCCTACGGAGTGGCCGGGGGCAGCCCGGAGGCGGATCCGCGGGCCGTGCTCGAGCCGGACAAGGACGGCGGCTGGCGGGTGGTGTCCGAGCGGGCGACCGTGGCGGTGTCCCGGCACGGTGCGGTGCAGGTGTGCACGCCGGGCGGTGTGCCGGTGCGCCGTGATCTGCCGCCCCGGTGGTGGGAGCCGGAGGGCGGGGGCGTGGCGCGCTGGGTGCAGCGTTCCGAGGTCCCCGCGGACGCGCGGTTCTTCGGGCTGGGCGGGCGGACCACGGGTCCGCGGCTGCGGAACGGGACCTACCGCCTGTGGAACGCCGACCCGGGTGGTGCGTCAGGGCCGGGCGGTGTGCCGGGGCGGGGCAAGTCGGGGCGGGGCAAGGATGCGCGCGGAACGTCCGGTCCGGGGGACGATCCGTCGGCGGTGACGATGCCCGTCCTGGTCGTGGTCGCCGACGCGGGGACACATCTGGTGTTCCACGACAACACCTGGGACGGCGCGGTGACGCTCCGCGAGGGGGTGGAGGGTGCCGGGTCGGGCCACGACCGGGCGGGGGCGAGCGAGCTGCGGATGGAGGGCGGTCCGCTGCGCTGCTGGGTCGTGGTGGGCACGCCCGCGCGGGTCGCGCAGACGTGGGCGCAGTTGACGGGGGCGGCGGCCGTGCCGCCTACGTGGGCGCTCGGCCATCACCACGCGCGTCGGGGTGCCGGCCGCGGGTCGGAACTGCGGCGGGTCGTCGACGGCTTCCAGGCGCGCTCTCTGCCTTTGGACGCCGTGCACGTGGAGGACGCCGGTCGCCCTGGCGCGTGGCAGTCCGGCAGGGCCGATCCTGCGAGGTCCGCCCCGCTGGCGCGACTCGCCGCGGGCGTGGGCGGGGCCGGCGTGCGACTGGTGGCCGGGGTCGGTCCCGCGGTGCGGGCCGAGACGGGCGACGCGGTGTTCGAGAGCGGGCGAGCCATGGACGCCTTCGTGCGGGATGCGGCCGGCCGCCTGGTCCGCGGGGAGGCGGGGGCGGGCGAGTCGGCGTACCCGGACTTCACGGCGAAGGGTGTCCGCAAGTGGTGGGGCGGGCTCTACGAGGAGCGTCTGGCCCAGGGTTTCTCCGGGTTCTGGCACGGCTCGCACGGAGCGGCGTCCGGGGCGACGGGGTGGCCGCGGTCGGCCCGGCACGCGCTGGAGGGCCCTGGGGGTGACCATCGTGAGGCGCACAACGTGTACGCACTCTGTATGGCGCGGGCCGCGTACGAGGCGCTCCAGGAACTGCAGCCGCGGGAGCGACCGTTCGTGGCCTCCCGGTCCGGCTGGGTGGGTATGCAGCGCTACGCAGGAGCGTGGTCGGGGCAGGCGGCGGCCGGGTGGCCGGGGTTGCGGGCTTCCTTGTCGATGGTGATCGGTCTCGGGCTGTGCGGGGTCCCGTACGCGGGGCCCGACGTGGACTGGGTCGGCGGGCCCGGCGCTGGGGAGCTGTCCCTGAGGGGGCTGCAATTGGGCGCCTACTTGCCTCTGTTCCGCACGCGTTCTGGGGCCCGCGCGGGCGCCAGGGGGCCGTGGGCCTTCGGCGACGCGGGCAGCGGGAAGGAGGGCGACCGGGAGGAGCTGATCGAGCACGCGCGCGTGGTGCTGGACGAGCGGCGGCGGCTTCTTCCCTACTTCATGACCCTCGCTCATCTCGCCCGGTGCACCGGCGCCCCGCCTGTGCGCCCTGTGTGGTGGGCGGCTCCGGAGGACCGCGGGCTGCGTGACTGCGAGGACGCCTTCTTGTTGGGGGACGCTCTCCTGGTGGCTCCCGTGCTGGAGCCCGGTGTGGTCCGCCGGTCCGTGCGGCTGCCGCGGGGGCGGTGGTACGACACGGTGAGCGGGGCGGTGTTCGACGGTCCTGGCCCGGTGACGGTGGAGGCGCCCTTGTCGCGGGTTCCGGTGCTGGCCCGGGCGGGTGCGCCGATTCCGGTGCGCGACACGGACGGCGGGGTCGGGTGGGAGGTGTGGGCACCGGCACCCGGCTGCACGGGTGGTGGCCCGGCGGTGCGGGAGGCGGGTGACGGGCCGGAGGAGCCGGCGACCGTGCAGGCGCGGGTGCGCTGGTGCGAGGGGCGGGTCGTGGTGGAGGAGGTCGGCGAGCACGGCGGCCGGGAGCCGCTGGTCCCGGTCCGGGTGCGCGGCCTTCCGGCCTCCCCGGCCCGTCGTGGCGATCACATGTAGCGGCCCTCGAACCAGGCCCTGGCGGCCACGGTGTGCAGGGGGAAGGCCAGTTCGGTGGGGCGGCGCAGGAGGTGCCAGCCGTCGGTCTCGTCGGTGGGGGCGCTGCCGGGCAGCTGGGCGGCCGGCCGCTCGGGCAGCAGGCCGAACAGCAGGAGGTGGCCGTCGGGGGCGCTGAGGGCGTCCACGAGGCGCACGTCGCGGGCGGCCGCGTCGATGCCGGTCTCCTCCCGCAGCTCGCGGACGACGGCCTGCCGCCAGTCCTCCCGGTCGTCGACGAAACCGCCGGGCAGGGCCGCCTCGCCCTGCGCGGGGGCGATGGTGCGGGTGATGACCACAAGGGCGGTGCCTGCCGTGTCGTACACGGGCTGGAGGGCGATCGCGACGGGGAGCGGGTTGCGGTAGGCGACCGTGCCGCAGGCCGGGCAGGTGCGCGGCCAGCCGTGCGTCTGGGTCCCGTAGGCGGTTCCACAGCTCGAACAGTGGGAATCCGGAACGGGGTTGATCGTGGAGTGGGTCGATGCGGACACGGCGCGGACTGTATCCGATCACTCGTGCGCGGTCTTCCCCGGAGGGGGTGGCGCCTGATAGATGCAGGGGCCATGACACCAGCTACCGCGCTCCGCAAACTCGCCGTCCTGACGGCCGCCGCGCTCCTCGGCGTGGCCGCGGCCCCCGCCACGGCCCGTGCCACGCCCGGCCCCGAAGCGCCCGAGGAATTCGTGGCGCTCCGCGATGTGGACCCCACGATCATCCAGGAGATGCGCTACTACACGGCACACGACTTCGTGGGCGAACGGATCGACGGCTACGAGAAGCCGATGTGCATCCTGACGGAGCCGGCCGCGAAAGCCCTGCGTCACGCGCAGCGGCGGCTGCTGCGGACGGGCTACTCCCTGAAGGTGTACGACTGTTACCGGCCGCAGCGCGCGGTCGATCACTTCGTGCGGTGGGCGAAGGATCTCGACGACCAGAAGATGAAGGCCGAGTTCTATCCGCGGGTCGACAAGACGCGTCTGTTCGCGGACGGGTACATCGCGGAGAAGTCGGGGCACAGCCGGGGCTCCACGGTCGATCTCACCGTGGTGAAGCTGCCGGCGCGGCCCACGCGGCCCTATGTGCCCGGGGAGCGGCTCTCTGCCTGTTACGGGCCCAAGAAGGACCGGTTCCCGGACAACTCCCTCGACATGGGTACCGGGTTCGACTGTTTCGACACGCTCGCGCACACCGACGATCCGCGCATTCAGGGGGTGCAGCGGGCCAACCGGGATCTGCTGCGGGACGCGCTGGCGCGGCAGGGGTTCGTCAACCTTCCCGAGGAGTGGTGGCACTTCACGTACAAGCCCGAGCTGTATGCCGACACTTACTTCGACTTCCCCGTCTCCAGGAGGTCGCTCACCCACAAGTGAGGCGGAGGGCGTGGCCCGGGACCACCCCCGTGTGCCCCGGCCACGCCCTCACCGATGAGACGGACGCACTGGAGGCGCGCATGGTTCTCTCCCGGTGCCGCGCGACCCCTGACGGCGGGCGGGCGCCCGTGGCACACTTCTGACGTTCCGTCAGATCCGGGGTTGGGGAGGAACTGTGGCGCGTTCGCGGAGACCCGTCGTGGCCGGCTGGTTCGCCGGGGAGGAGGGCGGATTCCGCCTGCTGGGCACCCGCTGCTCGGTGTGCGCCTCGGTGTTCTTCCCGCGCGAGGACGCGTGGTGCCGCAATCCCGGCTGCGCGGGCGGCGAGCTGGTCGAGGTCCCGCTGTCGCGGCGGGGGCGGATCTGGTCGTACACCGATTCCCGGTACCGGCCGCCGCACCCGTACGCCTCCGACCGGGAACTTCCGTGGCAGCCGTACACGTTGATCGCTGTGGAGCTCGCGTCGGAGCGCATCGTGGTGCTCGGCCAGGGGGCTGCGGGGATCGGCGTGAGCGATCTGGAGATCGGCATGGAGATGGAGGTGGTGCCGGGCCTGCTGAGCGAGGACGGCGACGAGGAAGGCGGCACGGCCTGGACGACCTGGCACTGGCGGCCGACGGGGGTGGCGGCGTGACGGGGGACGTGGCGGTGCTCGGTGCGGGCATGCACCCCTGGGGCAAGTGGGGGCGCAGTTTCGTCGAGTACGGGACGGCGGCGGCGCGGGAGGCGCTGGCCGACGCCGGCCTGGAGTGGCGGGACGTCGGCTCCGTCGTCGGCGCGGACACCGTGCGGGGCGGCTATCCGGGGTACGTGGCGGGAGCGACCTTCGCGAAGGCACTGGGCTGGCAGGGGGCGCGGGTGGCGAGCGTCTACGCGGCGTGCGCCTCGGGCGCGCAGGCGATCGACGCGGCGCGGGCGCAGATCCTCGCGGGCCTCGTGGACGTCGTGCTCGTGGTGGGCGCCGACGCCGCGCCCAAGGGATTCTTCCGGCCCGCGGGCGGCGACCGGCCCGACGACCCCGACTGGCTGCGCTTCCGGGTGCTGGGGGCGACGAACCCGACGTACTTCGGGCTCTACGCACGGCGCCGCATGGCCCTGCACGGGGACACCGTGGAGGACTTCGCCCAGGTCAAGGTGAAGAACGCGGCGTGTGGAGCGCTCAACCCGCGCGCGCGGTACCGCACGGCGGTGACGGCCGAGGAGGTCGCCGCCTCCGCCGTCGTCGCCGATCCGCTGCGTCTGCTCGACATCTGCGCGACCTCGGACGGCGGCGCGGCGCTCGTCCTGTCGAGCATGGCGTTCGCCCGGCGGCACGGTGCCGCGGACCCGGTCCGGATCCGGGCCGTCTCCACCGTGACCCCGGTCTATCCGAACACGGTGCTGGACCTGCCCGACATCGCCACCGATTCGGCGGCGGGCGTCGAGCCGCCGGGGCAGGCCTTCCGGACGTCGATCACTCACGCCGCCTATGAGGAGGCGGGAATCGGTCCGCGGGACCTGTCGCTCGCGGAGGTCTACGACCTGTCCACCGCCCTGGAACTGCAGTGGTACGAGGACCTCGGTCTGTGCGGCGAGGGCGAGGCGGCCAAGCTGTTGCGCGAGGGCGCGACCGCGCCCGGCGGGCGGACACCGGTGAACGTCAGCGGCGGTCTCGCCTCCTTCGGGGAGGCGGTCCCGGCGCAGGCGATCGCCCAGGTCTGCGAGCTGACCTGGCAGTTGCGGGGCGAGGCGGGCGCCCGTCAGGTCGCCGGGGCCCGGGTCGGTATCACCGCCAACCAGGGCCTGTTCGGACACGGGTCGTCGGTCGTCGCGGTGCGCTGATCACGTGGGCTGGACATCGCTCGCCATACGGTGATCACGCCGACCGGACGGTGGCTCGCCATACGGTGATCACGCCGACCGGAGGGTGGCTCGCCATACGGTGACCACGCGGCCAGTAAGGCCGCTTATGAGGCTCAAGTGGCGCACCAGGAGCGGCACTTGCCGGGCCCGCGCCCTTGGTGAACCGGTGCGGTCCGCGACCTTGACGCTCCAGTACGGCCGGTGAACACTTCCGGTGTCAGTCGGCATCGCCGCATGCCGGCCCACCGCCCCCGCGGGCCCTCGTCGGCCGCGCGGGCGCTCCCTGCCGGGTCGTGGCAGGCCGGGCCGCTCCCCCACGCCCTGCGGCTGTGCGGGCCCGCTCGTCACGGAGGCCCGGCGGGGCGCGAGAGGCCCGCCGCCGGCCGAAGTCGCCAGTACCAGCCATGGATACGCACCCTGCACGGAGGACCGGGGCCGGCGCCCCGGGCAAGGGCCAAGGAGCCGCCATGAGCAATGGAGACATCTTCGTCGGTGAGGTCATCGGCACCGCCATCCTGATCCTGTTCGGCGCCGGCGTCTGCGCCGCCGTCACCCTCAGACACTCCAAGGCGAGAGCCTCCGGGTGGATCGTCATCGCCTTCGGGTGGGGCTTCGGCGTCCTGGCCGGGGCGTACACCGCCGCGCCGCTGTCGGGCGGCCACCTCAACCCCGCTGTGACCCTGGGGATCGCCATCGACACCGGGAAGTGGAGCCAGGTCTGGGTCTACCTGTGCGGCCAGATGGTCGGGGCGATGCTGGGCGCCGTCCTGGCGTACCTGGTGTACCTCGCGCAGTTCAACGCCAACGTAAGCGCGCCCGCGCGGTCTGCCGGCAGCCCGCAGGGCGCAGCCGAGGAGCCGCCGGCCGGCACCGACGGCCAGGGCGGTCCGACGCCGACGCTGGGGATCTTCTCGACGATCCCCGAGATCCGGAACCCGGTCGCGAACCTGATCACGGAGATCATCGCGACCGTCGGCCTGGTCCTGCCCGTCCTGGCCTTCGGCCTGACCAAGGGGCTGGGCCAGTCCGGCACGCAGGTACTGGTCGTGGCGCTCGTCGTCGTCGGCATCGGCCTGTCCCTCGGCGGGCCCACGGGTTACGCGATAAACCCGGCCCGCGACCTGGGCCCGCGCATCGTGCACCAGTTCCTGCCGATCCCCAACAAGGGCACGTCCGACTGGGGTTACGCCTTCGTCCCCGTCGTCGGCCCGCTGATCGGCGGGGCGCTGGCGGGCCTGATCTACAACGTGGCCTTCTGAGGCGCCGAGGCCGGAGCACTCCCGACCCCCCTCCCCCCCCACCGGCCGTCCGCTCCCCCACAGGCGGCCTCCGTCCCATGACCGACTTCTTCCGAAGGGTAGCCATGCCCGACAACTCCGCGAAGTACGTCGCCGCCATCGACCAGGGAACGACGTCGAGCCGTTGCATCATCTTCGACCAGGGCGGCGCGATCGTCGCGGTCGACCAGCGCGAGCACCGGCAGATCTTCCCCAAGCCCGGCTGGGTGGAGCACGACGCCACCGAGATCTGGTCCAAGGTGCAGGCGGTGGTCGCCGGTGCGATCGCCAAGGCGGGCCTGCGGGCCGACCAGCTCAGCGCCCTCGGCATCACCAACCAGCGGGAGACGACCGTCCTGTGGGACCGGTCGACCGGCAGGCCCGTGCACAACGCGATCGTCTGGCAGGACACCCGGACGGCCGCGCTCTGCGCCGAACTGGGCGGCACCGACGGCCAGGACCGGTTCCGGGAGCGGACGGGACTCCCGCTGGCCAGCTACTTCTCCGGGCCGAAGGCCGCCTGGCTGCTCGACCACGTACCGGGGCTGCGGGCGCGCGCCGAGCGGGGCGAGATCGCGTTCGGGACGATGGACTCCTGGCTGATCTGGAACCTCACCGGGGGCACCGACGGCGGCATCCACGTCACGGACGTCACCAACGCGGGACGCACCATGCTGATGGACCTGGAGACCCTCCAGTGGGACCCCGCGATCCTGTCGGCGATGAACGTCCCCGAGGCCGTCCTGCCGGAGATCCGCTCGTCCGCCGAGGTGTACGGCACCGCGGTCGGCCAGCTCTCCGGCGTCCCGGTCGCCTCCGCCCTGGGCGACCAGCAGGCGGCCGTGTTCGGGCAGGCCTGCTACGACACCGGGACGGCGAAGAACACGTACGGTACGGGCAGCTTCCTGCTGCTCAACACGGGCAACCGGCCGGTGCCTTCGAAGAACGGCCTGCTCACCACCATGGGGTACAAGATCGGCTCCGAGGCTCCCGTCTACTGCCTGGAGGGGTCCATCGCGATCACCGGCGCGCTGGTGCAGTGGTTCCGCGACCAGCTCGGCATCATCAAGAGCGCCGACGAGATCGAGACGCTGGCGGCGAGCGTCGACGACAACGGCGGGGCGTACATCGTGCCGGCGTTCTCCGGTCTCTACGCGCCCTACTGGCGTTCCGACGCGCGCGGTGTCGTCACCGGTCTCACCCGGTACGTCACCAAGGGGCATCTGGCACGGGCCGTCCTGGAGGCGACGAGCTGGCAGACGCGTGAGGTCGTCGACGCGATGTACCAGGACTCCGGGGTGCCGATCACGACCCTGAAGGTCGACGGCGGGATGACGAAGAACAACCTCCTCATGCAGCACCAGGCGGACGTGCTCGGCGTGCCCGTCATCCGGCCCCGGGTCTCCGAGACGACGTGTCTGGGCGCCGCGTACGCCGCCGGGCTCGCCACGGGCGTCTGGCACGACCTGGACGAGCTGAAGGCCCACTGGCAGCGGGACGTCGAGTGGACACCGTCGATGGAGGCGCGGGTGCGGGACCGCGAGTACCACAACTGGCGCAAGGCGGTGGAGAAGAGCTTCGGCTGGCACGAGGAGGAGCAGGCCTGAGCCACCGGCTCAGGCGGACGTGCACGCGCGCGTAGTCCCGAGAAAGAAGCCGCTACGCGCGCGTAGTCGCGAAAAAGGGCTACGCGCGCGTGCCGCGTCGTACGGGTCAGGTGACGGCCGGCTGGCGGCGGCGGGCCGCGGTGGCCGCCGCGTGCTCCACAACGCCGATGAGGACGGTCTTCACGGAGTCCTTCTCGCGTGCGTCGCAGAGCACGACGGGGACGCCGGGGTCCAGGTCGAGCGCCTGGCGCACCGAGTCCGCGGGGTAACGGGACGCCCCGTCGAAGCAGTTGACGCCGACGACGAACGGGATGGCGCGCCGCTCGAAGTAGTCGACGGCGGCGAAGCAGTCCTCCAGGCGGCGGGTGTCGGCGAGGACGACGGCGCCGAGGGCGCCCGTGGCGAGCTCGTCCCACAGAAACCAGAAGCGGTCCTGGCCCGGGGTGCCGAAGAGGTACAGGACCAGGTCGCGGCGGACCGTGATCCGGCCGAAGTCCATGGCCACCGTGGTGGTGTGCTTGCCCTCGACGCCCTGGGTGTCGTCGACGGGCCGGCCGGCCTCGCTGAGCAGCTCCTCCGTACGCAGGGGCTTGATCTCGCTGACCGCGCCGACGAGCGTGGTCTTGCCCACGCCGAAGCCGCCGGCCACCAGGATCTTGAGCGTGACGGGCTCGACGGGGCCCCTGCCACGCTCGGAACGCCCGAAGATCATGGGTTGTCTCTCCTGCCTCACTGAGGTCGCTGGGTGCGGTGCGGGGCCGTCTCAGAGGGCCCGGAGGCCGTCGATGACGTCCCGCAGAATGCTTTCGTCGGGCAGTTCCGCCGGAGGCACGGGCCGCGTCACGTGCACCAGCTCGTCGTCGACCAGATCGCCGATGAGGACGCGGACCACGCCGACGGGGAGGTCGAGTTCCGTGGCGAGTTCGGCGACCGACTGCGGGGCGTCCTGGCACAGCCCGACGATGTCGACGTGCTCCGGCGACAGGGTCTGGTCGGCCACGGGATCGTCGTCGCGGGACTCCGCGACGACGACCGCGATCAGGTCGAGGCGGTGCTGGCCCGTGCTGCTGGTGCGGCCGCGTGTCATGGCGTACGGGCGGACGACCGGCCCCGCCTCGTCGTCGAACCAGTGCGTCTCCTGCGTCCCCTCACCGTCTGCGCTCATGCCGTCCCACTACCCTCCGGCGGGATGTTCCGTGCGCGGAGCCGTCCCCAGATGTGCGCCCACCCGCTTGACCAGCAGGGTCATCTCGTAGGCGACGAGGCCGACATCGGAGTCCGCGTCCGACAGGACCGCGAGACAGCTGCCGTCGCCGGCCGCGGTGACGAACAGGAAGGCCTCGTCGAGCTCGACGATGGTCTGGCGGACCCCGCCCGCGTCGAAGTGCCGCCCGACCCCCTTGGCGAGGCTGTGGAAGCCGGAGGCGACGGCGGCGAGGTGCTCGCTGTCCTCCCGGCTGAGGTCCTTGGAGACCCCCGTCGGCAGCCCGTCCCCGGAGAGCACGAGCGCCTTGTGGATGCTGGCGACCCGCTCGACCAGGTCGTCGAGGAGCCAGTTGAGCTCCCCCGAACCACCGTTCGTGGTGTGCGCGGTGGCCTTCGGTGCGGTCATCGACCGTCCCCCTCAGAAGTCGTTCCCTGTGCTGTGCCGTCGGCGCTGTCGGCGTCGGCGGCGCGGTCGGTGGTTCCGGCGTTCTCCTCGCGGCCGCGCCGCCAGCCGCTCTGGAGCGAGGCCATCCGGCTGCGTACCTCGTCGGCGTCCCGGTCCGCCGGGCGTGCGGCGACGCTCTCGTCGCGGGCCGTCGCGCGGTCGGCGCGCAGGTCGGGCCCGTCCTTCAATTGCGGGGCCAGATTGGCCTGTCGCACGCGCTTGGGCAGTCCGCCGGCCGTGGCCGCGGTGTCCGGCTGCCCGGCGCCCGACGGCTTTGCGACGGCGGGCTCCACGGCCCGCGCGCGGCGGCGCGGGAGGTCGGTCAGGGGCGTCGGCGGGAGGTCGCGCACCCCGTCGCCGACGCCGCGGTCGTGCCGCTCCCCCGGGTCCTGGGCGGCGCGGTCCAGCGCGGCGGGCCGGGTGCGCGTGACCGGCTTGCCGTGGGAGCTGACGAGTTTGGGGGCGCGGCGGCGCGGCAGCGGCACGAGGCCGTCGGGCAGTCCGGCGCGTCCGGCGCCGTGGCCGTGGTCGGCGACGGGCTCGTCGGCCTGCTGGTGCTGCTCGCCGGGGAGCCCGGCGACCGGGCGCCGGGGGCGGAAGAGGGCGCCGCGTTCGCTGTCCTCGTCGTCCAGTGCTCCCGGGAAGTCGGTCAGGCCCAGGTCGGCCGTGGCCAGCGGGGCCTCCAGCTCGATCGGCCCGTCGAGGACCGAGGCGGGCAGTCCCGGCAGGCCGTCGGAGGTGTGCAGTCCGGGGACGACCGGGCGGCGCGCCGGGTCGGGCCGGTCGAGGCGGAACCCGGTGCCCTCCGTGTCGGGCGCGTCGGTGAGCAGCGCGTCCGGGATGAAGACGACCGCGGTCGTGCCGCCGTACGGGGACGGCTGGAGGGAGACGCGGACGTTCTGCCGCTGGGCGAGGCGGCTGACCACGAAGAGGCCGAGGCGATCGGTGTCGGAGAGTTCGAACTCGGGGGTCTCGGCGAGCCGCAGATTGGCGTCGAGCAGACCGTCGGCGTTCATGCCGAGGCCGCGGTCGTGGATCTCCAGGGTGAAGCCGTTGGCGACGCGCTCGCCGAGGACCTGGACGGCGGTGTGCGGCGGGGAGAACACCGTGGCGTTCTCCAGGAGTTCGGCGATCAGGTGGGTGAGGTCGGCGACGGCGGGGCCGGTCACCGCGATCCGGGGCAGGCGGCGCACCTCGATGCGCTCGTAGTCCTCGACCTCGGCCACGGAGGCCCGCACGATGTCCATGAGCTGCACGGGCTTGCGCCACTGCCGGGAGGGGGCGGAGCCGGAGAGGATCACCAGACCCTCGGCGTGGCGGCGCATGCGGGTGGTGAGGTGGTCGAGGCGGAACAGGTCGGCGAGTTCGTCGGTGTCGTCGGTCCTGCGCTCCATGGCGTCGAGCAGGGTCAGCTGCTTGTGCAGGAGGACCTGACTGCGCCGGGCGAGGTTGACGAAGACCTCGGAGACGCCGCGGCGCAGCTCGGCCTGTTTGACGGCGGCTTCGACGGCCGAGCGCTGCAAGGTGTTGAGGGCCTGGCCGACCTGGCCGATCTCGTCCTTGTCGTACTCCAGGCGCGGGGCCTCGGTCTCCACGTCGACCACTTCGCCCGCGGCGAGGCGGCGCATCACGCCGGGCAGGCGGACGCCGGAGGCCTCGTGGGCCTCCAGGCGCAGCCGGCGCAGGTCGCGGACGAGACCGCGGCCGACGCGGACCGACAGGAAAAGGGAGACGAGCAGGGCGAGAAGGCCGAGCACCCCGGCGACGCCGGCCAGCAGGAACACCTTGAGGGCGATCGGGCGGGCCCGGTCCTGGTAGCGGTGGGCGGCCGCGGTGTTCCGGTCGGCGAGTTCGCCGAGGACCTGTTCCGCGGCCCGGTCCCAGCCGGCCGCGGTGACGCCCTCGGGCGCGCCGGGCGCGCCGCTGACGACGGCCTTCTCCGCGGTGCGCAGCGGGTTGGTGTCGGGCCCGCTCCAGTACCGCTGGAAGCGGGCGCGCTCGGCGGCGGGCAGCATCGCGAGGTTCGTGTCGTACAGCAGGGTGCGCTGGGCGGCCAGGTCGGAGATCTGCCGCAGCTCGTCCTGGCCGAGCCGGCCGGCGACGAGGCCGGAGGCGACCAGGGCGTCTTCCCGCGACAGCAGTTCGCGGGCCTCGATGATCCCGGCGACGGCGCGGCCCTGACGCTCCACCTCGGAGTCGTCCAGGGCGGTGAGGCCGAGGAGGAAGTCGTCCGTCGGCGCGATCAGGCGGTCGTAGAAGTCCAAGGCCTGGGCCCGGGTGACGGTGCCTTCGTCGACGTTCCTGCGCAGCGATTCGATGCCCTCGAAGCCTTCGACGGCTGCGTCCAGGGCGCCGCGCGCGTCGCCGTTCAGGTCGCCGCGCAGGTCGGTGCCGGCGGCCCGCTCCCTGATGCGGGACATCTGCTCGTCGGCGGCGGAGCGCCGGGTGCGCAGGTCCGACTGGGCCTGTGAGGCGCGGGGGTCGGCGAGGTAGACCAGGGTCTGGCGGCGTTCCGCCTGGAGGGCGCGGGCCGCGTCGACCAGTGGGTAGCCGATCGCGTCGGCGGCCTTGCCCGCGGAGAGCAGCTGCATGGCGTCGCGCCCGGTGATCACCGAGGCGAAGGCCCAGATCGCCGTCAGCGACAGGAGCGGCACCAGCAACAACGCCACGATCTTCCGGCGGATGGACTTCCCGCGAAAGCGCATGGCCTCCCCCAGATCGGCCCCGTGTGGTCAGGGGGCACACATGTGCGGCAACAAACGGCGCGAGCCTACTACTGAGACACGCCCAACTCGAAGGCCTGTCCGGATGCTGTTCGTATCCACTGGGCAGCACGCGTCCTGAGTTGTCCGGGCATTACGGGAGATTGCCTCCCGGAATTCTTCCGGTGGGAAGCACTCACTATCAGCCGACAGGGCAGGGCAGTTGGCTGGAATTCTCGGGTTCCGGTCGCCGCATCAGGGCAGTTGTCCGAATTCGGGAATCTTTCCGCGCTGCCGTCCGTCTTCCTCTCAGGATGTACGTGCAGCGCGGCGCCGGCACCGAGAGGTGACATCAAGCGGAGCAAACCGGGCAGTCACTGTGCAGGCCGGTGCGGGGGCATCGGGCCGAGGGCCTGGAAGCGGCGGGGAGTGACGTGGTGAGTGAGATGACGGAGCGGCGGCAGCTATGGGTCGAGGAGCCGGCGAAGCGGCGCCGGATGCCCGATCCGGTCCGCAAGGCGGCGGTGCGCGCCGTCCTCATCAGTGCGATCACGCTGATCCAGGCGATGGTCGCTTTCCTGTGCACGCTCGCCGATTCCTGGCTGGCGTTCCCGATGGTGCTCAGCAGCGTGGCCAGCACGGTGGTGGCCACCTGGGGCGTGCTGGACGTCTGGGTGACGCGCCAGATGTGGAACCAGCGGCACGGAGTCGTCTCCGTTCCGGCCAGCACCGCCCGTCAGCTGCGCAAGGAGCGCCGCCGGGCCCGCCGGTCGGCGCGGCGCGCGCCGGAGAGCATACGCAGGCACGGCGGGGCCGGGCAGTTGACGCATACGTGAGCCGGTGAGTGACCGGGCGGGGCGGGCGCGGCGGCCCGCCCGTCCGACCCGCCCGTCCCGCCTTCGGTCAGGCGTCCTGTGCGGCCGTCCCGGTGCGGGCGGCGGGCACCGTGGGCTCGGCGGTCTCCGCGGGCTCGGCCGGTCGCTTGAACATCCGGGTCGCCGTGATCTCGCCGTGCACCGTCTCCCCGTCGGGATCCTGCTGCGGCAGGCCCGGGCGCAGGTGCTCCTCCACGCTGATGTACTTCAGCCCCGCCCGCAGGTCCGCGTCGTTGCGCAGCCGGATCACCAGCGGGAACTCGGCGAGCGCCGTGGTGTCGAACAGGCCGGTCGTGTAGAGGAGTTGGACGCCGAGCGCGTCGGACACGGCGCGCTGGAGCTCCAGCAGGTACGTCGCGTTGGCCCGGCCGATGGGGTTGTCGAGGAAGAGCGTGCCGGCGTGCCGGTGCTTGTCGCGGCCCCGGTCGTTCGAGCGCAGCGCGGCCATCGTGCAGTACAGGGCGATGGCCGCGGTGAGCAGCTGGCCGCCGGAGAACACGTCGCCCATCTGCCCGACCGGCACCCGCTCGGCCCGCAGCACCGCGTCCGGCTTGAGGATCTCGACGGCGACGCCCTTGGGCTCCAGGGCGGCGGCGACCCCGCGCAGCAGCAGGGACATGCCGTCGCGGCGCAGGTCGGAGTTCTTCTTCACGGCCGCGCGGGTCGCGTCGTCGATGACCTCGCCGAGCCGCTCGGTCAAGGTGGCCTGGTCGGGCTCCTCGAAGCGGATCCGCAGGAACTCCTGGCCCGACCACTCGCCGAGCCCTTCGGGAAGGCGGGACAGGCGCTGGGCGGAGCGGAGCGTGGCAAGCGAGGACTCGACGAGGCCGCGCAGCCGGTCCACGATCGAGTCGCGGTTGCGCTCCAGCTGCGCCAGCTCGTCGGTGAGGACGCGCAGCCGGGGTGCGAAGGCGTCCGCCCAGCGCTGCGCGTGCTCCGGCAGCGCGGCGGCGGGCAGCTCGCGGATCTGCTGGCGGGCGGGCGTGCGCACCTGCTCGTAGCGGGTGGAGTTCGCATGCCGGACGAGGATGTCGCTCGCCTCGCGGACGGCGGTCTCGGCGGCGGACAGGTCGGCGGCGCAGCCGCGCAGTGAGCGGCGGGTCTCGGCCGCGGCGGTGCGGGCCTCCTCCAGGGTGCCCGGGTAGGGCTCCTGCTCCTCGTGCTCGTCGTCGGCGTGGTCCCGCAGCAGGTCGCGCAGGAGCGCGGCCGTCTCCTCGAAGCCGCCGGTGCCGTCCTCGGCGGTCCGGTGGGCGTCGAGGAGTTCGCCGTGGGCGGCGCGGGCGGTGCTCAGCGCCTCGGTCCGCGCGGCCAGTTCGGTGGTGACGGTCCGCAACAGGGCGCCCGCCTGCTCGGCGTCGGCGGGGACGAGGTCCGCGGGCAGCTCGGTGTGGGCCGTGCCGTCCTCGGGCGCGTGCCGCTCGGCCTCGCCGCGCAACCTGCCGAGCTGCTCGCTGGCGGTGGAGGCGCGGGTCTCCAGGAGCTGGACGAGCTCCTCGGCGCGGGCGGCGGCGGCCTGCCGGGAGGGCCCGTCGGCGCCGTCGGACGATTCGAGCAGGGTGGCGGCGCGGGTGCGCACCTTGTTGGTGAGCCGGCCCAGTTCGGTGAGGGCGGCCGATTCGTCGCTCTCGGCGCGGGCCTGCTCGGCCCGCAGGTCGGCGCCGACGCCGACCTTCTCGTACAGCTGGGACGCGGCGCGGTAGGCCTCGCGCAGGGCGGGCAGCGACGCCTTGGGCGTCTCCCCTTCGGGTACGTCGTCGGGGGCGCCGGCGATCTCGGCGCGCTCGGCGCGCAGCGCGCGGGCGGTGCGGCGGGTGTCGTCGGCGGAGCGCTGGGCGGAGCGGCGGTCCTCGTCGGCGGCGCGCGCGTGCTCCAGGCAGGACTGGGCGCGGGCCTCCGATGCGACGGCCTCGTCGGCGAGTTCGCGCACCTTGGCCTGCCAGGCGGCGCGCTCGCGCAGCCGGTAGGCGAGGCCGGCGAGCGCATCGGCGGCGCGGCGGGCCCGCTGGGCGGCCTCCTGCCGCTCGTCCCGGACGCGGAGCGCCTCGGTGGCGGACTCGTCGGCCTCGGCGCGGACGGTGCGGGCCTCGGCCAGCTCGGCCTCGGTCTCCTCGGCGAACGCGCGGGCCTGCCGGGCCTCGGTGGCGAGTTCGGTGAGCCGGCCGGCCGGGCAGCCGGCCCGCCAGGAGGTGAGCCGGGCGGCGAGCTCGCGGTCCTTGGCGAGGCGGCCGGCGAGGGCACGGATGGACTCGTCGCGCTGGGCGGCGCGGGCGCGCAGGGCGTGGCGCTCCTCGTCGGCGGCGTGCTCGTCGTGCATGGCCGGGTTCGGCGGGACGAGGAAGACACCCTCGTCCGGGGCGGCCTCGGCCGGGGTGGGGGCGAGCAGCGCGGCGGCGGTGCCGACGGCGACGGTGGACCGCGGCAGCAGGGCGGCGCCCGCGAGTACCTCCCGGGCCCGGGCGTGCGAGGCCGGGTCGGTGATGATCACGCCGTCGACCAGCTCGGGGCGGGCGGCCAGCACGCGCGCGTGGTCGACGGGGTCGACGGACTGGGCGAGGTAGCGCCAGCCCGGCAGGGCGGGGATGCCCTGTTCGCCGAGGTGCTCGACCGTGGCCAGCACGTCCGGTCCTGGCGGCAGCAGCCCGCCGTCGCCGAGGGCGCCGAGGATGCGGGAGTCGTCGGCGGCGGCGGTGCGCAGCTCGAACAGCTGCCGCTCGGCGGCGGTGACGGAGCCGTCGAGCAGGCCGGCCAGGTCGTCGGCGGCCCGGTCGAGGTCCTCGGGGGTCAGCGGGGTGCGGGGGGCGTCGTCGGGTGCGGCGGGTGCGGCCGACGGGCCGTCCACGCCCAGCAGTTCGGCGAGCCGCTCCTCCCCCGCCAGGGCGGCGGCGGCCCGCTCCTCTGCCTGGTGCGCCTGGTCCGCGGCGGCCGCTGCGTCGGCGGCGCGGGCCGCGGTCAGCTCGGCGCGGGCCTGTACGGCGGCGGCCTCACGGGCGTGCTCGGTGGCGCGGTGGGCGGCCTCGCGGGCGGTGTCCCAGGCGGCGACGGTCGTCTTCTCGGCGTCGCTCGCGGCGAGGGCGGCGCGGGCCGGGTCGGCGTCGGGCGCGCTGTCGTCGAGCCAGCCGGCGCGGACCGCCTCGGCGGTCTCCTGCTCGACCTCGGTGAGCCGCTGGCGCAGGTGGCCCAGTTCGCTGCGGGCGCGCTGCGCCTCGGTGGCGGCGACGGTCGCGTCGCGGTGCGCGGTCTCGCCCGCCTCTTGGAGGACGGCGGAACGCTCCTCCTCCTCGTTGGCGTGGCTCTCGGCCTTCTCCGCCGCGCTGTGCAGGGCCCGGACCAGCTCGGCGGCGGCCCGGGAGCGGGCGGCGAGGGCGGGGGCCGCGTCGCGCTCGGCCTCGCGGATGGCGGCGGCCACGCGCGCGGTGCGGTCGGCGGCGGCACGGTGGCGCAGCACGGCCTCGGCGGCCTGCCATGCGGAGTGCAGGGTGCGGGCGTCGGCAAGTTCGCGCTTCTGCGCGGCGGCGGCCTTCTCGGCGCCGGCCAGCGCCAACGAGGCATGCCGGTAGGCGAGTTCGGCCGCGATGAGGGCGCTGCGCCCGCGCGCCGACTCGGCTTCGGTGACGGTGTGCGCGGCGGCGGTGACCTGCTGGGCGAGGTCACCGGCGCGCGCTCGCTCGACGCCGGCCCGGGCGGTCAGGCGCCGGGCGAGCGTGCGGGTGCGGCGCTCGGCGCCTGCGTGGATGTCGCGCGCGCGGGCCCGGGTGTCGGCGGCGTCGACGATGCGGGTGAGCAGGTCGACGGAGCCGGCGGTGAAGTCGCGTTCGGCGATCAGCTCGGCCCGCCGGCCGAGCTTGTTGCCGAAGCCGCCGACCAGGTCGGCGAGGCCGTCGGTGTCGCGGGTGTCGGTGACGGCGCGCAGCAGCAGGTCGGTGAAGTCGGAGTCCTTCTTGACCGCGAAGAGGCCGGCGGCCTCGCCCTCGTCCGCGTTCATCTCGCGCTGGTAGCGGAAGAGTTCGGGGTCGAGTCCGAGGTCCCCGAGGTGCTCGTTCCACCGGTCGTGGATCTCTTCCCAGTGGACTTCGAGGTGGGGGTAGGCCTTGCCGGCCTCGGTCAGCGCGTCCCGGAAGCCCTTCATGGTGCGGCGGCGGCCTTGTGCGCCCGAGGCGCCCTCGGGGGTGGCGCGGACGGCCGTCGACTCGGCGACGGGCAGGGAGTCCAGGCTGAGGCCGGGGCCCGGCCGGAACGAGTACCAGGCCTCCGCGAACTTGCGGGGGTCGTTGGAGACCTGCCGCCCGCGCCACTCGCTGGCCTTGCCGACGACGACGCACTCACCGGTGAGGGTGTGCTGCCATTCCAGGGCGACGTGTCCGCAGTCGTCGGCGAGCAGGAACTTGCGCAGCACTCCGGAGCTGGCGCCGCCCAGGGTGTTGCGGTGGCCGGGCAGCATCACGGAGAAGATCAGTTTGAGCAGGACCGACTTGCCGCCGCCGTTCTCCAGGAAGAGCACGCCGGCCGGCGCCGGGCGGCGCGGCGGCCCGACCGGCTCGTCCGCGAAGAACTCCGCCTGGGTGGGCGCGGGGTCGGGCACGGGCGCGCCGACGCCCCGCAGGTCGAGCACGGTGTCGGCGTAGCGCGCACCGGCCGGCCCGATGGAGTAGAGGCGAACCCGGGACAGCTCGTACATGGCGGACTCTCGTGGTAGGTACGGACGTTCGGTGAGGCGGTCGGTGCGGTGGCGGTCGGGCGGTGCGCGGTGCGGCTGTCGGTCAGGGGGCCGATCGAGGCGGTCAGGCGGTCAGGCGGTTGGCGCGGGGGCAGGCGGTCAGGCGGTCAGGCGGTCAGGCGGTCAGGAGTGGAACGGCAGGCCCGCGTCGGCGAGCTCCACCGCGTCCTCGTCCATCGGCGGCAACAGGCTCGCGGAGCCGTCGGTCACCGCGACCACGCCGAGCTCCAGGAGTTCGGCCATGGCGGCCGTGCCGGCCATGTCGCGGACCTGCAACTGGTAGCGGGCGGTGGTGCGGTACGTGCCGCCGCCGTCGTCGCCGGTCCGCTGCAGGAACCCGGAGTCGGTCAGGAACGTGACGGCCTTGGCGACGATGCCGGTGGTCGAACCGGCGAGGCGGCGCGCGTCCTTGGTGGCGCCGGTGGAGCTGCGCCGCGCCCAGACCCGCCAGGCCGCTTCGAGGCCCGGGGCGTCGGTGGCCGGGTCGGTGTTCTCGCCCTGCTCGTCGGCGCGCTCCTCCAGCTTGCGGCAGGCCTGACGGACGAATCCGTCCACGCCGTTGACGCTGACGCGGCCGATGTAGCCGTCGTCGGCGAGGTCCTCCGGGCGCGGGAAGGCGAGCGCGGCGACGGCGAGGTGCGCGAGGCCGTGCAGGAACCGGTCGGTGGAGTCGGCGGCCGTGCGGCGGGCGTAGTCGCCCATGCGGACGGCGAAGACGGAGTCCTCCGCGGCCGTCACGGCCATCCCCGCGCGCGGGGAGACCTCCAGGACGACGAGGCCGAGACCGGTGGCGACGGCGTCGGCGAGCCGCGCGAACGGCGGGTCCTCGCGGTAGCGGCGCAGCAGTTCGGCGTACTCCTGGTCGCGCGAGGGTGCCAGCTTTGGTTGCAGGCCGAAGGAGACCAGCCGGGCCGCGTCGGCCGCGTCGGCGGGGGTGACCGGCGCCGGTGCCCTGGTGGTGCCCGCCCCGGTGGCCTCGGCCTCGCCCCGTTCGGCGAGCTCTTCGGGGTACTCGGTCACGGGCGGTGCTCCTCGGTCGGTTCTCGGTGTGTCATGGGGCGTCCCTGCGGTCCGCCGCGTCTGTCGTGCGTCCCTCGTGCGTCACGCGGCCTCCGTGCGGCCCGCCGCCATCCCGGCGGCGTCGAGGAGCGCCGTGCCGACGATGAGGTCGGCGCCGCCGAACTCCGGGTCGTCGAGTTCGGTGCCGTCGTCCACGGCGAACAGCAGCGTGCCCTCGCCCTGGCGGTAGGCGGTACCGACCGGCGGGCTGGCCGCGTGCACCGCCAACAGGGCGACCAGGTAGGGCAGTTCGCTGTCGCGCCGCCGGGCCTCTGCCAGCAGCCCCGACAGTCGGCGCGGCGCGTCCGCGGGCAGGTCGAGCAGTTCCTTGGCGCTCGCCAGCTGCTCC
This sequence comes from Streptomyces sp. NPDC049813, assembly GCF_044465085.1. NCBI lineage: Bacteria > Bacillati > Actinomycetota > Actinomycetes > Kitasatosporales > Streptomycetaceae > Streptomyces > Streptomyces sp. NPDC049813. Next base: position 283,514 of record NZ_JBITLI010000008.1, on the reverse strand, counting down.
TCGCTGAAGCGGCTGTCGTCGGGGGTGGCGACGAGGTCCGGCTCGGGCATCTCGGCGCCCAGGTGCTCCCGCTCCAGCGGCGGGGTCAGCAGTATGTCGACCAGGTCGCCGACGCGTACGGAGACGGGGGTGCGCAGTCCGGTGCCGTGGGCGAAGAAGGCGTCGGTGACCTTGCGGGCGCTCTCGACCGGCAGCGGCAGCAGGGGCGCCACGAGCTGTCCGTACAGGTCGAGGCCCGCGCGCGCGGAGGGCGTGGCGAAGGCCTGCCGGTCCTGCTCGGCGCGGAACAGGGGGCCCGCTTCGAGCAGCCGGGACTGCAACTGCGTATGGCGGCGGATGCAGTCCTTGACGATGTCGACCAGTTCGGCGGCGCGCCGCTTCTGCTCGGGTTCCTCGGACTCGTCCCTGGCCTTGCGGATGTTCGTGAGGATCGCGTTCTCGTGGCGGTAGCGGTCGGCTACGTGGTCGAGCGCCTCGGCGATCATGTCGGGGACGGCACGCAGCCAGTCCACGGCGCGCACGTTGCGCCGCGTGGCGTCCAGGGCCTTGCGCAGCGTCTCCGAGTACTGCACGGTCCGGTACCTGGCCTGCTCGGCGGCGAGTTGCGCGTCCGCGAGGCGGCCGCGGCTGATGAGCACCTCAAGCTTGACCTCGGCGGCGATCTGCGCGCTGGTGACGTCCGTGTCGAGAGCGCCGACCAGGACGTTGACCGCTTCGTCGGTCGTGCGGAGGTAGACGCTGCCGCCGTGACCGGGGACTTCCTCGATCAGCTTGAAGTCGTAGTCGCGCCGCACGTAGGAGCCGTCGGTGGCGAACGTGCCGTACACGGCGCGGAAGCCGCGGTCCACCGTGCCGACGTTGATCAGGTTCTCCAGGACCCAGCGGGCGACGCGCTCGTGCTCCGCGGCGGGGCGCTGGGGCGCCTGCGCGGCGATGCGCGGCACCAGACGGGCCACTATCTGCTCGTGGTCGGCGCCGGTGTCGAAGTCCATGTTCAGCGTGACGAGGTCGATCGCGCTGAGCGCCACCTCGGCCATGCCGTACGTCGAGTACTCGCCCGCGAGGTTGGCCTTGCGCACGTCGAGGTCGTGCAGCGGGGCGGTGCAGGCGAGCGCGCGGAGGCGCCGCGCGAGCCCTTCGTCGGCGGCCGGCCCCGGCGCGGGGCGCGGCCCCGCGCTGAGCTGGGGCGGAACGGATTCCGTGGTGGCAGGCGAAGTCACGGAGCACAGACTAGGCGCTGGGTCTGACACCGGTCGAAACGACGCAGATGCGACGGGGCCGCCGGGCGGTCACCCGCCTGCCGGGACCCGCTGCCCGTACGCCTCGACGAGCCCGTCGCGGGAGTCGTCGAGGTAGTCGGCGAGCAGCGCCTCCGCGGCGTCCCTGCGCCCGTCCCGGAGCGTCTCGACGATCCGCAGGTTGCGGGCGAGGTAGGGCTCGTGGAGGCGGCGCGGGTCGTCCACGACGTGGAAGGCGAGCCGGAGTTCGGCCAGGACGCTGCGCATCAGTTCGTCGGTGCGTTCGCTGCGCGCGAGGGCGACGAGTTCGCGGTGGAAGTGGATGTTGGCGGTCGAGACGCCCTTCCACTCGCGGGCCCCGGCGGCGCGCTGCCCGTCGGCGACGGCCTCCGCGACCCGGTCGAGCGCGTACGGGGGGTCGCCGAGGGAGCGGACGACGGCGCACTCGACCATGCGCCGGATGCGGTAGATGTCCTGGACGTCGTCGATGCTCAGGACTCGGACGAAGACACCGCGGTTGAGCCGGTGTTCGAGCAGTCGCTCGTGGGTGAGCAGCCGGAAGGACTCCCGGAGGGTGTTGCGCGAGACGCCGAGGGCGCCGCCGATGCTGTCCTCCGACAGGCGGGTCCCGGGCGGGAAGAATCCGTCCGCGATCCGGCTCCTGAGGATGTCCGCGACGCGTTCGGCGGTGCTGGTGCGCCCCAGGAGCGCGCGGTCGTCGGCGAGTGCGTGCAGTTCTTCCGTGGCCACGGCCGCATTCAAGCGCACATGAAGGAACGAGACAACATGGGTATCGCCGGATCGTTCAACGATCGCGACCCGTGGCCATACCTGATCGCGGACCGTGACCCACCTGTATGAGGGCTGCTTTCAGGTGGCCGCCCGGGAGGCCTCCGCTGACGCCGACAGCGCGGACAGGGCCGCCGCCACCCCGGCCGACGCGCTCAGGTCGAGCCGGGCGCCGGTGCCGCGCAGTCCGTGCCGCACCTCGTCGGCGGCGAGCGCCAAGAGCTGCGGCAGCAGATCGGTACAGCGCCTCGCCACCCATCCGGTGCCCGCGGTGGCCAGCCACCACAGACCGGCCGAGCGGGTCGGCGCGGGCCGCTCCGGCTCGGTGCCGGGCGCCGGGCCCCCGGCGTGCCCGGCCGCGGCGAGCGCGGCATGGAAGCGGGCCGCGAACAGACGGTGTCCCCGTTCCCCGGGGTGGAGCCGGTCCGCGCTCCACATGGCGCGGTCGGTCACCAAGTCGCCCTCGGCGGCGTGCAGGTGGACCGCGCCGTGACGCGCGGACAGGGCGTGCACCACGGAGTTGACCGCGCGCTGCCGGCGGGCGAGAGGCCGGGCCAGGGCTCCGGGCAGCCCCAGCATGGCGCCCGGGTCGGGCAGGCAGGCCGTGAGGAGGACCGCGCCCCGCCCGGCGCAGGCCCCGTACACGGTGTCGAGGTGGGCGGCGACGGCACGGATGTCGAAGGTGCACCGCAAGGTGTCGTTGACGCCGACCACGACGGACACGAGGTCGGGTGCCCAGGCGAGCGCGTCCGGGAGCTGGCGGTGGCGCACATCGGCCGTCTGTGCCCCGCTCACGGCGAGGTTGCGGAACTCCACCGGCGTCCCGTCCGGGGTGAGCCCGTCGGCGAGCAGCGCCGCCCAGCCGCGCCACCCGCCGTCGACCGGGTCACCGATCCCCTGGGTGAGGGAGTCGCCGAGCGCGGCGAACCGCAGGGGCTTCACACCGCACCCCGGTCGTGCGCGGGCTCGGGCGCTTCATGGGCGGCCAGGAAGGCCCGCACGGCGGTGTCCCAGCCGAAGCACTCGGCCCGCGCGCGTGCCGCCTCCTGGCGCCGCGACACCGCCCGTCCCAGCACCTCCTGGACTGCGGTGGCGAAGGCCGCGCCGTTGTCCGCCGCGACGGCGCCCGCCGCCCCCACGACCTCCGGCAGCGCCGAGGTCCCGCTGACCACGACGGGCGTCCCGCAGGCCAGGGCCTCCAGAGCGGCGAGCCCGAAGGTCTCGGCGGGGCCGGGGGCCAGGCACACGTCGGCCGCCGCCTGTAGTGCGGCGAGGGCGTCCCGGTCGCCGACGTGCCCGAGGAAGTCGACCGGCAGCCGGCGCGCCCGCGCCCGCTGGACGAGCCGGGTCCGCAGGGGCCCGTCGCCGGCGACGACCAGCCGTGCGGGCACGCCGCGGCGGCGCAGCTCCGCCACCGCCTCCAGTCCCGTGCCGGGCCGTTTCTCCACGGACAGCCGCGTGCACATGACGAGCAGTACCTCGCCCACGCGCGCGTGCCGTTCCCGCACGCCCGCGTCGGCCGCCCGGGGGCGGCAGCGTTCGAGGTCGACCCCGAGCGGCGCCCGGACGACGTTGCGCGCGCCGACGCGGACGAACTCGCGCTCGGCCCACTCCGTCGTGCACACCACGCGCGCGTAGGCGTGCGCGGTGCGGAGGTTGAGCACGTCGGCGGCGCGCCGTGCGGCGCCGTCGGGCACGCCCCAGGTCCGCAGGACGCCGTGCGCAGTCTCGTGCGACACCATGACGGCGGGCACCCGGGCCCGCCGCGCCCACTCGCCGGTCCAGCGCAGGGTCGTGCGGTCGGAGACCTCCAGGCGGTCGGGGCGCAGCTCCTCCAGGAGCCGGGCCACGCGGCGGCGTTCGGTCAGCACGCGGTATCCGCCGGTGCCCGGCAGGGGCGCCCCGGGCAGGGTCAGGACGCGGCCCTGAGGGCCTTCCTCGTCGGAGAAGCGGGGCCCCGGGACGATCAGCACGGGTGCGTGGCCGGCCGCCAGATAACCGGCGCCCAGCTCGCGCAGGGCGGTGCGCAGGCCGCCGGAGGAGGGCGCCACGAAGTTCGCGAGCCGGACGATGCGCAGGCCCCCGCTCATGCCGCCACCACCGTCCGGGCCCGCAGCACGTCGGCGTAGTGCTCGACGAGCTGGTCCCCGACGGCCTCCCAGGTCCGTCCGGCGACGGCGGCGCGGCCGGCTGCTCCGTAGGCGGCGCGCAGGGCCGGGTCGGCGGCCAGCGACCACACGGCGTCGCGAACGGCGTCCGCGTCCAGCGGTGGCACCAGCAGTCCGGTCCTGCCGTGGTCGACGAGGTCGAGCGGCCCCCCGACGGCCGGCGCGACCACCGGCACCCCGCTGGCCATGGCCTCCTGCACGGTCTGGCAGAACGTCTCGAACGGGCCCGTGTGCACGAAGACGTCCAGGGAGGCGAAGATCCGGGCGAGGTCGTCGCCGGTGCGCCGCCCGAGGAAGACGGCGCCGGGCAGGGCGCCTTCCAGCGAGGCGCGGCTCGGCCCGTCCCCCACGACGACGATCCGCGCGCCGGGCAGGCCGCACGCGCGAGACAGCAGCTCGACCCGCTTCTCCGGGGCGAGCCGTCCCACGTAGCCGACGAGCAGCTCCCCGCCGGGTGCCAGCTCCGCGCGCAGTGACGGATCGCGCCGCTCGGGCCGGAACCGGTGGCCGTCCACGCCGCGCGGCCACAGCCGCACCCGGGGCACCCCGTGCGCCTCCAGGTCGTGCCGGGCGGCGCTGGACGGGGCGAGGGTCCGGTCGGCGGCGGCGTGCACCGCGCGGATGCGGCGCCAGGCGGCGGCCTCCCCCGCGCCCATGTACGTACGGGCGTAACCGGCCAGGTCGGTCTGGTAGACGGCGACGGCCGGGACACCCTGGCGGGCCGCGGCCGCCATGCCGCGGGCACCGAGGACGAACGGGCTGGCCAGGTGGACGACGTGGGCCCGGTGCGCGGCCACGGCCTGGGCGACGCGGCGGCTGGGCAGGGCGACCCGGACCTGCGGGTAGCCGGGCAGCGGCAGCGAGGGCACCCGGATCACGGGGCAGGGGGCGCCCGCGTCCGCCTCGGGTCCGTCGGCGGTGGCCGGGGCGACGACGAGGGGTTCGTGGCCGCGGGCGGCGAGGTGCCGCGCGGTCTGCAGGGCGCAGTGGGCCACGCCGTTGATGTCGGGAGGGAAGGACTCGCTCACGATGACGACACGCATATCCGTGTTGTCGCCGCACCGGACGTGCCCACGTCAACGTGGATCTTTCCTGGCGAGGAACGTCCCGTGAGCGTTGTGCCGCCGGGCGAACAGCGGGCGACCTGGGCGAACGGCAGGCGGCGGGAGGCGGCCGGACGGCCGCCTCCCGTCCATCAGCCGGTCACCGGGCCGGCGCGTCCGGGCCGATCCGGGCGCGGACCGCGGTCTGTACCTCGGCCTCCTCCGCGGGGTCGGCGGCGAGGCGGCGCAGTTGGTCGACGACGCGGCTGTCGCCGGTCTCGGCGTGCCGTGCGGCGACCTCGCGGGTGGACTCCTCGCAGTCCCACAGGCACTCGACGGCGAAGCCCGCGGCGAAGGAGGGGTCGGTGGCGGCGAGGGCGCGGGCGGCGCGCCCGCGCAGATGGGAGGAGGCCGTCTCGCGGTAGACGTGGCGAAGCACGGGGGCGGCGCAGGCGATGCCGAGCCGTCCCGCTCCGTCGACGAGCGGCCACAGGGTGGGGGCGTCGGGGCCGTCACCGCGCACGGCCTCGCGCAGGGCCCAGAGCACGAGCTCGCTGTCCGCGGCGGCGCCCCGGCAGGCGAGGACGCGGCCCGCGGCGGCGCCGAGCGCGTCCGGGCGGCGGGCCCAGCGGCGGGCCCGGTCCACGGCGGCGAGACTGCGCATCCGCTCGAAGGAGTCGAGCGCCGCGTCCACCACCACGCGCGCGGGAGAGGCGACGGCGGCCTCGACGAGGTCGAGGACCTCGGGGTCGTGGGCGTCGGCGAGATAGCGCAGCGCGGTGCAGCGGGCGCCGTCCGAGCCGTCCCGGGCGGCCCGCACGATCCGCGCGCGGTCCTCGGGTCCGGCGACCGCGCTCAGGCAGCGCGCGGCGGGCACGTACCGCGCGGCGCCCCGCTCGAAGCCTTCCTGGGCCCAGTCGAAGACGGCCTGGACGCTCCACTCGGGGCGGGGGCCCGCGGGAGTCAGCTGCCGCTGCCAGCGGTCGAAGGAGCCTGCTTCCTGGGCGGCACGCACGCGTGCCCCGATGTGCGGGCGCGGATCCTCGGCCCACAGCCGCCAGGGCCGCGGCTCGAAGGCGTCGCGGACGGCGGCGGCCAGCTCGGCCTCGTCCTGCGCGGAGAAGCGGGCCAGGACCGGCTCGGCGAGGGCGCGCAGTCCCGCGTCGTCGTCGCGCAGGGCCAGCTCGTCCAGGGCCCAGGCCCAGTTCCCGCCGAAGGCCGCGTACCTGCGCAGCAGTTCGAGGGCGTCCCGCCGGCCGTACGAGGCGAGGTGCCCGAGGACGGAGAGCGCGAGCCCGGTCCGGGACTCGTCGGTGTCGACGAGGTCCACGGTGCCGTCGGGGTGGAAAAGGTGGCGCTCGATCTCTGCCAGGCCCCCGTGGAGGTCCAGGTAGAGACGGGCGTAGTAGAGCGAGCGGTTCTCCACCTGCCAGTCGTGGCGGGGGTCGCTCAGCACACATTGGTCGAGAGCCGCGAGCGCCTCGTCCCGCGGTGCCGTCAGCGCGTGCAGGGTGCCGTCACCGCGGCCCCGCTGCAGCAGGCCGAGCAGCGTACCGCTGGGCGCTATGACCGGTTCGAACATGGGAAACAGCCTCACATCAAGCGTCGACGCAACCGGGAACCTGCAACTACCTGGCCACGCGACAACACGTCGGAGCGCCCGCCGTCTTCTGCTTGCTGTAGACCATCTCTCTGCCTCTCGTCCAAGGCCCGGTGCGGGCCGTTCACGGACCGCGCGGCACGTGGGCACCACCTGCCCCACCGTCGCGTCCGTAAATCACGCCGTCATCATGACCCAGCGGTTCTGCCCGCCGCGACCACATTTCCGGCACCCCCGTACTGCCTGGTCAGAGCCGGTGCGTCAGGAAGCACCGAAGAGCTCGACGAGCTCCGTCCGGCCGAACATGCGGGCCGTGTCGACGGCCGACGGCGTGCCCGCCGCGGGGTCGGCGTGCCCGTCGAGGAGCGCCCGGATCACGCCTTCCTCGCCCTTGAAGACCGCGCCCGCGAGCGGGGTCTGACCCTTGTCGTTGGCGCGGTTGGCGTCGGCCCCGCGCGCGAGCAGCGCGCGGACCGCCTCCGCGTGGCCGTGGTAGGCGGCCAGCATGACGAGCGTGTCGCCGCGGTCATTGGTGAGGTTGGCCGGAACACCCGCGTCCACATAGCCCACGAGCGCCTCGGTCTCGCCCCTGCGGGCCAGGTCGAAGATCTTGGTGGCCAGCTCCACGACCTCCGGGTCGGGGGCTTCGCTCATCGGCCGGACCGCCTTTCACATACGTGCAGGTACGACCGTGCGGCCGTACGAGTGAATCGACAGAGTACTGCCCACCGGAGTACATGAGCGGACCCCGGCGTGGCAAAGATCACCACCAGTTGCGGACCGGCGCCCCGGCGAGGGGTCGCGGCGGCGCGGCTCACCAGCCGCCTGCCGAATGGGTGAAAACCACAAAATGCCACCCATTTGCACCTTTTGTCGTATGGATACATGCTGTGAGCCTGGAAGAACTCATGGTGACTGTCCCCGCATCAACCAGGAGAACCTCATGATCCTGTCCATCTCGGGCGTCGTGCTGCTCGGCATCATCGTCTTCTTGTTCTTCCGCAAGGACGGCCTCAAGGCCTCGCACGCACTGGTCTGCGCCCTTCTCGGCTTCTACCTGGCGGGTACGGCCATCGCCCCGAGCATCAAGGCGGGCGGCGCGAGCCTGGCCAGCCTGCTCGGCGGGATCAAGTTCTGACGGTCCACCCACCCGCACCCACCCCAGGAGACCGACGTGGCCAGGCGCCCCCTCCCCCGCATTCTGAGCAACGGCAGCGCCTCGATCGCCCGAAGCCGGGAAATGGCACGGACGGCCGCCGACAGCGCCACCGACGTCCTTCATCCGCTCATCACGATCACCCGAGGACTGCGCCGCCTGGTGGCCGCCGGGCGGCGCAGGTGGGTCGAGACGCCCAAGGACCGGCGCGGACCGCTGCTCTTCCTGGTCGGCGCGGTGGTCCTGGTCATGGTGTTCCTCCCGTACGGGCCGCTGCTGGCCTTCGTCACGCTGATGGCGGCGGCCGCGTGGAAGGGGCGCGACCCCAAGCAGGAGGAACCGAGCGGTCCCGACGAGTCGCAGGTCCAGCGGCTGTCCTCGCTCTACGAAGCGCTCGTCCCGTACTTCTCCGTCCCGGAGGATCCCAGCCCCCTGTACGCCCACGGCGGGGAGTGGGAGAAGGCCTTCGAGGCCTACGACTTCGACGGCGACGGCCGCTTCGGGCGGCTCTCCATCCGCTATCCCGCCTACTTCACCGACGGTGAGGCCGAGTCCCGGGCCCGCATCGAGCAGTTGCTCGACGCCAAGCTGGGGCGCGGCCGCGAGTACCACTTCGGGTGGGACGAGGAGGCCAACCACCTGACGGTGACGGTCCTCGATCCGCTGCCCACCGACATCGCGGCCCAGCGGTTCGTCACGTCCCCCGGCGAGACCGTCCTCGGCTTCACCGACGAGACCGGTGTGCAGCGCACCCTGCCCGTCATGGACGGCGAGGAGCAGCGCGACGTGCCGCCCGTCGTCTGGCGCACCGGTATCCGCTCCACCGAGCCCCATCTGCTGATCGTCGGCCAGCCCGGCAGCGGCACCAGCTCCCTGCTGCGCTCGATCGCGCTCCAGGCCCTCCAGCACGGCGACGTCCTCGTCATCGAGGGCAGCGGCACCGGTGACTACGCGTGCCTCGTCGGGCGGGCCGGTGTCCTCAGCGTCGAGTCCGGCCTCGGCGGCGCCCTCGCCAGCCTGGAGTGGGCCGCGCACGAGACGGAGCGGCGGCTGATCGCCGCGAACCGGGCCCGGCAGGCCGGGCACCCCGCCCCGGACGACATCAAGCGGCCGCTGTGGCTCCTGCTCGACCGGCCCACCGCCCTCGGCCACCTCGCGGCGGCGGACGGCCGCACCGACCCGCAGACCCTGCTCCAGGTCCCGCTGCGGCACGGGCGCGCGGCGGGCGTGACGGTCGCCGTCGCGGAGCAGTTCGACGCGCTTGCCGCGCTCGACGAGTCGGTCGGCCAGCACACCCGCGCGCGCGTGGTGCTCGGTCCGGCCACGCCCGCGGAGCTGCGGGACGTCCTGGGCGCCCTGCCCCGCACGACCCCCACCACCGACGTCCCGCCGGGCCGCGGCTACGCCCGCCTCGGCACCGGGGACGTCCACCGCCTCCAGGTGCCGGCCACCCCGGACCCGTACGACGACGCGACGAGCGAGGCGCACCGGCAGGCGGTCATCGCCCTGCTCCCGGACCGGACGACACCGGCCCCCACAACACCGCCCGCTACGGCACCGGCCCCCACGACGCCGGCCGCCACGGCACCGGCCGCCACGACGCCGCCCGCTACGACACCGGCTCGGTCGCGCGCGGCGACCCCGGCCGCGCAGGAGCCGAGCGGTGACACACAGAGCGCCCCCGCCGCGCACGCATCGACCGGGGACGCACAGCGCACTCCCGCCGCGCCTGAGCCGGCCGGGGACGCCCCGAACGCTCCGGCCGAAGCAGGGCCGGCCGCCGCGTCGGACGGCGCCCCTGAGGCGATCCCGCCGGGGTCACCGACCCGGGGGACGACCCCGCCCGAGGACGTCACGCCGGAGGTCGCCACGCCGCAGGCCGCCACGCCCGAGACCGCCACGCCGCAGGCCGCCACGCCGGACGCCGCCACGGCCGAGGCCGCCACGCCACAGGCCGCCACACCGACCACCACCGCGGCCCCGGCCCCGGCCCCGGCCAAAAACCCCACCCCGCAAACGGCCCCGCCGGACCCGCACATCCCCCAGGCGCCCCCGGCCGAACCCGCCGCGCCCCCGCAGGAGCCCCTCGTACCGGAAACCGTCCCCGCGGACGCCGTCCACACCCCGGAGACCGTTCCGACCGGCGTCGAGGCGCTCGCCGAGCGGTAGCCGTGGTGACGGCCGGGTCAGGGGCGTCAGGCGATCAGGGTGCGAGGGACGTCGCCGCCGGTGACGCGGCCCTCGCTGACCAGCCGGACCGCCGCCGCAAGGCGCGTGGCCGCCTCGTGGGCGACGGCGCCGCCCACCGTGAACGGCAACCGCACATAGCCCTCGAAGGCACCGTCGACTCCGAACCGCGGCCCGGACGGCACCCGAACCCCCACCCGCTCGCCGACCTCCGCGAGCCGTGAGCCCGACAGACCGCCCGCCTTCACCCACAAGGTGAGCCCGCCGTCGGGCACGTCGAACTCCCAGGAGGGCAGCTCCCGCCGGACCGCCGCGACGAGCGCGTCCCGGTTCTCCCGGGCCTGGTCGCGGCGGAGCTGCACCGCCTCCTCCCAGCCCCCGGTGCTCAGCAGCCAGTTGACCGCCAGCTGTTCCAGCACCGGCGTGCCCAGATCCGCGTAGGCGCGCGCGGCGACCAGGCTGCGGATCACGTCCGGGGCGGCCCGCACCCAGCCGATCCGCATGCCCGCCCAGAACGCCTTGCTCGCCGAGCCGACGGTGATCACGGTCGAGCCGCCGGGGTCGAAGGCGCAGACCCGGCGCGGCATCGCGTGGTCCGGGTCGAAGTGCAGCTCGGTCATGGTCTCGTCGACGACGAGGACCGTGCCGGCCGACCGGGCGGCGTCGACCAGGGCGCGGCGCTGCCCCTCGTCGGCGAGGGCCCCGGTCGGGTTGTGGAAGTCGGCGACGACATAGGCGAGCCGGGGCGCGGCCTCGCGCAGGACCTGCCGCCACCGGTCGAGGTCCCAGCCGGTCAGGGCGTCGGCCATGGCGACGGGGACGAGCCGCAGCCCGGCCTCGCGCATGAGCTGGAGGATGTTGGCGTAGCTGGGCGACTCGACGGCGACCCGTTCGCCGCGGCCCGCGAAGAGGTGGCAGATCGCGTCGATGGCGCCCATCGCGCCGGTGGTGACCATGATCTGTTCGGGCATGGTCGCGATCCCGTGGGCGGTGTAGCGCTCGGCGATCATCGCGCGCAGCGCGGGCAGGCCCGCCGGATAGTCGCCGTGCGTGTGGGCGTAGGGAGCGAGTTCCTCCAGGGCGCCCTGGACGGCGCGGGTCAGCCAGGGTTCGGGGGCGGGCAGGGCCGCCGTGCCGAGGTCGATCATCGAGCCGAGGGCCTCGGGCGGCAGCGGTTCGAGGCCGCGGGCCGGAAGCGGGTTGCCCGCGGGCACGGCGGTCCAGCTGCCCGCACCCCTGCGGGACTCCAGGAACCCCTCGCCGCGCAGGGCCTCGTAGGCGGCGGCGACCGTGGTGCGGCTCACCGAGAGGGCCTGCGCCAGTTCGCGTTCGGCGGGCAGCCGGGCGGCGACCGGGACGCGGCCCTCCAGGACGAGCAGCCGGATACCGTCGGCGAGGGCGCGGTAGGCGGGCGGACGGCGGCCCGCCGACCCCACGGGACGTGACTGCTGGGAGGTGAGCAGCCGGGCGAGCTGCGTCGAACCCATCGCCGAAGTCCACTGAGCCATGCGAACCAGTCCACCTTTCCGGAATTGGCCATGGTTGGCGTCGATACCGGAGCCACACAGTGTCATGTGTCAGGCCACCATCACCACTGGGGGAATCCTTGTCCGCGTCGACGCCCACCCCGTCCGGCGGCCGCCTCGTGCGGCGGCTCCTCCAGCTGTACGGAGGACTCGCCCTGTTCGGGGTCAGTTCGGGGCTCCTCGTGGCGGCCGGGCTCGGCCTGGAGCCGTGGGGCGTCCTGCATCAGGGCCTCGCCGAGCTGACGGGCATCTCCATCGGCGTCGTGTCGATCATCGTGGGCGCGATCGTGCTGCTGCTGTGGATCCCGCTGCGGCAGCGCCCGGGGCTCGGGACGGTCTCGAACGTCTTCGTCGTCGGCCTCGCCATGGATGCCACGCTCGCCCTCGTGCCGCCCGTGCACACCTACGGAGTGCGCGTTCCGCTGCTGGCCGCCGGGATCGTGCTCAACGGAGTCGCGACCGGTCTCTACATAGCGGCCCGGTTCGGCCCCGGACCGCGCGACGGCCTCATGACCGGCCTGCACCGGCGCACCGGCCGCTCGATCCGTCTCATGCGCACGGTCGTCGAGGTCGTGGTGGTCGTCACCGGCTTCCTGCTGGGCGGCACCATCGGGGTGGGCACGGTGGTGTACGCCCTGGCCATCGGCCCGCTGGCCCAGTTCTTCCTGCGGGTCTTCGCCGTCCCCGCGCCGGCCGCGGCTCCTGCCGCGGTGGCGGGCCCCGCGCCGGGGCGGGCCATACTGCGACCGTGACCGACCCCGTACGCCATCCCTACCTCGACCACGCCGGGCCGCTCGCCCTCGCCCACCGCGGCGGGGCTGCCGACGGCCTGGAGAACACCGTCGCCGCCTTCCGCCGCGCCGTCGGCCTCGGCTACCGCTACATCGAGACCGACGTGCACTGCACCGCCGACGGGCGCCTCGTCGCCTTCCACGACGCGACGCTCGACCGGGTCACGGACGGCAGCGGAGCGATCGCCGACCTTCCCTGGGACGAGGTACACCACGCGCGCGTGGCGGGCAGCGAACCGGTGCCGCTCTTCGAAGAACTGCTGGAGACCTTCCCCGACGTGCGCTGGAACGTCGACGTGAAGGCGGAGCCCGCGCTGCTCCCCCTGCTGGACCTGTTGGGCCGCACGCGCGCGTGGGACCGCGTCTGCGTCGGCTCGTTCTCGGAGCCGCGCGTCGCCCGCGCCCAGGCGCTCGCGGGCCCGCGCCTCGCCACGTCGTACGGCACCGCCGGGGTGGTCGGCCTGCGCCTGCGCTCGTACGGGGTGCCGGCCGCGCTGCGCCGCTCCGCCGTCTGCGTCCAGGTGCCGGTGGCGCAGTACGGGATCCGGGTCGTCGACCGCCGCTTCGTGCGGGCGGCCCACGCGCGCGGGACGCAGGTCCACGTCTGGACGGTCAACGACGAGGCCGAGATGCGGCGGCTGCTCGACCTCGGCGTCGATGGCATAGTTTCCGATCACATCGAGACGCTGCGCGAGGTCCTCGTGGACCGGGGCGCCTGGGCCTGAGAGCGGCCGCGCAGTGCCGGGGCACGGGGAACACAAGGAAACACAAGGGGACACGGGTGGGGACCGACACCGTGGGCGGGGTGGCGCCGGAGGCGACCGCCCGCGCCGAGCGCCGGCGCGAGCAGCGCGGCTGGTACTTCTACGACTGGGCCTGTTCGGTCTACTCGACGAGCGTCCTGACGGTGTTCCTCGGCCCGTACCTGACCTCGGTCGCGAAGGCGGCGGCCGACGAGGACGGCTTCGTGCACCCGCTCGGCGTTCCCGTCCGCGCGGGCTCCTTCTTCGCCTACACGGTCTCCCTCTCAGTGATCGTGGCGATCGTCGTGATGCCGCTCGCGGGCGCCGCGGCCGACCGCACCGGCCGCAAGAAGCCGCTGCTCGCGACGGCCGCCTACATAGGCGCGGCGGCGACGGCGGGCATGTTCTTCCTGGACGGCGAGCGTTATCTGCTCGGGGGCGCTCTCCTGGTGGTCGCCAATGCAGCGCTGGCCGTCTCGATGGTGCTCTACAACTCCTACTTGCCGCAGATCGCGCCCCCGGAGGAGCGCGACGCCGTCTCCTCACGGGGATGGGCCTTCGGCTACGCGGCGGGCGCCCTCGTCCTCATGGCGAACCTGTGGCTGTACACGTCCCACGACACCTTCGGTGTCTCGGAGTCGACGGCGGTGCGGCTGTGTCTGGCCTCGGCGGGGGTGTGGTGGGGCGCGTTCACCCTGGTGCCCCTACGCCGTCTGCGCGACCGGCGGCCGACGCGCGCGCCCGGCGCGACGGCGCCGGGGCTTCGCCAGTTCGTGGCCACCATGAAGGGCATGCGCCGCTACCCGCTGACGCTCTCCTTCCTGCTCGCCTATCTCGTCTACAACGACGGGGTCCAGACGGTGATCTCGCAGGCCTCGGTGTACGGCTCCGAGGAACTGGGCCTGGGGCAGTCGACCCTCATCGTGGCGGTGCTGCTCGTGCAGGTCCTCGCGGTGGCCGGGGCGCTGGCGATGGGCCGGCTGGCCCGCGCCTTCGGCTCCCGGCGCACGATCCTCGGCTCTCTCGTGGCGTGGACCGTGACGATCGGGGCGGGGTACTTCCTGCCGAAGGGGTCGGCACCGTGGTTCTTCACCCTGGCGGTGGGTATCGGCCTCGTTCTCGGGGGTACTCAGGCCCTGTCAAGGTCACTGTTCTCGCATCTGGTACCGGCCGGGAAGGAGGCGGAGTACTTCTCCGCGTACGAGATGAGCGACCGGGGCATGAGCTGGCTGGGGCCCCTGGTGTTCGGGCTCGCCTACCAGCTGACCGGGAGCTACCGGGACGCGATCGTGTCCCTGGTGGTCTTCTTCGTACTCGGTTTCGTCCTGCTCGCCCGGGTTCCGGTGCGGCAGGCGGTGCGCGACGCGGGGAATCCCGTACCGGCCCGGATTTAGCACCTGAGGGCAAAGGCCGGTAGTGTACGCGGTTGGCCTGCCGGGCGTACCGTTACTGCACGTCAAGAATGCGAGACGCTAGGTGACATCTGGTGTCAGATGTGACAAACCGGGCGTCGGTGGGTACAACAAGGGGCGGCTACGACGGCGACGCATGTCCCGGAACGGGAATCTTTACCGCCGACCGGACGTTGACCGGATGACGACGACAGCGACACCTGTCCTGTGGGCGACAAGCCCGGGAGGCACGATTCATGAGTGAGCGAGCTCTTCGCGGTACACGCCTCGTGGTGACGAGCTACGAGACGGACCGCGGTATCGACCTGGCTCCGCGCCAGGCCGTGGAGTACGCATGCGAGAAGGGACATCGCTTCGAGATGCCCTTCTCGGTGGAGGCCGAGATTCCGCCGGAGTGGGAGTGCAAGGTCTGCGGGGCCCAGGCACTCCTCGTGGACGGTGACGGCCCTGAGGAGAAGAAGGCCAAGCCGGCCCGTACGCATTGGGACATGCTGATGGAGCGGCGCACCCGCGAGGAGCTCGAAGAGGTCCTCGAGGAGCGCCTGGCGGTCCTGCGTTCGGGCGCGATGAACATCGCGGTCCACCCGAGGGACAGCCGCAAGTCGGCCTGACCGACGGACTCGGCATTACGTGAGACGGCCGGGGCCGGACACACCACCGTGTGTCCGGCCCCGGCCGTTCTTGCTGTGCACCGCGGGTGCCGATGGCCCCTGCACCTCTTGCTGTGCCGAGTGCCGATGACCTGTGCACCGCGGCGGGCCTACGACGGCATGATCGGCGGGCGCGGGTCCGTGCCGTCATGGCGGCCGGCCGGGCGCTCGTCCTCCCTGACGACCTCGCCCTGGATGACGGTGCTGCCGCCCGGGCGGTCCCGCCGGGCCTGCTGGAACGCGGTACCGAACGCGCCCTGGGTCGCCGCGCTCATCCGGCGCTGGACGGCCCGCTCGGTGGACCGGCTCAGCGCCGCGCGGACCGGCGGGACGAGCAGCAGCAGGCCGAAGGCGTCCGAGACGAACCCGGGGATCATCAGGAGCAGGCCGGCCAGCATCAGCAGCCCGTTGCCCTGGGGGCGCTGCTCGCCCTGCTCCACGGCGCCCGGCTGACCGCGCTGGAGCGTCTCGCTGAGGTTCTGGAAGGCGCGGCGCCCGGCCGCCTTGATCACGACGGCACCGAGCACGAAGGCCGCCACCAGGAGCAGGCACAGGGTGAAGCCGCCGACGGCGCCCGCCACCACCGTGAGCAACCAGATCTCCAGCACCACCCACGCCGCGAGGGCGAGCGGGAGGAACGTGCGGACCCGGGAGCGCCGGGCCCCGGCGGGCTGATTGCGGGGCGGTGTGCCAGTGGTCATGTCCCCAGTGTGCCTGGGGACACGTCCACGTGGCGTAAGCAGGGGATCAGGAGGGCCTCACGGGCGGCCGGGCGGGGTCTTCGCGGGGCCGGCCGAGGATCTTGCCCACGCGCTCCCCCACGCCCCACGTGGTGACCCGCCACAGGGCCTCCACGACGATGTCCTTGCTCATCTTGGAATCGCCCAGCTCGCGCTCGACGAAGGTGATGGGGACCTCGACCACGCGGTAGCCGGCCTTCACGGCCCGGCGCGCCAGGTCGACCTGGAAGCAGTACCCCTGCGAGGCGACCTCGTCCAGGCCGAGGCCTTCGAGGGTCTCGCGGCGGAACGCGCGGAAGCCGCCGGTGACGTCGCGGATCGGGACGTCCAGCAGGAGGCGTGAGTACGTGGAGCCGCCGCGGGAGAGGAGCTGGCGGGATCGGGGCCAGTTCACCACGCGCCCGCCCGGCACCCAGCGCGAGCCGAGGACGAGGTCCGCGCCCTGGAGCGCGGTGAGCAGCCGGGGCAGCTCCTCGGGCTGGTGGGAGCCGTCGGCGTCCATCTCGACGAGGACCCCGTACCCCCGCTCCAGGCCCCAGGCGAAGCCGGCGAGGTAGGCGGCCCCGAGGCCTTCCTTGCCGGTCCGGTGCAGCACATGGACCTGGTCGTCGGCCGCGGCCAGCTCGTCGGCGAGCTTGCCGGTGCCGTCGGGGCTGTTGTCGTCGGCGACCAGCACGTGGGCCGCGGGCACCGCGGCCCGGACGCGGCCGACGATGGACGTGATGTTCTCCGCCTCGTCATAGGTCGGAATGATCACCAAGGCCGTACCCAGAGGGCCGAACCCGCGCCCGCCGCCGTCTCTCACAGCTTCCCCTTAGAACTTCAGTACACAGGGGGACAGCTTAGCGAGCGGCGCACGTCGCACCGACACTGCGGATCGGGGCCGGACGTCCTTCGGGCCGACCTGGGGCCCGCTGGCTGCGGGTCGACCGAAAGCCGTTGTCTACTGAACGTCCGGGCCCCACCCGGGTCGCACCTCGCCGACCGGCCGGAACGTTCCGGCACCCCGTGGCGCGGGCGCCGGTCTGCGTTCTACGACTGCCTGGTTCGGCCGGTCGTACGACAGGTGGTGGACCCGGCCGAACCTACCCGCCGACGGCGGCGGTCTGTCAACAGCCGTTTGACCTGCACCTCTTTGAGAAGACGCCTGGTCAGGGCCGAGGATTCGCAGGTCGTACGGGAGGGAACGGGGCCGGGATCGGTTGCGCGCCGCCCCGGTACATCACTCGTCCGGCCGTACGAAGACCGGCTGTCCGAAGACCACCGTCCGCAGGCAGACGGGGAGTTGGGCGCCGGGCGAGAGATCCGGCAGGCCGGGGGTGCCGGAGCGCGGGTCCGTCGACCAGCGGGCCACACGGTCGTCGGGGGCCTGCACGACCAGCTCGTCGGTGCGCCAGACGGCGTAGTCCGCGGGGGCGCCGGGCACGAGGACGCCGGCGTCGTCGCGGCCGACGGCACGCCAGCCCCCGCGCGTGTGGGCGGTGAAGGCGGCGCGCACGGAGACCCGGTGTCCGGGCGTGCGGTGGAACGCGGCGGCGCGGACGGTGCCCCAGGGGTCCAGCGGGGTGACCGGGCTGTCGGAGCCGAAGGCGAGGGGGACGCCGGCCCGCAGCAGGGCCGCGTACGGGTTGAGCGTGCGCGCCCGCTCGGCGCCGAGGCGGTCGGCGTACATGCCTTCCTCGCCGCCCCACAGCGCGTCGAAGGCGGGCTGCACGGACGCGGTGAGGGCGAACTCGGCGAAGGCCGCGACCGTTTCGGGCGTCAGCATCTCCGCGTGTTCGACGCGGTGCCGGGCGGCGCGCACGCGCGCGAGGCCGACCTTGTCGGCGGCGGCGCGCAGGCCCTCGACGACCGCGCTCACGGCGGCGTCGCCGATGGCGTGGAAACCGGCCTGGAGGCCCGCTTCGGTGCAGGCGGCGACATGGGCGGCGACGTCCTCGGCCGACAGGTAGGCGGTCCCGGTGTGGGGCGCGTCCTCGTACGGCGCGTGCAGGCAGGCCGTGTGCGAGCCGAGGGCGCCGTCCACGAACAGGTCCCCGGCCGCGCCGAGGGCGCCGAGGGCGCGGACCCGCTCGATGTCCCGGTCGGCCCAGTACCCGGCGACGCGCGGGCCCGGCTCGGAGCGGGCCAGGTCGAGCAGGCCGGTGAAGTCGTCCTCGGAGGAGATGTCGGGGCCGCCGCACTCGTGGAGCGAGCCGATGCCGAGGGACGCGGCGTGGCGCAGGGCCGCGCGCTGGGCCTCGGTGCGCTGCTGCGGGCCCACCGCGCCGAGGGCGGCGGCGCGGACGGCATGGTGGGCGTCGCGCGTCAGGGGCCCGTCCGGGGCGAAGCCGGGCCGGTCGCCGACCCCGGGGACCAGAGCGAGCAGGGCGGTGCTCACGACGGCGGAGTGCACGTCGATGCGGGAGAGGTAGAGGGGCCGGCCGCCGGTGGCCTCGTCGAGCTCGGCGCGCGAGGGCGGGCGGTCGTCGGGCCAGCGGGCCGCGTCCCAGCCGTGGCCGAGCAGGACCCGGTCGGTGGGGCGGGCCGCGGCGAACTGCCGTACGAGAGTGAGGGCGTCGGCGCGGGAGCGCGCGGCGGTGAGGTCGAGGCCGGTGAGGGCGAGACCGGTCGACGTGGTGTGCACGTGCGCATCGGTGAACGCCGGGGTGACCAGGGCGCCGTCGAGGTCGACGACCTCGTCGACGCCGTCCGCGAAGGCGTCGGCCGCGCCTTCCGAACCGACCCACGCGACGTGTCCTGCTTCCACCACCATCGCGGTGGCGAAGGGGTCGGCGGGGCTGTGGACCTCGCCGCGCCTCAGGAGGACGGTGCGGGTGCTGGAGGGCGTGCTCATGGAGGACAGTCTCCCGCGCCGGGTGCTCCGCGGGGCCGCCGGGGTCCCTTTTGTCTCCCCGTCCCGCCGGGCGGCGGGAGCCGGGCTCAGATGCGCGGCGGCCGCGCCTCGTAGGGGGTCGACAGGACGACGGTCGTACGGGTCGACACACCGGCCAGGGAGCGCACCCGGGCCAGCAGGTTCTCCAGTTCGTGCGGGGTCTCCACCCGCACCTTCAGGATGTAGTTCTCCTCGCCCGCCACGCTGTGGCAGGCCTCGATCTCGGGGACGCCAGCGAGCCGCTCGGCGATGTCGTCGGGGGCGCTCGGGTCGAACGGCTTCACCGAGATGAACGCGGTCAGCGGCAGCCCCACCGCCTCGGGGTCGACGACGGCGGCGTACCCGCGGATCACGCCGCGCTGTTCGAGGCGGCGCACCCGCTGGTGCACGGCCGACGTGGACAGGCCGGTGGCCTTGCCCAGGTCGGTGTAGCTCATCCGCCCGTCCTTGACGAGCAGCTGCACGATCTGTCGGTCGAGCTCCTCCAT
This sequence comes from Streptomyces sp. NPDC049813, assembly GCF_044465085.1. NCBI lineage: Bacteria > Bacillati > Actinomycetota > Actinomycetes > Kitasatosporales > Streptomycetaceae > Streptomyces > Streptomyces sp. NPDC049813. The sequence continues at coordinate 264,108 of NZ_JBITLI010000008.1, read as the reverse complement.
GCGGCAGAACCTACAGGGCCGGTGATCGCCCCGGATACCTGAGCGACGCGGTGACGGCGGCCGGGAGGGGCCTCACGCATACCGCCCGCACGGCATCCGCAATCGCCATGTGACGAAGACCACACGCTTGTGGCCGTGTCCCCACCGGTGAAGCGGTTACCTCGCGGGCCGGGCGGGAAGTGCTTGCTTTGGTCGGGGCCGCGGTTCCTGGTCGGCCCACCCGAGGGGGAGATTCCCATGCAGAGTGCGAAGCGTTCCGGACGCACGGCCACGCGCCGGTCCAAGCAGGCGGCCGTCGCGTCCCAGCCGGAGGGCGTCGAACCCGACGTCCTCGACGCGGACGACGCCGAGGCGTACGACGCCTACGACACCTTCGAGATGTACCGGGTGCTGTGCCCGGACTGCGCCCAGCCCATCGCGCTGCTGGCGGACGAGGACGTCCTGCCGGAGCACGCGCTGTGCGCCTCGCCGTGGAACCCGTTCGGCCTCACGGTCTGCGCGGGCACCGGCCGCGCCGCCGCCGAGGCCCGGCCCGCGGACGAGGTGACGGGTACTCAGGAGCAGGACACGTCGCTGCTGTTGACGCTCCCGCAGGGGCTCGACTGGCGCACCCAGCCGTTCTCGCACGTGGGCGGGCCCGGCTCGCGTCCGCTCCAGGTCCCCCTCCAGGTGAGCCGCCGGGCCGCCTGAGCTACCCCACGCCCGTCCAGTACCTGCCCTGCACCATGGCGCGCAGACTGCCGTGGTGCAGGATCAGTGTGTCCGGGTCCGCGGGTACGGCGGCCTCCCCGAAGTGCACCTGGCGGTAGGCGATCCGGAGCATGACGACGGCGTGCCGCAGCGCCGCGTACAGGGTGTAGAACTCCATGTCGCACGGTGTCCGGCCGGTGAGGTCGGCGTAGCGCGCCTCGACCCGGTCGCGGCGCAGGAAGCCGGGCAGGCCGCGCTGGCCGAAGCCCTCCGTCAGGTCCTGGAAGAAGCGGTGCAGGTAGATGGTCCAGCCGAGGTCCACCTCGCGCGGGGCGAGCGCCGCCATCTCCCAGTCGAGGACCGCGGCCGGGGTGAAGCCGTCGTAGACGATGTTGCCGATGCGGGCGTCGCCCCAGTTCAGGACGGGGTCCGTCTCCTCCTTCGGCCACAGCGTCTCCAGTCGCGCGAAGGCGCTCTCGATGAGCGGTGACGGTGGCCGGCCGTCGACCACCCAGGCGTAGTACGCGCGTTGGGCCTCGACGTGCCGGCGCAGCGGGCTGCCCTCGCCCGGCAGCGCGAGGAACCCGGCCTCGGCCGCGGGCACCCCGTCGTGCAACCGGGCCAGCAGCCGGAGGGTCTCCTCCTCCAGGCGCGCCCGTTCGTCGTCCGTGGCGTCGTGCAGCCAGTTGCCCGCGTACGTGTAGGGCATGACGTCGGGCGGGACGCGGCCCGCCACCCGTTCCATGACGAAGAAGGGCGCGCCGAGCGGCCCCGGGTCCTCCTCCAGCCACAGCACGCGCGGCACCGGCAGCCCGGTCCGCTCGGCGGCCAGGCGCATCGTGCGGTACTGGCGCGGCATGTCGTAGACCGGGAAGACCGTGTACGCGGCCGGGTCCGCCGCGAGCCGCAGCGCGCAGGAGCGGAGCGGGGGCCGGGGGTGGTCGAGGTCGAAGAGGAGGGTCTCGCTGGACATGCCGTTGGAGTCGGGCACGGTGACGTGCACGGCCCGCGCGCCGGGCAGCTTCCGGTCCAGCCAGGCGGTGAGCCTGCGGGTGATCTCCTCGGGGTCGCGGGTGGAGGTGCGGGGGCGCGGGCTTGAGGCCATGGCCGGACTCCCTTTCCGTGCCGGGTGCGCGCGGGCCTGCCGGGCGGTCACGGGCGGCCGGGCGCGACCGAGTCGAAACCGGTGAAGCCGCTCGGGTCGTGGCGGCCGAAGCTGCCGTGCTCGAAGATGCCGTGCCCCACCTGTCCGTCGAGGGTGAAGCGGGCGGCGTGGTCGATGACTCCGTAGGCGGCCAGGGGGTGCGCCGCAGGGTCGGAGAGGTCGTAGCTGCGGCGGTCGCTCCAGCCGCGGCCGCGCCAGGTGCCGTGCTGCCAGTCGTCGGCCGGCGGGTATCCCGCGCCGACCGCCAGTGGGGAGGAGGTGAGGATCTCCACGTCCAGGTCGAGCGGGGCGCCGTCGGCCGGGTCCGTGAGGTGGACGACCGCGCTCGCGGGGTGGCGGGTGCCCGGCCGGTAGCCGATGTCGGCGCGGGGCCAGCCCAGTTGGCGGTCGCGGTGGCCCGGGCGGACCAGGGTCGCGTCGTTCAGGGTGCGGAAGCCGTCCGCGTCCTCCTGGACGACGACCATCAGGAAGCGGTCCTCGAAGCGGACCGGAGCCCAGATCCAGTGGAAACCCTCGGCGGGGTGGTCCTGCGCGAACCGGCCGCCCTCCTCGCCGGGTACGGGCCGCACACCCCAGCTGCGGTCCCGGGTCCCGGTCCAGCCGCGCACCTCGACCTCCCGGCCGCCGACGCGCAGCCACCCCTCGGCCCGCCCGGCCTGCACGAACCGCTTGCCCTCCAGCGTGAGCCGGGCGCCGCGCCGCTGGGTGTGGTGCGGTTCCCACAGCGCGGGGAAGTCGGCGTGCCAGGCGATCTCGTACGCCAGTCCGTCCGGGTCGTCCGGGTCGGCCGCGCAGGTCAGGACGAAGTCCCGCAACGGGCGCTCGATGCGGACCCGGAGCGGGCCGACCTCCATCCGGGTGCGGCTCTCCTCGCTCAGCGCGTCGGAGGCGCGGGCGGCGTGCAGGGTGGATCCGGTGCGCAGCGTGGCGTAGGCGTCGATCACCCCGAGATTGGGGTAGACACCGAGGCCCAGGATGAGGAGGAACTCGCCCTCGGTGTCGAAGAGATGGAAGATGCACCGGTCGTAGGCGTTCCGGTCGCCGGTGACGACGTGCTTCATCGACAGGGGCGCCTGGTGCACCGGATACTCGTCTAACGCGACGGGTCGGTCGTCCTCGGCCACGGCATCCCTCCCGGAACGTGGGGCAGTCGACGTCGACCGGGACGGCGGGCGCGGCCCGGCAGGAGAACTGACGGTACGTCAGACCGGCCGCGGTGGCCAGATGCGCGACCCCGCGGAGCCCGCCTCGCCCCTCTCCCGCGCGCACGCGGTGAGGCCGCGAACTCACGGCCGATTACGCCGATCGGTGACCTGCCCCGGCCCCGGTCCGTTGCTCGGGCATGACCTCGACGCAGACTCCGGCCTCCGCACCCACCGGCCGTCGCAGGCGCGGCCTCGTCCCTGTCCCCGCAGAATCGGTTCGGCAGCCGCAGCAGAGCTTCCCGTCGTATCAGGGGTTCCCGCCGCCCCAGGGCTTCCAGCAGGCACCCCAGGCGTACCAGCCCCACGCACCGCACCCGGCACACGCGGCGCACCAGTCGCCGCCCGCCCCGCAGGCGCCCGTGCCGGACCCGCCCCTCTACCGGGCCCTGCTCGCCGCCTGGGCCGAGGGCGGCCGGACCCTGCCGGGGCGCCACGACCCCGAGTGGGTGCGGCTCGTGGCGCCCATCGTGCGCACCGGGCAGTTCAGCGGGACTCCGGACCCGCGAGGTGACGGGCGATGACCATGCGCTGGATCTGATTGGTGCCCTCGACGATCTGGAGCACCTTCGCCTCGCGCATGTAACGCTCGACGGGGAAGTCGGCGGTGTAGCCGTAGCCGCCGAAGACCTGCACCGCGTCCGTGGTGACCTTCATCGCCGCGTCCGTGCACAGCAGCTTCGCCATGGCGGCCTGCTTGGAGAAGGGCCGGCCGGCGTCCCGCAGCCGGGCCGCCGACAGGTACAGCGCCCGGCCCGCCTCGATCTGCGTCGCCATGTCCGCGAGCAGGAACCGCATGCCCTGGAAGTCGGCGACCGGCCGCCCGAACTGGCTGCGCTCCTTCGCGTACGCCACCGCCTCGTCCAGCGCCGCCTGCGCCACGCCGATCGCGCAGGCGGCGATGCCGAGCCGGCCCGAGTCGAGGGCGGAGAGGGCGATCTGGAAGCCCTGCCCCTCGTCGCCGACGCGGCGCGCGTCGCTCACCCGGACGCCGTCGAAGTGGACCTGCGCGGTGGGCGATCCGTTCATCCCCATCTTCTTCTCCGGCACCGCCGCGCTCAGCCCCTCGGCGTCCCCGGGGACCAGGAACGCCGTGATGCCGTGCGCTCCTTCGCCGCCGCTGCGGGCCAGCACCGTGTAGAAGTCGGCGACGCCGCCGTGCGTGATCCAGGCCTTGGTCCCGGTGAGCACCCAGCTGTCGCCGTCGCGCACCGCCTTCGTGCGCAAGGACGCGGCGTCCGAACCGGAGGACGGTTCGGAGAGGCAGTAGGCGCCGAGCAGGCCGCCGCCGAGCATGGCGGGCAGGTGCTCCGCACGCTGCTGCTTGGTGCCGAAGTTGGCCAGGGCGTGGCAGGACAGCGAGTGCACGCTCACCCCGAGACCGACCGTCAGCCGCGCGGCCGCGAGCTCTTCGAGGACCTGGAGGTAGACCTCGTAGGGCTGGTTGCCGCCGCCGAACTCGGCTTCGTAGGGCAGTCCGAGCAGTCCCGACGAGGAGAGCAGGGTGAAGGCCGGGCGCGGGAAGCGGCTCGCCGCCTCCCCCTCGGAGGCGCTCGGGGCGATCTCCCGCCGCGCGATGTCGCGGACCAGCGCGAGCAGGTCCCTGGCCTCGTCCGTCGGCAGCTGACGCTCGACTCCTGGCTCCGGCATGGCGACGCTCTCCTCCTGGTCGGGCACGGCGGCCACGCGCGCGGGGTGGGGCGGCGTCGCCGGGTGGTCACTACCGGGCCGATGCTGCCCTTCCGGGTCTCGGAAGGGCCTGACCAGCGGCTGCGGCGTGTCGAGTATTCCCGAGAAAGGGCTCCGCGTCACCAGTTAACGACCGCTTACTCCAGCTTTTTCGGACGACGGGCGCCGCGTCGGCGCGCGCACGGGAATTGGTTCGGACCATTGACCCACTGGTCTAGTCCTCCTACTGTTCCGTTCAACGACTTACCGCGTTCATGTCATTCCGGCAGGCGCGCGGCGTCGTGCTCACGCAGGTCCACGGCACCACCTCCCCCCATGTCCTCCCTCCCCCACGAGGAGACACGATGCTCAGACCGCACCTCCCCCACACGCGCCTCACCTCCCTCGCCGCCGCCGCGTGCTGCGCCGTGCTCGGCGCGGGACTGCTCGCCTCCGCCGGCACCGCGAGCGCCCAGACGGACACCGGCAGCCGGCAGGCCGCCGCCGGCTCGAAGGTCGTCGGATACTTCACCGAGTGGGGTGTCTACGACCGGAACTACCACGTCAAGAACGTCGAGACGTCCGGCTCCGCCGACAAGCTCACGCACATCAACTACTCGTTCGGCAACGTCCAGGGCGGCAAGTGCGCCATGGGCGACTCCTACGCCGCGACCGACAAGGCGTACACCGCCGACCAGTCCGTGGACGGCGTCGCCGACACCTGGGACCAGCCGCTGCGCGGCAACTTCAACCAGCTGCTCAAGCTGAAGAAGAAGCACCCGGACCTCAAGATCCTGTGGTCCTTCGGCGGCTGGACCTGGTCCGGCGGGTTCACGGAGGCGGCGAAGAACCCGGCCGCGTTCGCCCAGTCCTGCTACGACCTGGTCGAGAACTCCAAGTGGGCCGACGTCTTCGACGGCATCGACATCGACTGGGAGTACCCCAACGCCTGCGGGCTGACCTGCGACACCAACGGGCGCGACGCGTACAAGAACCTGATGGCGGCGCTGCGCGCGAAGTTCGGCGGCAGCTACCTGATCACCTCCGCCATCCCGGCCGACGCCTCCGAGGGCGGCAAGCTGGACGCCACCGACTACGCGGGCGCCGCCCAGTACGTCGACTGGTACAACCCGATGACGTACGACTACTTCGGCGCGTGGGACGCCCAGGGGCCGACCGCCCCGCACTCACCGCTGACGGCGTACGACGGCATCCCGAAGGACGGCTACAACACCGACGCCACCATCGCCAAGCTGAAGGCCGCGGGCGTACCCGCGTCGAAGCTGCTGCTCGGCATCGGCTTCTACGGACGCGGCTGGACCGGCGTCACGCAGGACGCGCCGGGCGGCACGGCGACCGGCCCCGCCGCGGGCAAGTACGAGCCGGGCATCGACGACTACAAGGAGCTGAAGACCAAGTGCCCCGCCACGGGCACGGTCGGCGGCACCGCCTACGCGCACTGCGGCACCGACTGGTGGAGCTACGACACCCCGGCCACCATCGCCGGGAAGATGGCGTACAAGAACCAGCAGGGCCTGGGCGGCACCTTCCTCTGGGAGCTGTCCGGTGACACGGCGAGCGGCGAGCTGATCAAGGCCGTCGGTTGAGCCGACCGCCTGCTCCTGTACGCCCGAGGGGCGGGGCCCGGTCGTCCGGGTCCCGCCCCTCGGGCGTGCGTGACAGGGGTGGCTCGGCTCACATCAGGCCGGTCTGGGTGACGAGCATCGCCAGCACCACCACGAGGGCCCAGCCCATCAGGTGTTCGAGGATCTTCGGGCCGTCCTCCTGCGGGCCGCCGGTGCGGGCACGCGGGGCGGCGGAAGCCTGACTGGCCACGGAACTTGCGGTCATGGGTGTCTCACTCACTGGGGTCATGGGGTGGTCGTGACGTCCCCGGCGCCACGGGCCGCCGTGACGGTCCTGGGTCCCCTCCTGGCGCCCCTACCACCTTGCCACCGGAATGCCGCTCCGCGGCCGAGACGTTGGTCACGCACCCCGTCCGGCGAGCGGCGCGCCCCGGACCGCGCCCGCGGCCCCTCCGGGCGGGAGGGGCCGCGCGGCGGTGCCGGTCAGCGCACGCCCACCGCCGCCAGCGCCTTGCGCTGCTGCGGGGTCGGGTGGGCCGGGAAGTACAGGTAGCAGACGCCGCCGGTGCCGGAGACGACGCTGCCCGAGGCGTTGCGGCGCTTCGTGCGCAGCCAGATCGTCTCCCACTCGGCCCGCTTGTAGACGCGGCGCACCGCCGCGTCGCTCGGCGACGCCGGGTCGTTGGCGATCACGTCGCCCTCGGCGGTGAAGCCGATCACCGTCATGAGGTGGCCGGAGGTGCCGTAGCCCGCGCCGGTCAGCTCCTCCTTGAGGAACGACTGGGACGTTATGGCCGGGATGCCGGCCGCGATCAGGGTCTCCAGGTCACCCAGCGAGGACAGCCGCGTGACGACCCCCTGCAGGTCCTTGTAGGTCGCCGCGTACGCCGCGTTGAAGGGCCAGTTGCCGCAGCCCTCGTACTGGTAGTCGTAGGTGAACCGGGCCGCGTGGCAGACCTGGGGGTCGGCGTAGGACGGGTCGACCCAGGACAGCTGCTGGGCCGTGGGCCTGCGGCCCCAGTACTCGATGATCATCTGCGAGGAGGTGGGACTGCACCAGGCCTCGCCGCCGTTGTCGTACTCGGGGTACTGGCCGGAGTGGATGTTCTGCGAGTAGCGCGGTACCGGCAGCTCCTTGGCGAGGCCGGGGGTGGAGGCCGGGACGGTGAAGCGGTCCGGCACGTCCGAGCCCATCGCGCCGAGCCGCCACACGGTCGGCGCGGCCTTGGCGCCGGGGGCGCGCAGCAGCCGCAGGCGCAGGCCGTAGGCGACCAGCCGCAGGCCCGAGGCCGCGTCGTCGATCGAGAACGTGTCGGTCCAGATGCTGGACTTCCCGTCGCTCTGGTCGTCCACGGAGGTCCGGCGGATGTCGACGTGCTCGTCGTCCCCGGCCGTCCAGCGGCCCATCACGTACCAGGGCGTACGGGTCCCGTCGGTGTACGTGCCGCGCAGCTCCACCTGGATCCAGGTGCCGGGCGGGGTGTGCGCGTTCCACGAGGCGATGACCTCGGTGGCGGGTACGCGCAGGCGGTGTTCGGGCGAGAGCCACTCGGCGTACTCCCACTGCGCGGTCCTGTTCAGGTGCGGGTCGGTGTACGTGGTGCGGCCGGCGGCCTTGGCCAGGGTCACGCCGGGGCGGGCGCCCGCGACGACGCGGGTCCCCTTGCCGGTGCCGGAGCGCCAGTCGGCCTGCGTCGTCCAGGTGCGGTTGTCCACGGGGCGGGCCGGGGCCTTCGCGCGCGGGGCGGCCGGGCCTGCCGCGGCGTGCGCGGCGCCCGCGGCGGCCGTGGTGGCGGCGAGCGCGGCGCCCGCGGCGGCGGCGAGCAGGGTTCTGCGGGCCGGACCGGAGTCCGGAGCGGATCGGGTCATCGGGTGGATCCCCCAGTCGACGGAGCGGTGGACGGTGCGGACGGCCGAACCCGGCCGGGCGGTGCGGTGGGCCAACTATGGCCGCAGGGACAGGATTTCCACCAGCTTTCCGGGGCCCGACGCGCCACCAATATTGGTCTCCACCACTGGAATGACCTGCGGCGGCGTGCCCGAAACCCCGGCGCGGCCCGGCGTACCCTTGCCGCCGTGACCTTTCAGCACGTCCCCCTCGACCGGTACGCCGACCGGGTGCGCCGGCTGCCCGCCTCCTGCGGGCCCGTGCGCCTCGTCGGCGTCGACGGGCACGCGGGGTCCGGGAAGTCGACGTTCGCCGCGCGGCTCGCCGAGGCGCTCGGCGGGGCGCCCGTGCTCCGGCTCGACGACCTCGCCAGCCACGACGCCCTCTTCGGCTGGACCGGCCGGCTGCGCGCGCAGGTGCTGGAACCGCTCGCCCGGGGCGAGGTGGCGCACTACGCGGTCTACGACTGGCACGCGCGCCGCTTCGGTGCCCCGCGCCCGCTGCCGCCCACGGACGTGGTGCTCGTCGAGGGGGTGGGCGCGGGCCGCCGCGCGCTGCGCCCCCGGCTGGCGGGGCTGCTGTGGATGGAGCTGGCGCAGGAGACGGCGTGGGCGCGCGGCCGGGCCCGGGACGGCGCGGCCCAGCGGGAGTTCTGGGACGGCTGGATCCCGGCGGAGCGCGAGCACTTCACGCGGGACCCGTCCCGGCCCTTCGCCGACACATTGGTACGGGAGTGCCCCCTGGGGTACGAGATGCGTGAGGGGCCCGGCGGAACTCCGCGCGCCCCCTCGAATGTCACTCAAAGTGAGGAACCGCCAGCGGTGCGCTGACCGCGTCCGAACGGCCTTCCGCCACTTTCCCCGAGTGCCTCAACTCTGCTTGACCGGGGGGCCGTACAGGTCTTACGTTCTCAATGTGCGGTCTTTCGGGGCCGCCCGCAGACGCGAAGCCCCCGGTTGTTCCCCCGTGATCGGGGGCTTCGTTCTGCCCACGGCACCCCTTCACGGCCGCTCAGGGACGCTCGTCGTTCACCCTGGGTCACCGAATCGGGCCGGACTCCCCCGCGCGCGGTCCCCGGCCGTGTGCCCCCCGCGCGGCGATCCGGCCCCGTCGCGCCCTACGGCCGACCAGGTCCCCGCGGGTACGATGCCTTCGGTGCGGCCAAGGACGGCTCGCTGTCCGCATCGCGACAACTCCCGTCCATGACAGAGCGGTTCATCGGGGGCACGGCTTGTGGGGGACGTGATGGACTTCGGCACCGGCGCGCCGACGGGCCCGGCCGACCTCGCCTGGCTGCGGGGCGTGGACGCGTACACGATGGGCGCGTACCCGCAGGCGGAGGAGGAGTTCCGGGCCGCCGTGCGGATGGACCCGGGGATGGCCGACGGCTGGCTCGGGCTGCACGCGCTGCGCATCGACACGACGACGGCGCTGCTGCGGATGTTCCGCCACCGCGACCGGTTCGGCGAGCAGCGCACGCGCCATCGCCGCACCCTCAACTCCTGGTACTGGCTGGGCTGGTGGGTGCAGCCGGTGCTTGAGCACCCGCGCGACCTACTCCTCGCGCACGCCTCGCACTGGCTGGACGGGCGCCATGTGCCGGAGCTGGACCGGGCGCTCGCGACGCTGCCGCCGGCCGAGGCCGATCCGCAGGTGCGCTTCCTGCACGCCTGCCGGGCGTACCTGGTCAAGGACTGGGACCAACTGGTGCGGCAGACCGACTCGTTGATCGACGATCCGATGCTCGGCATCGAGGCGGGCCTGTTCGGCGGGATGGCGCGGGTGCGCCTGGAGATGTACGGGCAGGCGGAGCCGCTGCTCTCCTCGGCCCTGATGCGCTGCCGCAGCGAGCAGCCGCAGCGCAAGGAGCTGCGGTACTGGCTGGCCCGGGCGCACGAGGGCACCGGCAGGTCGGCGGCCGCGATGCCGCTGTACCGGGCGGTGCACCGGGTCGATCCCGCGTTCATGGACACATCGGCGCGGCTCGCGGCGATCTCCGAGGGCGACGGGTACGGGGACTTCGCGGACGGCCCCGACCTCGCCCCGGTCACCCTGACGGGGTATCAGGACGCGCCGGACGGCGGGGAGTCGGTGGAGCCGCTGTACGCGGGTGACGGCCTCGGTCTGAAGGTCACCGAGCCCGATCTGCCGCCGCCGGGCGGCCCGGCCGCCGGGGACCCCGACATGGTGCGGGAGAAGGCGGTGGTGCCGGTCGAGGTGCCGCTGCCGGCGGGCCCCGCCGACCCGGTGCTGCTGGAGGAGGCGCTTTCCGAGCTGGAGCTGATGGTCGGCCTGGAGCCGGTCAAGCGCCAGGTCAAGGCGCTCTCGGCGCAGCTCAACATGGCACGGTTGCGCGCGGGGCAGGGGCTGCCGGTCCAGCCGCCCAAGCGCCACTTCGTCTTCTCCGGTCCCTCGGGCACCGGCAAGACGACGGTGGCCCGGATCCTCGGCCGCGTCTTCTACGCCCTGGGTCTGCTCGGCGGGGACCACCTGGTGGAGGCGCAGCGCGCGGACCTGGTCGGCGAGTACCTGGGCCAGACCGCGGTGAAGGCGAACGAGCTGATCGACTCCGCGCTGGGCGGGGTGCTGTTCGTGGACGAGGCGTACGCGCTGTCCAACTCCGGATACGGCAAGGGCGACGCGTACGGCGACGAGGCGCTCCAGGTGCTGCTGAAGCGGGCCGAGGACAACCGGGACCATCTGGTGGTCATCCTGGCCGGCTATCCGGAGGGCATGGACCGGCTGCTCGCGGCCAACCCCGGCCTGTCCTCGCGCTTCACGTCGCGGGTCGACTTCCCCTCGTACCGTCCGCTGGAGCTCACCTCGATCGGCGAGGTGCTGGCGGCGGAGAACGGGGACGCGTGGGACGAGGAGGCGCTCGACGAGCTGCGCTCCATCTCGGGGCACGTGGTGGAGCAGGGGTGGATCGACGAGCTGGGCAACGGCCGGTTCCTGCGGACGCTGTACGAGAAGTCGTGCGCCTACCGGGATCTGCGGCTCACCGGGTACCTGACGGAGCCGTCCCGGGACGACCTGGCCACGCTGCGGCTGCCCGACCTGATGCAGGCGTACGGCGAGGTGCTCTCCGGGCGGGGACCGCAGGACCCCTCCGCGCTGTAGCACGCGGCGGAGGGGCCCCGCGCGCCTACGTGAGCGCCCCCTGTTTCTCCCGGGCGCCCGGGACCTGCGGTTCGTCCCGGTGTGCCGGGTCGCGCACCTCGCCGACCAGCAGCTCCAGCACGTCCTCCAGGGCGACCAGGCCGAGGACCCGGCCCGCGGCGTCGGCGACCTGCGCCAGGTGGGTGGCGGCCCGGCGCATGACCGTCAGGGCGTCGTCCAGGGGCAGTTCGGCCCGCAGGGTCGTCATCGGCCGCCAGACCTGCTGCGGCACGGCGCGGTCCGTGCCCGGCCCCTCGATCAGGTCGAGGACGTCCTTGACGTGCAGGTAGCCCATGAAGGCGCCGCCGTCCGCGCAGACCGGGAACCGGGAGAAGCCGGTACGGGCCGTCAGCGCGATGATCTGCGCCGGGGTGACCGAGGGGCCGACCGTGACGAGGTCGGAGCGGTTCAGCAGGACGTCGGTGACCGGGCGGGAACCCAGCTCCAGGGCGTCCTCCAGGCGCTCCTGCTCCTCCGGGGCGAGCAGGCCCGCCTGTCCGGAGTCCTCCACCAGGCGGTTGAGCTGCTCGCTGGTGAAGACCGCCTCGACCTCGTCCTTGGGCTCGACCCGGAAGGCCCTGAGGACCAGGCGGGCGCAGGCGCCGAGGGCGAAGGTGACCGGCTTGCACAGCCGCGCGAAGGCGACGAGGCCCGGGCTGAACCAGAGCGCGGTCTTCTCCGGGGCCGCCATCGCCAGGTTCTTCGGCACCATCTCACCGATGACGAGGTGCAGGGAGACCACCGCCGCAAGGGCGATGACGTAGCCGAGCGGGTGGATCATCCCGTGCGGCACGTGGACCGCCTCGAAGACGGGTTCCAGGAGCCGCGCCACCGTCGGCTCGGCCACCGCGCCCAGCGTCAGCGAGCAGACGGTGATGCCGAACTGGGCGGCCGCCATCATCTGCGGCAGGTGCTCCAGGCCGTACAGGACCTGGCGGGCCCGCTTGCCGGGCAGCGGCTCGATCTGGCTGCGGCGCACCGAGACCAGGGCGAACTCCGCCCCGACGAAGAAGCCGTTGGCCAGGACGAGCAGGATCGCGAAGAACAGTTGCAGCGCGCTCATCGGACCGCCTCGAACAGGGACTGCGGGGCGTCGGCCGTACGGACGATGCGCACCCGCGCGGCCCGGTAGTGGTCGACCTGGCGCACGGCGAGCCGCCAGCCGGGCAGCTCGGCCCGGTCGCCGGGGGCGGGGATGCGGCCCAGGAGGTCGGCGACCAGGCCGGCCACCGTCTCGTAGGGGCCTTCGGGGACGTCGAGCCCTATCCGGCGCAGGACGTCGACGCGGCAGCTGCCGTCGGCGTCCCAGGCGGGCCTGCCCTCCTCGGGCGGCGCCGCCGCCAGTTCGGGCAGGCCCAGCCGGTCGTGCTCGTCGCGCACCTCCCCGACGAGCTCCTCCACGATGTCCTCCAGGGTGACGACCCCGGCCGTGCCGCCGTACTCGTCGACGACGACGGCGATGGGCTGCTCGCTGCGCAGGCGCGCGAGGAGCGGCTGGACGGGGAGGGTCTCGGGGACCAGGAGCGGGGCCTGCGCGATGCGGACGACGGGCGTGCGCAGCCGCTCGTGCGCCGACACCGCGAGGGCGTCCTTGAGGTGGACCATGCCGATGACCTCGTCGATCCGCTCCCGGTAGACCGGGAAGCGGGACAGGCCGGTGGCGCGGGTGAGGTTGACCACGTCCTCGGCGGTCGCCGAGGCCTGCAGGGCGCTGACCTTCACGCGCGGCGTCATGACGTGCTGCGCGGTCAGCTCCCCGAGGGAGAGCGTGCGCACGAAGAGGTCGGCGGTGTCCTGTTCGAGGGCGCCCGCCTGCGCGGAGTGGCGGGCCAGCGAGACCAGCTCGCCGGGGGTGCGGGCCGAGGCCAGCTCGTCGGCGGGTTCGACGCCGAGCAGCCGCACGAGGCGGTTCGCCACCGTGTTGAGCAGGGCGATGACCGGCCGGAAGAGGCGGGCGAAGGTGTGCTGGGGGCCCGCCACGAACCGGGCCACCTGGAGCGGCCGGGAGACCGCCCAGTTCTTCGGGACCAGTTCGCCGACCACCATCTGCACGGCGGCGGCCAGCAGCATGCCCACGACGACGGCGATGCCGCGCGCGGCGCCCTCGGGAATGCCGACGGCGGTGAAGGGGCCGCGCAGCAGCTCGGCGAGGGCCGGTTCGGCGAGCATGCCGACGACCAGGGAGGTGATGGTGATGCCGAGCTGGGTGCCGGAGAGCTGGAAGGAGAGTTCCTTGAGGGCGGCCACGACGGTGCGGGCGCGCTTGTCGCCGGCGTCCGCGGCCTGCTGGGCGTCCTGCCGCTCGACGGTGACGAGCCCGAACTCGGCGGCCACGAAGAATCCGTTGGCGAGGATCAGGAGGAAGGCTGCCGCGAGGAGCAGCAACGGGATGGTCATGCCGCCGCCTGGGAGGACGTGCGCGCGCGGGGCGCGCTATGTCGGGTGGGGGCGGCGCAGGTACTGCCGGACGATCCGTCCATCGCTGGAGGGAGTCACTCCTTGGTTAGCAGGAGCCCCTGGCCGCCCGTCCGGGCGCGTCAGGGGCGGGGCGGCTGATGGTGCGCGCCCCGCCACCAGATTAAGTGAGGCGGGGGCGCGGGCGTCAGGGGCCGGGGCCCCGGGTCAGTCCTGGACCGCGGTGCGGGCCTCACTCAGGGCGCGCAGCGCCCTGGCGTCGCGGATGGCGCTCTGCCGGGCGATGCCGGGCTGGATGCCCATCGCGGCGAGGCTGGTGCCGTCGGTCAGGTTCAGGAACACCCAGGGGTCGCCGGGCCGCAGGTTGACCTGGACGATCTCCGCCCAGGCGAGGCGGCGGCTGCGCGCGATGTTGACGACGGTGACCCCGTCCTCGTCGGCGACGATCCTGGGCCGCGCGAGCAGCCCGAGCACGCCCCAGAAGAGGGCCGCGGTGAAGACGAAGCTGACCTTCTCCGCCGGACTCATCGTGTCCAGGACCAGCGCGATGGCGGTGATCACGACGAAGCAGGCCGCGCCGAGCACGTGCAGGACGACGCGGGTGCCACCGGGCCGGAAGGTGACGGGAAGGGGTACGGGGTCGGGCATGCTCGCGGTCCTCAGAGCCGGCAGGCGTGGATGGCCGTGGTGAGGATGGCCCGCGCGCCCAGGGCGTACAGGTCGTCCATGATGCGCTGCGCGTCCTTGGCGGGGACCATGGCGCGCACGGCGACCCAGCCCTCGTTGTGCAGCGGGGAGACGGTCGGCGACTCCAGGCCCGGGGTGAGGGCGACGGCCCGCTCCAGGTGCTCGGCGCGGCAGTCGTAGTCCATCATCACGTACGTACGGGCGACGAGGACGCCCTGGAGGCGGCGCAGGAACTGCTGGACCTTGGGCTCGTTCTCCTCGCCCGCGCCCTCGCCCGCGCGGCGGATCACGCACGCCTCGGACGTCATGATCGGGTCGCCGAAGACCTCCAGGCCCGCGTTGCGCAGCGAGGTGCCGGTCTCGACGACGTCGGCGATGGCGTCGGCGACGCCGAGTTCGATCGCGGTCTCCACGGCGCCGTCGAGGTGCACGACGGAGGCCTCCACGCCGTGCTCGGCGAGGTACTTGCCGACGATGCCCTCGTAGGAGGTGGCGATCGTCCGGCCCGCGAGGTCGGCGAGGTCCTTGACGGCGCCGGGCCGGGAGGCGAAGCGGAAGGTGGAGCGGGCGAAGCCGAGCGGCAGGATCGCCTCGGCGTTGGCCCCCGAGTCGATCAGGAGGTCCTGGCCGGTGAGGCCGATGTCGAGCTTGCCCGAGGCCACGTAGATCGCGATGTCCTTGGGGCGCAGGTAGAAGAACTCCACCTCGTTGCCCGGGTCGACCGTGACGAGTTCCTTGGACTCCTTGCGCTGGCGGTAGCCGGCCTCATGGAGCATCGCCGACGCAGGTCCGGACAGTGAACCCTTGTTGGGGACGGCGATGCGCAGCATGAGGTCGGATTCCTTTGCGTGATGGGTGAGTTGGGCGAGCGCGGCGAGCGGCTCAGAGGTGGGCGTACACGTCGTCGAGGGAGATGCCGCGGGCGACCATCATCACCTGGACGTGGTAGAGCAGCTGCGAAATCTCCTCGGCGGCGGCTTCCTTGCCCTCGTGCTCGGCCGCCATCCAGACTTCGGCGGCCTCCTCGACGACCTTCTTGCCGATGGCATGGACGCCCTTGCCGACCAGCTCGGCGGTGCGGGAAGTGGCGGGGTCGCCGGTGGCGGCCTTCTGCTGGAGCTCGGCGAAGAGCTCCTCGAACGTCTTATTGGACATGGTGGTCCCCACTTTACGCGGCTCTCCCCCGGCCCTAACGCCAGGGCTCGGAGACGGTACGCAGCGTGGTGGCGGTGGCCACGGCGGCGGTGACCGCTTCGTGCCCCTTGTCCTCGCGGGAGCCCTCGATGCCCGCACGGTCCAGGGCCTGCTCCTCGGTGTCGCAGGTCAGCACGCCGAAGCCGACGGGGACGCCGGTGTCGACGGAGACCTGGGTGAGGCCCTGGGTGACGCCCTGGCACACGTACTCGAAGTGCGGGGTGCCGCCGCGGATGACGACGCCGAGCGCGACGATCGCGTCGTAGCCGCGGCCCGCGAGGACCTTGGCGACGACCGGCAGCTCGAAGCTGCCCGGGACGCGCAGCACGGTGGGCTCGCTGATGCCCAGCTCGGTCAGGGCGCGCAGGGCGCCGTCGACCAGACCGTCCATGACCTTCTCGTGCCACTGGGCGGCGATGACGGCCACGCGCAGGTCGCCGCAGTTCTTCACGCTCAGTTCGGGGGCACCCTTGCCGCTCACGCGCTTCTCCTCGTACGTATGTGGGTGGTTGACGGGGTCGATCGGTTACTGGTTGGTGCAGGCGGACGTCTGGGAGGCGTCCAGCCAGGGCAGGTCGTGGCCCATCCGGTCCCGCTTGGTGCGCAGGTAGCGGAGGTTGTGCTCGCCCGCGGTGACGGGCATCGGCTCGCGGGCGGTGACCGTCAGGCCGTGCCGGGTGAGGGCGTCGACCTTGTCGGGGTTGTTGGTCATCAGGCGCAGGGCGCGCACCCCGAGGTCGGTGAGGATCTGGGCGCCGGCCGCGTAGTCCCGGGCGTCGGCGGGCAGTCCGAGCTCCAGGTTGGCGTCGAGGGTGTCGCGGCCGCGCTCCTGGAGCTCGTAGGCGCGCAGCTTGGAGAGCAGGCCGATGCCGCGGCCCTCGTGTCCGCGCAGGTAGACGACGACGCCGCGGCCCTGTTCGACGATGCGGCGCATGGACTCCTCCAGCTGGGGGCCGCAGTCGCAGCGCAGCGAGTGGAAGACGTCGCCGGTGAGGCACTCGGAGTGGATGCGCACGAGGACGTCCTCGCCCGTGCCCAGGTCGCCGTGGACGAGGGCGACGTGCTCGACGCCGTCGACCGTGGAGCGGTAGCCGTACGCCGTGAACTCGCCGAGGGCGGTGGGCAGCTGGACGGTCGCCTCGCGCCTGACGGTGGGCTCGGCGGAGCGGCGGTAGGCGATCAGGTCCTCGATGGAGATGATCGTCAGGCCGTGCTTGCGGGCGAAGGGGATCAGCTCGGGCAGGCGCAGCATGACGCCGTCCTCGCCGGCGATCTCCACGATGGCGCCGGCCGGGCGCAGGCCCGCGAGCCGGGCGAGGTCGACGGCGGCCTCGGTGTGGCCGTTCCTCGCGAGGACGCCGCCGGTGCGGGCGCGCAGCGGGAAGACGTGTCCTGGCCGCACGAGGTCGCCTGGCTCGGCCGTGCCGCCGGCGAGGAGCCGGAGGGTGGTGGCGCGGTCGGCGGCGGAGATGCCGGTGGTGACGCCGTGCGCGCCGGAGGCGTCGACGGAGACGGTGAAGGCGGTCTTCATCGACTCGGTGTTGTCGCCGACCATCTGCGGCAGGTCGAGCCGGTCCAGCTCGGCGCCCTCCATGGGGGCGCAGATCAGGCCGCGGCACTCGCTCATCATGAAGGCGACGATCTCGGGCGTGATCTTCTCGGCGGCGACGACGAGGTCGCCCTCGTTCTCCCGGTCCTCGTCGTCGACGACCACGACGGGGCGGCCCGCGGCGATGTCGCGCAGGGCCTGCTCGACCGGGTCGAGGACCAGGTCGGCGTCGGCGGACACGTCGTACAGGTGGGCTGCGGTGCTCATGCGTGGGCTCCTTCGAACGCGGGGGCGGTGGCCGCGGCGGCGCGGGAGCGCAGCCACCAGTCGCGCATGCCCCACAGGACGAGCGCGCCGTAGATGACGTAGACGAAGCCGGAGAAGGCGAAGCCGTTGGCGAAGTTCAGTGGGACGCCGACGAGGTCGACGAGGAGCCAGGCGAACCAGAACTCGACCATGCCGCGCGCCTGGGCGTACATGGCGACGACGGTGCCGACGAAGATGTACGCGTCCGGCCAGGGGTCCCACGACAGCGTCGGGAACGCGGTGAACAGGCCGCCGACGGCGAGGGTGCCGAGCGCGGCGGCGCCGAGCAGGGCGCCGCGCTCGCGCCAGGTGGCGAAGCGGACGGCGATGGAGCCGTCCTGTGCCTGGCCGGTGCCGCGGGTCCACTGCCACCAGCCGAAGAGGGCGACGACGATGACGACGAGCTGCTTGCCCGCGCTGCCCGAGAGGTGGGCGGTGGCGAACGCGGTGAGCAGGATCGCGCCGGAGACCAGCTGGGCGGGCCAGGTCCACAGGGAGCGGCGCCAGCCGAGCGCGAGGGCGATCAGGCCGATCGTGTTGCCGATCATGTCCGACCAGAGGATGTGCTGGTCGAAGAGGGTGAATGCTTCGGTGTTCAGCCAGTTCACTGGGTGCCCCCCTGGGTGCCGTCCCGGCCGTCGTCCCGGCCGTCGGCCGCATAACCGAGCATCCGCTCGACGTATTTCGCGAGGACGTCGACCTCGAGGTTGACCGGGTCGCCGGGCTGCTTGAAGCCGAGCGTGGTCACGTCGAGGGTGGTGGGGATGAGGCTGAGGGTGAAGTAGTCGGCGCCGGCCTCGACGACCGTCAGGCTCACGCCGTCGACGGTGATGGAGCCCTTCTCGACGACGTACCGGGCGAGCTCCGCGGGCAGCGCGATCTTGACGATCTCCCAGTGCGCGGAGGGCAGACGCTCGATGATCGTGCCGGTGCCGTCGACGTGGCCCTGGACGATGTGGCCGCCGAAGCGGCCGTCGGCGACCATCGGGCGTTCGAGGTTGACGCGGGAGCCGGTGGTCAGCGCGCCGAGGCTGGAGCGCTTGAGGGTCTCGGCCATGACGTCGGCGGTGAACCAGTCGGCGCCGTGCTCCACGACGGTCAGACAGACGCCGTTGACCGCGATGGAGTCACCGTGCTTGGCGCCTTCGGTGACGACGGGGCCGCGGACGCGGAAGCGGGATGCCTCAACCGGGTCGCCGAGGTTCTCGACGGCCGTGATCTCGCCCAGCTCTTCGACGATTCCGGTGAACACTTCCCGGGTCCTCCCTCATGGGGCGTGGACTCCGGGGCACTGTCGTGCGACGACGACAGGAACGGGACGGGTGAGGGCACCGGGAGCGACACCGAAAGACGAGACCGGCCACGGAGGTGGACGGCACCCGGAACAGACGGCGACGCACACCATGGAGGTGTCCGCCCGCCGCGCACTGCCTCCCATCCGGACTTTAACCGTCGGTCCAGGAATTTCACCTGGTCAACCGGCCACTGGACGTGACCGGGTCGCGGACTGTAACCGCCGGTTCGGACTTTCACCGACCCCGGAGTGCGCTGCTTCTGGTACACGGCCAGTGTGCCACGTCCGGTCGACGCGCATGCCGGCGAATGCTGTGGGCTGACTCACAGGCCGTGCCGATGGTTTTCCCCGCCCGGCGGGAATAGGGCCGCGTCCGCCCCGGCGGCCGGGGCGACCTGCCTGGTGAGCGGCCCGGCCCGGGGGTGTTCTGGCAGGGTGTGGGCGTGACGACTTCGCCAGAACCCGGTGCGCGGGCCGAGGAGTTCGAGAGCCACCGTCCACGGATGTTCGGGCTCGCCTATAGGTTGCTCGGCTCCGCCGAGGAGGCGCAGGACGCCGTGCAGGACGCGTATCTGCGGCTGAGCGCCACCGAGCCGGGCTCCGTCGGGCATCTGGGCGGCTGGCTCGCCAAGGTCGTCACGAACCTCTGCCTCAACCGGCTCACCTCGGCCCGCGCGCGCCGGGAGCGGTACGCGGGGCCCTGGCTGCCCGAGCCGGTCCTCACCTCGGACGGCACGCTCGGCCCGCTGGAGTCGGCCGAGCGCCGCGACTCCGTGTCGTGCGCCCTGCTGCTGCTCCTGGAGCGGCTGACGCCGACGGAGCGGGCCGTGTACGTGCTGCGGGAGGCGTTCGCGTACGGCTACCGGGAGATCGCCGGGGTGCTCGGCCTCGGGGAGGCGAACTGCCGTCAGCTGTACCGGCGGGCCGCGGCCCGTGTCGCGGCGCCCGAACCGCGGTTCGAGGCGTCGCCGGGGGTGCACCACGCGCTGGTGGAGGCGTTCGTGGCGGCCGCGCGCGCCGGGGACCTGGCCGCCCTGGAGAAGACGCTGGCCGCCGATGTGACGTGGTGGGGCGACGGCGGCGGCAAGGTCTCCGCGGCGCGGCGGCCGGTCGCGGGGCGGGCGAAGGTGCTGCGGTTCCTCGCCGGCACCCGGGAGCGGTTCGCGGCGGGCCTGGACCTCACCGTCGCCGAGGTCAACGGGGTGGCCGCGCTGGTCGCCCACGCCGGCGGCACGGTGTCCGCCGTCGTCTCGTTCGAGGTGCGCGAGGGCGCCATCGTGACCGCGCGGGCCGTGCTGAACCCGGACAAACTGGGGTTCGTGGGGCGGCAGCTGGCCGCCGCCTGAGCGGACCGCCGGAAAAAGTCCGCCGCCGTTGTCACATCCGTGCCGCCTGCCCGGTTCTGAGCTGGCGGCGGGCGCGCCACGAGGAGGCGCCCGGCGTCCGAAGGAACGTCCGAAGGAGCTGATGCAGCGGTGACCACGATCCTGGTGACCGGCGGGACCGGAACGCTCGGCCGGCTGGTAGCGGAGCGGTTGCGCGACGGCGGGCACGAGGTGCGGGTGCTGAGCCGGCACGCCGAGCCCTACGCGGTGGACCTGCGCGAGGGCGGGCCCGCGCTGGCCCGCGCGGTCGAGGGGGTGGAGGTGGTCGTGCACTGCGCCTCGACGCCGGGCGGCGGGGACGAGCGGGCGGCGCGACAGCTGATCGGGGCCGCGCGGGCGGCCGGGGTGGGGCACCTCGTCTACATCTCCATCGTCGGCGTCGACCGGGTGCCGCTCGGCTACTACCGGGCCAAGCACGCGGTGGAGCGGCTCGTCGAGGAGTCCGGGCTCGGCTGGACGGTGCTGCGCGCGACCCAGTTCCACGAGCTGGTGCACTCGGTGCTGCGGGGGTTCGCGAAGTCACCGGTGATGCTGCTGCCCGCGGGCGTCGGCGACCAGCCGGTGGAGGTGGCCGAGGTGGCGGACCGGCTGGCCGGGCTGGCCCTCGGCGCGCCGGCCGGGCGGGTCGCGGACATGGGCGGCCCGGAGGTCCGCACGTTCCCTGACCTCGCCCGCGCGTACCTGCGCGCGACGGGCAGGCGCCGTGCGGTGCTCAGCGTCCCGCTGGCGGGCAGGACGTACCGCGCCTTCCGCGCGGGCGGCCATCTGGCTCCCGAACAGGCCGTGGGCAAGGGAACGTTCGAGGAGTACCTGGGGAGGAGCGGGGCCCGCTGAGCGCGCGGGGCGCGGTGATTCCAGGGCGGGGCCGTGGAGCCGGAGCTGGACACGTCGTCGCGTGGGGCGGGGGCCACCCACGCCGCGTGTCCTCAGGGCTGGGGCGCGGGGCCCGGCCCGAACACGTCCTCCTGGGCCGCCTCGCGGGCCATCAGCAGCGCGCCGCGCAGCACCGCACCGCCGCCGAGCGCCCCGGCCCGCACCTGTGTCACCAGTGGCGACATCGCCGCCAGCCGGTCCGCGACGCGCCGCGCCAGCGCGTCGCCCCCGGCCCGGCCGATCTCCCCGGCCAGCACCACGCAGCCGGGGTCGAGCACCGCGACCACGGCGGCGGCGCCGAGGACGACCCGGTCGGCCAGGGCGTCCAGGAAGCCGTCCGCCGCGCCCTCCACGGCGGAGCGCACCACGGCAGCGGCCCGCTCCACCGGCTGCCCGGGGTCCGCCAAGCCGTGCTCCGCGGCCAGTTCGAGGAGCGCGGCCGATCCCGCCAGGGAGTGGAAGCCGCCGCCGCAGTCGGTGGCGGAGGGGAGCCCGGCCGTCCCCGGCACGGGCAGGAACCCCACCTCGCCGGTCCCGCCGGAGGCCCCGCGGCGCAGCTTCCCGTCCAGGACGACCGCCGCCCCGATGCCGAGGCCGAGCCAGAGCAGCACGAACGTGTCCCGGTCGCGGGTGGCGCCGTCGCGCTGCTCGGCGACGGCGGCGAGGTTGGTCTCGTTCTCCACCAGCACCCGCGCGGGCAGGCGTTCCTGGAGCGCCGCGACCAGTTGCCGGTGCCACTGCGGCAGGCCGGAGGAGTCCCGCAGCTCGCCGGAGACCGGGTCGATGAGGCCGGGGGCCCCCACGCCGACCGTATGCAGACGTTCGGCGCCGGCCTCCTTCGCCGTGCGTTCCAGCAGGGCGACGGCCCGCTCGACGGCGGCGCCGGTCTCCTCTCCCTCCTCGACGGGCAGCTCCGCCCGCGCGAGCACCGCGCCCAGCAGGTCGGCGACGACGAGCCGGACGCCCTCGGTGCGCACGTCGAGCGCCGCGAGGTGCGCGCGGTCGGCGACGATCCCGTACAGCCGGGCGTTCGGACCGCGCCGCTGGGCGCCGCTCTCCCCGACGACCGCGACCAGACCGGAGGCCGTGAGCCGCTCGACGAGGTCGGCGACGGTGGGCCGGGAGAGGCCGGTGAGGTCCTTCAACTGGCCTGCCGTGAGCGGGCCTCGGTCCTGGAGGAAGCGCAGCGCGAGGCGGTCGTTGATGGCGCGGGCGGTCCTCGGCGATGCGGGCATGGCCGGATCCTACGCCGAAACGGGGTAACTATCAGGCAGGGTTCCTGATAGTTTACGGCCGCGCCGCGTCACCGCCACGCGCATACCGACGTCACGCACGGCCGGACGTCACGCACCGACGCACGCGCACACCGACGTACGGGGAGGGGCCCACCGGATGAGTGAAGCGACCTACACGCTGGAGAAGGTGAAGCGGGCGCGCTACGCCGTCGCGACCGTCTTCTGCGTCCACGGGGCGGTGACGGGTTCGTTCGCGACCCGCGTGCCGTGGATCCAGGACCACGCGGGCGTGAGCGCGGGCCAGTTGGGCCTGGCGCTCGCCTTCCCCGCCATCGGCGCCTCGGTGGCGATGCCGCTGGCCGGCAGCGTGACCCACCGGTTCGGGGCCAAGGCGGCGCTGCGCGGGCTGCTCGCCCTGTGGACCCTGGCCCTGGTCCTGCCCTCGCTCGCCCCGAACCTGCTCACGCTCTGCGCGGTGCTCTTCGTCTACGGGGCGTCGGCCGGCATGTCGGACGTGGCGATGAACGCGCTGGGCGTCGAGGTCGAGACCCGCCTCGACAAATCGATCATGTCGGGCCTGCACGGCATGTGGAGCGTGGGCGCGCTGATCGGCTCGGCGGGCGGCACGCTCGCCGCTCACCTGGGGGCGGACGCGCGGCTGCACCACCTGCTGGCGGCCGCCGTGCTCACCGCGGCCGGGTTCGTCGCCTGCCGGTGGGTGCTCGACCTGCGGCCCACGGAGGACGAGGAGCCGCCGCCGCGGTTCGCGCTGCCGCCGAAGTCCGCGCTGCTCATCGGCGCCGTCGGGTTCTGCGCGGTCTTCGCGGAGGGTGCGAGCCTGGACTGGTCGGCGGTGTACCTGCGGGACGTGCTCGACACCTCGGCGGGGCTCGCCGCCGCCTGCACCACGGCGTTCACGCTCACCATGGCGGTGACCCGGATCGCCGGCGACGCCGTGGTGGACCGCTTCGGGGCGGTGCGCACCGTGCGGGTGAGCGGCGCCATGGCTACCTGCGGCGCGCTGCTCGTGGTGCTGGCCCCGAACCCGCCGGTCGCGATGGCCGGGTTCGGCCTGCTCGGGCTCGGCATCGCCGTCGTCGTGCCGCTGGCCTTCGCCGCGGCCGGGCGCAGCGGGCCGAACCCGAGCCAGGCCATCGCGGGCGTCGCCACGATCACGTACACCTCCGGGCTGATCGCGCCGTCGGCCATCGGCACGGTCGCGGACGCCACCAGCCTGGTCGTGTCGTTCGGCCTGGTGACGGCGTTGACCTGCGGGCTGATGGTGTTCGCGGGGGTGCTGCGCGGCGCCGACCGCACCCCGACGGCGGTGCCGGCCCCGTCCGTGGCCCGCGTCGACTGACGCCGCGGGCCCCGGCGCGACCGCCCGGACCCGCGGCGCCGCCGTCATCCGGCGATCGAGTCCAGCTGTTCGGCGGCGGGCCGCAGCTCCCACAGGTCGCCGCCGGGCGGCGCCTCAAGGTCCGGCACGGCCCGGCGCGCGGCCGGGTCCCCCGCGTCGGCCGCCGCCCGGACGACGTCGCTCGCCGCGAAGCGGTGGAACTCCAGCTCCGGGTGGGGCCAGGCACTCGCCCCCGTCGCGGCGGGCAGCAGGTAGTCCACGGCCTTGACCAGGCTCTGCCCCTGCGGCCCCCGGTAGCGCCACAGGTCGACGCCGACGTGCCGGCCGATGGCGGCGAGTCGCGTGTACGCGACGAGGTCGAAGGTCGAGTAGTGCCAGCTGCGGGTGCGCGCCAGTTCCTGCGGCTGGGTGCCGTCGCCCGCGATCTGCGCGTCGATGCGCCCGGCGCGGACGCCGAGGACGGTGCGGCGGGCCAGGTCCTTGTCGCCGGTCGCGTACGCGAGGGCGGCCACCTGCATGTCGTAGAAGGTGCCGTGGTTGTTGTCGGCGGCGCCTTCCTGCTCACCGAAGTCGCTGTGCACGAGCCAGTCGAGGAAGTCCTCGTTCCACTCCCCCATGCCCGCCCGGTCGCCGCGCGTCCAGCCCGGGGCGCCGGTGGCGAGGAGGGCGACGGCGTCGACGACGCTGGTGTACGACTGCGAGAAGTCGATGACGCCGATGGCGCGGCCGTCGTACTTGCACGGGATGAACTGGGCGTGGTCCAGGTCCGGGTTCATCTTGGTGGCCGCGTCGAGGAACCAGGTGCGCAGGATCTGCCCGGCCTTGACGGCGTACTGCTTCTTGCCGGTGTAGTACCAGGCGAGGGCGAGGTCGTAGCTGGAGTCGAAGACCTTCTCGACGTCCTGCCGGTCGGTGCCGGTGTCGACCTCGGGGTTGCGCTGCCCGTCGCGCTGTTCGTACGGGCAGCCCCAGGGGTTGTCGGTGGTCGGGGCCGTGGTGGGCCACCAGTACGGCGCCTGGCTCAGGTAGTCGTGCACGTCGCCGCCGGGGGCGGGCTTCGGCTTGTCGACGACCGTCCAGGGGCCCTGCCCGAGCCAGCGGTCGGCGCGCGCCGTCAGGTCCCGGGCGGCCCGGGCGAGCCGGGGGTCGCCGTGGGCGAGGCGCAGCCGGGTCCGCCTCAGGCGGTCGCCGTCCAGGACGGCCGTGCGGGGAGCGGATTCGCGGGCGGTGGCAGGTGCGGCCCGCGGCTCGTGGGCGGCGGCCTGCGCGGGCGGGATCAGGACGGCGGTCAGCGCGGCCGCGGCCGCGACGAGGGCGCCGAGGCGCATCCGGGGTCTGGCACGCATCAACACGGCTCCATTCAGACACATATCTGAACGATGTTCACGGACAAGTGCGAGTGAGGGTAGACCTCCGCCCCCTCGGCAACAAGAAGTCCGACAGCGCCCATGGCTGCGCCCGCCGCGGCCGGCCGGAGCGGACGGCCGCGTGCCTCTACCATGAAGCGATTATTTCGAGCCACAGAAAGCAGAACTCACATGGACCTCGGCGTGCGCTGGAAACTGCACGGCGACGGGCGTACCCCGGCCCCCGGAGCCGTCGTCCGCCCCGACGAGCGGCTGTCGTGGCCGCGCACGGTCGGACTCGGCGCCCAGCACGTGGTCGCCATGTTCGGCGCCTCGTTCGTCGCACCGGTCCTGATGGGGCTCGACCCGAACCTCGCCATCATGATGTCCGGCGTCGCGACGGTGATCTTCCTGCTCGCCACCCGCGGCCGGGTCCCCAGCTACCTGGGCTGCTCCCTGTCCTTCGTCGGCGTCGCCGCCGTGATCCGGGCGCAGGGCGGCTCCAGCGCCACCGTGACCGGTGCCGTCCTCGTGGTCGGCGCGGTGCTCTTCCTGGTCGGGGTCGCGGTCCAGCGGTTCGGGGCGCGGATCATCCACGCCGCGATGCCGCCGATCGTCACCGGCGCGGTCGTCATGCTGATCGGCTTCAACCTGGCGCCGGTCACCGCCTCCACCTACTGGCCGGCCGACCAGTGGACGGCGCTGCTCGTGATGCTCTTCACCGGCCTTGCCGTCGTCTGCCTGCGCGGGTTCTGGTCCCGCATCGCCATCTTCCTCGGCCTGCTCTTCGGCTACGGCCTCTCCTGGCTCCTCGACCTGGTCTTCGGCAAGATCCACTCGGTCGACGGCGGTACCGAGGCCGTCGACCACTGGCGCCTGGACCTCTCCGCGGTCGGCTCGGCGGACTGGGTCGGCCTGCCCTCCTTCCACGCCCCCTCCTTCCAGTGGTCGGCGATCCTCGTCGCGCTGCCCGTGGTCATCGCGCTGATCGCGGAGAACGCCGGGCACGTCAAGGCGGTCGGCGAGATGACCGGGGAGAACCTCGACGACAGGCTCGGCACCGCGATCTCGGCGGACGGCGTCGCCTCGGTGCTCTCCACCGCCGTCGGCGGCCCGCCCAACACCACGTACTCCGAGAACATCGGCGTCATGGCCGCGACCCGCGTCTACTCCACGGCGGCCTACTGGGCGGCGGCCGGATTCGCCCTCCTCTTCGGCCTGTGCCCCAAGTTCGGCGCGATCGTCGCGGCGATCCCCGGCGGCGTCCTCGGCGGCATCACCGTCATCCTGTACGGCATGATCGGCCTGCTCGGCGCGCAGATCTGGATCAACGCCAAGGTCGACCTGCGCAACCCGCTGAACCTGGTGCCGGCCGCCGCGGGCATCATCATCGGCGTCGGCAACGTCTCGCTGAAGTTCACCGACACCTTCTCCCTCAGCGGCATCGCCCTCGGCACCATCGTCGTGATCACCGGCTACCACGCCCTGCGCGCGCTGGCCCCCGCCCACCTCAAGTCGCAGGAACCCCTGCTGGACTCGGGCACCTCCGCCTACGACGAGGGCTCCGGCACGCCGCGTCCGCCGGCCGGCTCGTAGGCGCGACCGGGCGGCGAACGGCCGGTCCCGCACCGGCCGTTCGCTCGTTCTGGGGAAGCCCCCGGCCAGCCGACGCCCGCGCGGGCCCCGGGCTGGGACCCTTCGTCCATGGCGCAGGCGGAGCGGTTCGCAGGTACGTACACCCCGGCCGCACCCGGGATCGACGCGGTGCTGGCGCGGATGCGCGCGCTCACCCTCGACCTGCCGCCGCGGGACGGCGTGGCGGTCTTCAACCGGGTCTATCTCGCCGTCACGGAGGCCGTCGACCGGGCGGTCGAGCGCGGCGCCGCGAGCGGCTTCCGGGACCGGGCCGCCGCCGTCACCCTGGACGTCCGCTTCGCCGAGCGCTACCTCGCGGCGGTGGAGGCGGCGGCCCTCGGGAGCCGGGGACCCGCGTGCTGGCGCCCGCTGCTGCAGTTGCGGCGCCACCCCGGCGTGCGCCCGCTGCAGTTCGCGCTCGCGGGCATCAACGCGCACATCGGCCACGATCTGGCGCTGGCCGTCGTGGACGCCTGCCGGACGCTCGGCTGCGCCCCGGCCGCCCTGGAGGACGAGTTCGAGCGGGTGGGCGACCTCCTCGTCGCGCTGGAGGAGCACGTCCGCGAAGAGCTGATGCCGGGCCCCGACCTCCTCCAGGTCGCCGACCCCCTCACCCATCTGCTCGGCTCGTGGAGCCTGGAGCGGGCGCGCGACGCGGCGTGGGGGTCCGCCCGCGCCCTGTGGGCGCTGCGTGAACTCCCCTGCCTGGCCGACGAGTTCGCCTACCGACTCGACACCTCGGTGGGCCTGGTCAGCCGCATGCTGCTCACCCCGCTCCCCGACTGAGCGGAACTCCGGGGCGGTGTCGGCGCGTTGAGGGTTGTGACACCCGATGCGCACGCGACGAAGGAGCACGGTATGGCGACCCGACTCGGCCTGGGCCTCCCGCAGATGCGGCAGTACGACATCGGCCGCGACATCCCCGACGTGGCGCGCGCGGCGGAGGCGACCGGCTACGAGAGCCTGTGGGTCTTCGAGCGCGTCCTGTTCCCCGAGCCGGCCCGGCAGGGGCTCTACGGCGTCCCGGGGCTGCCCTGGCCCGACCGGTACCGGTCGGTCGCCGATCCGCTCGTTTCGCTCACCCTCGCGGCCGCGGTCACCTCACGCGCCCGGCTCGGCACCAGCGTGCTGGTGGCGCCCCTGCACGTCCCCTTCCAACTGGCGCGCTCGCTCGCCTCGTTGGATGCGGCGAGCGGCGGCCGGGTGGTCGCCGGGCTCGGCACCGGCTGGTCGCACGACGAGTACGCGGCGGCGGCCGTGGCCCCCTTCGAGCGGCGCGGCGCGGTCCTGGACGAGCTGATCGACGTGTGCCGCGCGGTGTGGGGCCCCGACCCGGTGGCGTACGAGGGCGAGTGGACGACCGTCGCGCCGTCCGTGGTGGGGCCCAAACCGGCCGGGCCGCTGCCGATCCTGCTCCCGGCCGGCGGCCCCCGGGCCGCGCGCCGCCTGGTCGACCGGGCGGACGGCTGGATGCCCGCGGCCGCCGGTGTCGAGGCGCTCACCCGGCAGTGGGCGGAGCTGCGGGCGCTCGCCGAGGAGCGGGGCCGCACCGCGCCGCTGCAGAGCGTGCTGCGGGCGAACACGCTGTACTCGCGGGAGACGTACACGGGCGAGGACCGGCGGCCGTTCCAGGGCAGCACGGACCAGATCGTCGAGGACCTGGCCGCGCACGCCGCGGTGGGCCTCGAGGAGATCCTCCTCGACCTCCAGGGCGACTGCCGCGACGCGCAGGAGCTCAAGGACGTGGCGGCGGAGGTGTACGAGAAGGCCCGCGCCGCCGGGGTGTAGGCGGACCCGGCGAGGTGTTAGTCCTCCGGGAGTTCGACGGGGGCGATCTCGTCGTACACGTCGCCGGGGCCGGGGTTGGTCGCGTCGGTGGTGCCGCCCAGATGGTGCAGCACGCCCCACACCGCGTTGAGCGCGGTCTGCACGGCGCCCTCGGCCCAGCCGGCCGTCCAGGAGATGTCGTCGCCGGCCAGGAAGATGCCGCGCCGGTCCGCGGGCAGGCGGTCCTGCATGAAGTGGGTGAACAGGCGCCGCTGGTAGCGGTAGTGGCCCGGCAGGTTCGCCTTGAACGCGCCCATGAAGTACGGCTCGTTCTCCCAGGACACCGTGACCGGGTTGCCGATGATGTGCTTGCGGATGTCGACCTTCGGATAGATCTCGCCCAGCGACTTGAGCATGACCTCCATCCTCTCACCCGCGGAGAGCGGCAACCACTTCAGGCTGTCGTCACACCAGGTGTAGGAGAGGCAGATGACGGCGGGCTTGTCCGGCCCGTCGTCCAGGAGGTACGTGCCGCGGGTCATCCGGTCGGTGAGCGTCATCGACATCGTGTCGCGGCCGGTGGTCTCGTCCTTGTCCAGCCAGAACGGCCGGTCGACCGGGACGAACAGCTTGCTGGACTCCATGTAGTGGGTCCGCTCGATCGCCGTCCAGTGGTCGATCGGGAAGAGCGCGTCGTCGCAGGCCACCTTGGAGAGCAGCATCCAGGACTGCGCGGTGAAGATCGCGGTCCGGTACGTGCGGATGTCGCCGTCGGCGTCCGTGACGGTGATGTGGTTCCCGGCCGTGCGGGCGAGCCGGGTCACCGCGGGCCGCGGCGTGCGCTCGGCGTGCAGCGACGCGAGCGAGGTGCCGGGCGCCCAGTGCACGATCTTGCCGGGCTCGCGCTCCCACAGCCGCAGCGGCAGCTGCTGCGAGCCGCCGACGATGCCGCGGTGGTGGTCGTCGGCCTCGGTGTAGACGACGCGCAGGATCTCCAGGATCGAGTTGGGGAAGTCGGTGTCCCAGCCGCCCGTGCCGAAGCCGACCTGGCCGAAGATCTCCCGGTGCCGGAAGGACCTGAAGGCCTCGGACTCGCACAGGAACCCGTAGAACGTCTGGTTGTCGAGCTTCTCCACGAGCTGCGACCAGACCTCCCGGATGCGTGGCACGTCGCGCTCGCGCATCGCCTGGTTCATGTCCGTGAAGTCGGCGCCCTCCTCCAGACAGGCGTTCCACGCGGCGGCGACGTCGCGGTAGACCTGCGGCAGGTCGTCGATCGTCTCGGCGTAGTGGCTCTCGCCCTTGAGGTCGACGACGGTGGAGGGGGTCGCCGGAGAGAGCGGGTTGGGGAACGGCCGGGTGTGCAGCCCCACCAGGTCGATGTAGTGCTGGAGCGCCGTCGACGAGGGCGGGAAGCGCATCGCGCCCATCTCCGCGCTCAGCCCGGCGGCGTCCGGCGGCGTCCCCTCGAAGCCGACCGTGCGCAGCCGTCCGCCGATCTGGTCCGCTTCGTAGACGACGGGCTTGAGGCCCATCTTCATCAGCTCGTACGCGGCGACGATCCCGGACAGGCCGCCCCCGATGACCGCGACCTCCGTGCCGTGCTCGGTCGCCGGTATCTGGCCGAGCCCCGCCGGATGGGCGAGGTAGTCGTCGTACGCGTACGGGAAGTCCGGCCCGAACATGGTGATCGGCGGCTGGGCCTCGGTGTGCTGGACGGCGGTGGGCACCGTGGACGTCATGGGGTACGGGCTCCTTGCGGATACGGGTGCGCGGCGACGACGGCAGGGCTGTGCTCAGCGGCGTACGACGTACGAACGGGGAGGGGGTCGTCGGGGATCTGTCCGCGACCGGTACGACCGTACGTTTCGGCCCGGCCGACGGGGAAGACCGGAGCGTTGCGTCTGGGTGTGCGATCCGTTGCGCGCGCGGGAGCCTGTGCGGCGATCCGTTGCGCGGGCCCGGAGCCGTCAGACAGGCGAGCCCGAGGTGAAGCGGCGCATCAGCGGTGACAGGACGAGCACGGACTTCGTCCGCTCGACGAACGGCTCGCCCGCGATCCGCTCCAGGACCCGCTCGAAGTGGCGCATGTCGGAGGCGAACACCTGCACGAGGGCGTCCGCCTCACCGGTGACGGTGGAGGCGGCCGCGACCTCGGGGTACCGCTCCAGGCCTCGCCGGATCGCGTCCGGCGAGGTGTTGCGGCGGCAGTAGATCTCGATGAACCCCTCGGTCTCCCAGCCGAGCGCGGCGGGGTCGACGCGCACGGTGAAGCCGGTGATCGCGCCGGTGGCCCGCAGCCGGTCCACGCGCCGCTTCACGGCGGGCGCGGAGAGACCGACGAGCATGCCGATGTCGGCGTAGGAGCGACGGGCGTCCTCGGCGAGGGCGTGCACGATGCGTTCGTCGAGATCGTTCAGCAAGGCAGGCGGTTCACTTCTGTGCTTCTGCGGCATCCGCGGGGGCGGCGAGACGGGAGCGACGCATCCCGTAGCTGAAGTAGAACACGAGGCCGACGGCCATCCAGACACCGAAGACGATCCAGGTGATCTCGGACAGCGAGCCCATCATCCACAGGCAGAGCCCGAAGCCGATGACGGGCAGGACGGGCGAGAGCGGCACCCGGAAGGTGCGGGGCATGTCGGGCCGGGTCCGGCGCAGCACGATCACCGCGATGTTGACCAGGGCGAAGGCGAAGAGCGTGCCGATGCTGGTGGCGTCGGCGAGCTGGCCCAGCGGGACGGCGGCGGCGAGCACGCCGCAGAACAGGGAGACCAGGAGGGTGTTGACGCGCGGCGTGCCGCTCTTGGCGTGGACCTTGGAGAAGACCTTGGGGACGAGTCCGTCGCGGCTCATCGCGAACAGGACGCGGGTCTGCCCGTAGAGCACGGTCAGCACGACGGAGGCGATGGCGATGACGGCACCGGCCGCCAGCAGCGTCGCCCAGAACGACTGGCCCGTCACGTCCTTCATGATCCCGGCGAGGGCCGCCTCGGAGTCGCTGAACTGCTGCCAGGGCCTGGCCCCGACGGCGACCGCGGCGACGAGCACGTACAGCGCGGTGACGATGACGAGCGAGAGCATGATGGCGCGCGGCAGGTCGCGCTGCGGGTTCTTGGCCTCTTCGCCGGCCGTGGAGGCGGCGTCGAAGCCGATGTACGAGAAGAACAGCGTGGCGCCCGCGGCGCTGACCCCGGCCATGCCGAGCGGCATGAAGTGCTCGTAGTTGCCGGACTGGAAGCCCTTGAGCCCGACGGCGCAGAACAGCAGCAGGGAGACGATCTTCACCGCGACCATGATCGTGTTGGCGCGGGCGGACTCCCTGGCGCCGCCCAGCAGGAACACCATGGCGAGCAGCACCACGATGAGTGCGGGCAGGTTGAAGACGCCGCCGTCGCCGGGCGGTGCCGAGAGCACGTCGGGGATGGTGACGCCGATGGTGCCGTCGAGCAGTTCGTTCAGGTACTCGCCCCAGCCGACGGCGACGGCCGCGACGGAGACGCCGTACTCCAGGACCAGGCACCAGCCGCAGATCCAGGCGATCAGCTCGCCCATCGTTGCGTATGCGTACGAGTAGGAGGAGCCCGCGACCGGGATGGTGCCGGCCAGTTCGGCGTAGGAGAGAGCCGAGAAGAGGGCGGTCAGGCCCGCGATCACGAACGACAGGGTGACGGCGGGGCCGGCCTTGGGGACGGCCTCGCCGAGGACCACGAAGATGCCGGTGCCCAGCGTCGCCCCGATGCTGATCATGGTCAGCTGCCAGAGCCCGAGCGAGCGCCGCAGTGAGCCGCCCTCCCCCTGCCCGCCCTCGTCGACCAGGCGTTCCACCGGCTTTCGGCGCATCAGGCGGGCGCCGAGGCCGGCGGCTGCGGCCTCGGTCTGCGGGGTGCGCGGGGGTGCGCCGTGGTCGGGCACGGACTGGCTCCTTCATCGCTGCCAATGGGGTCGGGCGGGGGCGAGGGAGCGCGTGGCGGCGGTCACATCCGAACCGGGGACCGCCGCGCAGGCCGTCTCCCGCCGTGCCACCTTCAGCGGATGACTCTAAGGGACGGAGCTTCCCAGCTGTAATGCAGCAACCTTGCGTGCCCGCGCGCGAACGTTGCGCGGATCGCCGCAAGGCAGGAGTTCGTTGCGACGTCCGTTTCGTCTGTTGCGTTCACTGTGGCAGGCATCACACGGCAGGGCGGGGAGTGAAAGCGCGGTTCGCGGGTACGCGGGTGGGCCGTCCCGTGCACCGGCCGGTCACCGGCTCCGCACGGGACGCCCGTGCGTCGCCCCCCGGGTTGGGGCTACAAACGTTCGATGTGTGCATCATGTGGAGGACGTGCACGGCGGTCAGAGAAGAACGGTGTGAGAGGGGCTTGTGAGTAAAAGCGAAACCGACATCCGCCATCTGCTGCTGGAGGCGCTGCGCGCCCAGGAGGGGCGGATCGCCGAGCGGTGGACGCTCCTCCAGCTGGAGCAGGCGGCCCTCGGCACGGACATGACCGAGGGCGAGCTGCGCGAGGAGGCGCATCTGCTCATCGATGCCCTCACCGAGGCGCTGGCCAGTGACACCCCGGTCGGACGCCTGGTGACGTCGCACCACAACCTGCGCACCACCGTCGTCCAGCTCTCGCTGCGCCGGGTGCGGGCCGGGGCCACCCCCACCGACACCTCCCTCGCCGTCCTCTCCCTCAAAGAGGCGCTGCTGGCGGCGGTCCAGCACACCACGCGGGACAGCGGCGAGCTGTTCTCGGCGGCCCTCCTGGTCAACCGGATGCTCGACGCGGCCGGCGCCCTCTCCTTCGAGACCTACGTCGAGGGGCGCGACGAGATCATCCAGCGTCAGAGCCGCCAGCTCATGGAGCTGTCCACGCCCGTCGTGCGGCTGTGGCGCCAGGTGCTGGCCGTCCCGCTGATCGGCACGCTCGACACGGCCCGCACCCAGATCGTCATGGAGTCGCTGCTCCAGGCGATCCAGGACGACGAGGCCAAGATCGCCATCATCGACATCACCGGGGTGCCGACCGTCGACACGGCGGTTGCCCAGCACCTCATGCACACGGTCAACGCCGTCCGGCTGATGGGCGCGGACTGCGTCATCAGCGGCATCCGGCCGCCCATCGCCCAGACCATCGCCCAGTTGGGAATCGACCTGTCCACCATCCTGACCCGCGCGACGCTGGCCGACGCCCTGGCCGACGCGGTGAGACTGACCGACCAGCAGGACGTCGGCTTCACCGTGCCCGGATCGGCACCGCGGTGACCACCGTGCGCCCCACGGGCGTCCCCATCCTGCGGCTCGGCGACGTCCTGGTGACCGGGCTCCTCAACGAGCTGGACGACCGGTCCGCGGTCGCCTTCACCGACGAGCTGACCGAGCGGATCGTCTCCGACCGGGCCCGCGGTGTGCTCATCGACATCTCCCGGCTCGAACTCATCGACTCGTTCGTGGCCCGCACGCTGATGGAGCTCACCCACATGGCCCGGCTGCTCGGCGCCCGGGTCATCGTCGCGGGAATGCGCCCCGCCGTCGCCATCACCCTGGTCGAACTGGGCATCCGGCTCACCGGGGTGGAGACGGCGCTCAACGCCGAGCAGGGGCTGACCGCGCTCGGCTGGCAGCGGACCCCGGAGGGCCCAGGCCGTGACCATGTCGGATGAGGCGGCCGCGCACCCGCACCCCGCAGCGGCCCAGGTGGTCGTCCGCCGGGAGTACGAAGTGCGCTCGGAGGACGACCTCCTGACGGTCCGTCATGCCGTGCGCGCGGCGACCGTCGAGTGCGGTTTCGGCCTGGTCGACCAGACCCGGGTGGTCACCGCCGCCAGCGAACTGGCCCGCAACGCCTACATCCACGGCGGTGGCGGCACCCTCACCGTCGAGCTGCTGCGGCGGCGCGGCGGCGACGGCATCCGCCTCGTCATCACGGACGAGGGGCCCGGCATCCCGGACATGGGGGCCGCCATGACCGACGGCTGGACCTCGGGCAACGGCCTCGGCCACGGCCTGGGCGGCGCCCGGCGGCTGATGGACGAGTTCCACGTGGACACCCGGCCCGGCGCCGGCACCACCGTCACCGTGGCGCGCTGGACGGTGCGGTGACGGCCTTCGCCGACGCCGCCGTGACCGCGCACGTCGTCGTCGACCACTCCAGCGCCGTGCACCACGCGGCGTCCCTGGCCAGGGACGCGGCGCGGGCGTCCGGTCTCGGCCCCACCCCCGTCGAGCGGGCCGCGGTCCTCACCAGCGAACTCGCCGGAAACCTGCTGCGGCACGCGGTCGACGGGGCCGTCTATGTGCAGCGACTGCCGCAGGGCGGCGGCATCGACGTGGTCGCCGTCGACCGGGGCCCGGGCATGGCGAGCCCCGACCGGGCCATGGTCGACGGGTACAGCACCACCGGGACGCTCGGCTCCGGCATGGGCGCGCTGCGCCGCCTCGCCGACGAGCTGACGCTGCGCAGCCTGCCCGGCGTCGGCACCTTGATCTGCGCCCGCTTCCACGCTCCCGGGGCCACGCCGACACGGGCCGACATCGGGCTGCTCTGCCTGCCGCTGCGCGGCGAGCAGGAGTGCGGGGACAGCGCGACCGTGGTGGACACGCCGGGCGGCCGGACGGCGGCCGTCGTCGACGGGCTCGGCCACGGCGCCGAGGCCGCCGAGGCGAGCGCCGCCGCCGTACGGGCCTTCCGTGCGGAGCCGGAGCGGCCGCTGCCCGACCTGCTCACCGTGATGGACCGCGCGCTGCGCGGCGGCCGCGGCGCCGCCGTCGGCCTCGTACGGCTGCGGCCCGGCACCGTCGAACACTGCGGCGTGGGCAACATCCGGCTGCTGATCGTCGGCCACGACGGCACCGGCCCCCGGGCCACCGGCCAGCCCGGCGTCGTCGGCTGGAACATGCCCCGGCCGCGACCGGTCTCGCTGACCATGCCCGCGACGAGCTCGGCGGTACTGCACAGCGACGGGATCGCCGCGCGCTGGCCGGAGACGGCCACCCCGTTCCTGCTGGGGCTGCCGCCCCGGCTGCTCGCCGCGGCTCTGGGCCATGGCTATCGTTCGGCCCGGGACGACGCGACCGCCCTCGTCACCGGGGCGGCAAGGAGGAACTCATGACCGACCGGGCAGCCGCGCCCGCCCAGCGCACGACCCACCGCACGCCGGCCGAGCTGCGCGCCGCCGTACGGGCCCTGGCGGTCACCTTCCGGCTCTCCGCCGAGCTGCGCACCCGGCTGACGCTCTCCGTGGCGCGGGTCGCGGAGTCCGAACTGCGGGCGGGACGGCCCGTGACGCTGGAATCGGCGTACGAACAGAGTACGCACCGCCAGTCCCTCACGGTGCGCCTGCACGCCGCGCGGACCCCCTGGGCCGCGCCGGTCGAGGCGCTGCCGCTGCCCGGGCAGCACGAGGCGGACACCACGGTGTGGCGGGTGCCGCTGCCCGGACAGCGCCGTCCCCCGGCCCTGGAGTCCGCCGCTCCCTCCCCGACCGACCTCCTGGAGGAGGAGCTGCGGGTCGCGGTCGCCCGCGCCGACGCCCTGGAGGCCGACCGGCGCCGCCTCACCCACGAACTGGACGAGACCAACAGCGGCGTCCTCGCCCTCTACGTCCAGCTGGAGGAGCGCGACGAGCAGCTGCGCCGCGCCCACGGCCAGATGCTCCGCGAACTGGAGGACGCCCTGCGGCCCGGGCCGATGAAGGTCGACGGGCTCGAACTGGCCATCCACTACGCGCCCGCGGGCACCGACGCCCCCACCGGCGGCGACCTGTACGACTGGTTCGAGCTGCCCGACGGCACCGTGCACATCACGGTCGTCGACGCCCTCGGCCACGGCCTCACCAGTACCAGCAGCGCCCTGAACGTGACGCACGCCGTGCGCACGCTGGCCCTGGAGGGCCACCCCCTGGAGACGATCGTCGCCCGCACCGACGAGATCCTGCTGCCCTACGACCGGGAGCTGATGGCGACGGTGCTGCTGGCCCGCATCGACCCGGCGACGGGCCGGGTCGTCCTCGCCAGCGGCAGCCACCCGCCGCCCCTGCTGGTCTCCGCGGACGGCTCCGCCCGCTTCCTGGAGGTACGCGGCCGGGGCATCGGCTACCCGAAGGCCGGCAGCGACCGGCTCTGGCAGGAGGACCTCGCCCCCGGCGACCTGCTCGTGCTCTACACGGACGGGCTGACCGAGAGCCGTCGCGACCCCTACGAGGGCGAGCGCCGGCTCGTGTCGGCGGCCGTCCGCCACCGCGACCGCCCGACCGAGGAGATCCCCGGCGCGCTCGCCGAGGAGATGCACACCGTGATCCTGCACCCGGACGACACCCTCGCCCTGACCGTACGGAGGAGCCGATGACGCACGCGGCACCCGAGCCCATACCCGACGGGCCCGGCACCGCCCTGTCCTGTACCGGATCGGACGGACCCGACGGGCCCGTGATCGCCCTCGCCGGCGATCTCGACTACGAGACGGCCCCCGAGCTGATCGCCGCGGTGGAGGCGCTCGCCGACCCGCCGGGCACCCTCGTCACGCTCGACCTGTCCGGCGTGCAGTTCTTCGACTCGGGCGGCATCAACGTGCTGCTGCGGACGCGGGGCGTGCTCCAGGAGCGCGGCGTCTCGCTGGCCGTGTGCCGCCTCTCCGCCGCGGTCGAGCGGATCTTCCGGATCACGGGCCTCGACACGGTCATCGGTCCCGCCGCGGCCCCGACGGGGCCCCTTGAAGATCCGGCGGTGGGGTAGCTGTCAGCTATGGAGATCGTGGTGGACGGCCCCGTGACGGGGACACAGGCCAGGAGCGCGGCAGCCCGGTTCCTCGCCGAGCACTGCCCGTGGGCCGACGCCGACGCGGTCCTGCTCGTCGTGTCGGAGCTGGTGACGAACGCGGCCCGGCACACCGGCGCCCTCGGGCGGCTGCGGCTGCGGGTGGACGCGGGCGGCCTGTCGGTGACGGTGGAGGACGGCGACCCGCGCCCGCCGGTGCCGCGCGCGCCGGACCTGGGCGGCGGGGGCGGCTTCGGCTGGCACATGGTGGAGCGGCTTGCGGAGCGGCTCGCGGTGCTCCCGGCGCCGGGCGGCAAGCGCATCGAGGCGGCGTGGGCGGCACCGGCCGTCTGAGCCGGGCCGCCCCGCGCCCCTGAGGATCAGCTCCAGCTGGCGTGCAGCGGCTTGCCCTCGGCGTAGCCCGCGGCGGACTGGACGCCGACGACGGCCTTGTCGGCGAACTCGGCGAGCGAGTTGGCACCGGCGTACGTGCAGGACGAGCGGACCCCCGCGATGATCGAGTCGATCAGGTCCTCGACGCCCGGCCGCTCCGGGTCGAGGAACATCCGGGAGGTGGAGATGCCCTCCTCGAAGAGCGCCTTGCGGGCGCGGTCGTAGGCGGACTCCTCGGACGTCCGGTTCTTCACGGCCCGCGCGGAGGCCATGCCGAAGGACTCCTTGTAGGCGCGGCCCTTGGCGTCGTGCTGGAGGTCGCCCGGGGACTCGTAGGTGCCGGCGAACCAGGAGCCGATCATCACGTTCGACGCGCCGGCGGCGAGCGCCATGGCGACGTCGCGCGGGTGGCGGACCCCGCCGTCGGCCCAGACGTGCTTGCCGTACTTCGCGGCCTCGGCGGCGCACTCCATGACGGCGGAGAACTGCGGGCGGCCGACGCCGGTCATCATGCGCGTGGTGCACATGGCGCCGGGTCCGACACCGACCTTGATGATGTCGGCGCCGGCCTCGATCAGGTCCTTCACGCCCTCGGCGGCGACGATGTT
Source organism: Streptomyces sp. NPDC049813 (assembly GCF_044465085.1). Classification (NCBI taxonomy): domain Bacteria; kingdom Bacillati; phylum Actinomycetota; class Actinomycetes; order Kitasatosporales; family Streptomycetaceae; genus Streptomyces; species Streptomyces sp. NPDC049813. The sequence continues at coordinate 225,966 of NZ_JBITLI010000008.1, read as the reverse complement.
CCCCGCCACGATCGGGACCCGCGGGTCGAGCGCGCGCACCGTCCTGATGGCGCTGATCATCGACTCCTGGTGGCCGTGGGCCGTGTCGATGACGAGGGTGTCGACGCCCGCGTCGAGCAGCTGCTTGGCCTTGCCCGCCACGTCGCCGTTGATGCCGACCGCGGCGGCGATGCGCAGCTTGCCCTCGGCGTCGGTGGCCGGGGTGTAGAGGGTGGCGCGCAGGGCGCCGGTGCGGGTCAGGATGCCGGCGAGCTTGCCGTCCTTGCCGACCGCGGGCGCGTAGCGGCGGTTGGCGCCGTCCAGCTTGTTGAAGGCGTCGCGCGGGTCGATGTCCGCGTCGAGCAGCAGCAGGTCCCTGGACATGACCTCGGAGAGCTGGGTGAAGCGGTCCACGCCGGTCAGGTCCTGGTCGGTGACGACACCGACGGGGCGCAGCTCGTCGTCGACGACGACGCCCGCGTTGTGCGCGCGCTTGGGCAGCAGCGCGAGGGCGTCGGCGACGGTCTGGGTCGGCGCGAGGACGATGGGGGTGTCGAGCACCAGGTGGCGGGTCTTGACCCAGGAGATGACCTCGGTGACGACCTCGATCGGGATGTCCTGGGGGATGACGACGAGGCCGCCGCGGCGGGCGAGCGTCTCGGCCATCCGGCGCCCGGCGATCGCGGTCATGTTGGCGACGACCAGCGGGATGGTGGTGCCCGTGCCGTCCGGCGACGAGAGGTCGACGGCCTGCCGGGAGCCGACGGCGCTCCGGCTCGGCACCATGAAGACGTCGTCGTACGTCAGGTCGTACGCGGGCTTGATGTCATTGAGGAAACGCACGTGCGGACATCCCAGTCGGTAGAAGGGGCCCCCGGGAGGAGCCCTCCGGGGCACAAAGCACGTACTTCATTTTCCCACGGCCCCCTCGGCCCCGTCTCCGGGCCGAACGTCCCAAGGTCGTGGGGCCGGCTCGGATGATCATCCAAGCCGGGTGGGGCGGGTGCGGCTCAGACCAGCCCGAGCGCCACCGTGAGGGGCGCCTCGCTCCCGCGGCGCCGCCGGACCGCCTCGGTGAGCACGTCGCGGGCCGTCGCCCACTGACCCGGTCCGCGGGTCTCGAACGCCTGCCAGCCGGTCACGACGAGCACCAGGCCCCGGCCGGAGTCCGGCCACTGGCCGGGGTCGGCGAGCGCGTCCGCCAGCGCGTCCCAGTTCCGGCCGAACCAGTCGGGCAGCCCCAGGACGGTGGCGCAGCGCTCCATGAAGGCGGCCTTGTCCGCGACGCCGTCCAGATCGAGGAAGCGCACGGCCGCCGCCTGTCCCTGCGGCGCCCGCGGCTCACTCATCCGGATCGGCCCGCTGCAGGGCGGACCTGGGGGCGGTGCCCGCCGCGAGCAGGAAGTCGGCCGCCGCGGTGTCGGTGACCAGGCTGGTCACAAGCCCGGACCGGAGCACGGCGTCGATGGCGGCGGCCTTGCGCTGGCCGCCCGCGATGGCCACGACCTCAGGTATCCGCCGCAGCCGGTCGGCCTCGACCGTGATGCACCGCTCCCCCAGGTCCCGGCCGACCCGGCGGCCCTGCGCGTCGAAGAGGTGGGCGGACATCTCGGCCGCGACCCCGAGGGACGCGTAGTGCGCGCGCTCCTCGTCGCTGAGCATGTCGTGCACGGTCGAGATGCCGGGCTCCCAGGAGCCGATCGACACGCAGGCCACGGTGACCTTGTCGAAGTACTCGAAGGCGCGGGCGATCCCGGTCTGGTTGCGCAGCGCCGACGCGGTGGCGGCGTCCGGCAGCAGCATGGGCGCGTAGATGGGGTGCGCGTCCCCGCCCGAGACCTGGGCGGCGCGCCGCACCGCCTCCACCGAGCCGCGCTCGGCGGTCCCGGCGTCGTACACCCCCGTGAGCTGCACGACGGTGCACGGCGGGAGCCGGTCGAGGGCGGCGGCCATGTGGATGGTGGAGCGGCCCCAGGCGAGGCCGAGGACGTCGCCCTCGGTCACCAGTTCGCCGAGCAGGTCCGCGGCGACCTCGCCGAGGTTCTCGGGGTCGGGGGACTCCTCCGCCTCGGCGGGCGACTCGACGACCACGGCGTGCCGCAGGCCGTACCGGGCGCGCAGCGCGTCCGAGCGCTCGGCGTCCAGCTCGGCCGGGACCCGGATCTCGATACGGACGAGATCTCGCTCCAGGGCGGTCTCCAGGACCCGGGCCACCTTGAAGCGGCTGACGCCGAACTCCTCGGCGATCTGGATCTTGGACTTGCCCTCCAGGTAGAAGCGACGGGCCATGGCCGCCGCCTGCACCAGCTCCGCGGGTCCCATCCGCAGGGCTGACCGACCTGCCGATGATGCGGACACGGCGATCTCCTCACTGCTCTTCTGCACGACTCACTGCGTTCACAACCGGGATACGTCGTTCATCCTTGCAGATCCCGCGGGCTTGATCAGCCCTGATGGACGGCGTTCACGTATCCGTGGCTCAGTGGTCGCATGCCCACGCCGCGGATGCCGTCGCGCCCTGCGCCCGGGTGCGCAGTGCACGTACCGCCTCGGCGGGGTCGTCCGCCCCGTACACGGCCGATCCGGCGACGAAGACGTCCGCCCCGGCCTCGGCGCACCGCTCGATCGTCGACGCGGAGACGCCCCCGTCGACCTGGAGCCACAGTTCGAGGCCGTGCTCGGCGATGAGCTGCCGGGTCCTGCGGATCTTCGGCAGCATGATGTCGAGGAAGGCCTGGCCGCCGAAGCCGGGCTCCACCGTCATGATCAGCAGCATGTCCAGCTCGGGGAGCAGGTCCTCGTACGGCTCGATGGGCGTCGCCGGCTTCAGCGCCATGGAGGCGCGGGCGCCCTTGGCCCGGATCTCCCGGGCGAGGCGGACCGGGGCGGCGGCGGCCTCGGCGTGGAAGGTGACGGACCCGGCCCCCGCTTCGACGTACTGCGGTGCCCACCGATCGGGGTCCTCGATCATCAGGTGGCAGTCCAGCGGGGTCTCCGTCGCCCGTGCCAGGGACTCTACGATCGGCACCCCCAGCGTGAGGTTGGGGACGAAGTGGTTGTCCATGACGTCGACATGGAGCCAGTCGGCGCCCTCGACGGCCTTGGCCTCGTCGGCGAGGCGGGCGAAGTCCGCGGACAGGATGCTGGGGTTGATCTGAGCCATGCCCCCACCCTGCCATGCCCGGCGCCCCGCACCCGCCCCGGTCCGTACCTGTCCGCGCAACCGATGCCGAGCCGTGCCCTGCCGTGCCCCGCCGTGCCCTGCCGTGCCCCGCCGTGCCCTGCCTTGACCGCCGGAGCGGTCAGGCGGTGCGCCGGATCAGCGCCAGGTACATCGCGTCGGTGCCGTGCAGATGCGGCCACAGCTGTACGTCCGGGCCGTCCCCGACGGCGGGCACGTCCGCCATCAGCGGCCGCGCGTCGAGGAGTTCGGCCCCGCCGGAGGCCTTCAGCACGTCGTCGACGACGGACCGTGTCTCGGCGAGGTGCGGCGAGCACGTCGCGTAGCCGACGACGCCGCCGACGCGCACCGACTCCAGGGCCGTCCGCAGCAGCGACCGCTGGAGCGGGGCGAACCCTTCCAGGTCCTGCGGGCGGCGCCGCCAGCGCGCCTCGGGGCGGCGGCGCAGCGCGCCGAGCCCGGTGCAGGGCACGTCCACCAGGACCCGGTCGAAGGTGCCGGGCCGCCACGGCGGCTGGGTGCCGTCGGCGGCGATCACCTGGTACGGCCCCGGGTTCCCGTCGAGCGCCTTCGCGACCAGCCCGGCGCGGTGCGGCTGCTTCTCGGCGGCGAGCAGGGTCGCCCCGCGCTCCGCGGCGAGCCCGGCCAGCATGGCTGCCTTGCCGCCGGGGCCCGCGCAGCCGTCGAGCCACTTCTCGTCCGGGCCCTCCAGCGGCGCGTTCGCGAGCGCAAGGGCGACCAGCTGGCTGCCCTCGTCCTGCACCCCGGCCCGGCCGGAGCGCACGACGTCGAGCGCCCCCGGCTCCCCGCCCTCGGCCAGCCGCACCGCGTACGGCGACCAGCGCCCCGGCAGCCCGGACTCCTCGCCGACCTCGGCGAGGACGGCCTCGGCCGTGGTCCGCCCCGGCCGGGCCACGAGCGTCACCTCGGGCCGCTCGTTGTCCGCCTCCAGCAGGTCCTCGATCCCCGCGCGACCGCCGCCCAGGGAGTCCCAGAGCGCGGAGACGACCCATCGCGGATGCGAATGCACCACGGCGAGGTGCTCCTCGGCGTCCTCGTCGTAGGGCGGTGCGACCCGTTCGAGCCAGGTGTCGAGATCGTCCCGGGAGACCTTGCGCAACACGGCGTTGACGAACTTGGCCCGGCCGTCGCCGAGCACCACGCGGGCCAGCTCGACGGAGGCGGACACCGCGGCGTGCGTGGGGATGCGGGTGCCGAGCAGCTGGTGCACGCCCAGGTTCAGCACGTCGAGCACCGGCGGGTCGACCTCGCGCAGCGGCCGGTCGATGCAGGCCGCCACGATCGCGTCGTACGTGCCCTGGCGGCGCAGCGTCCCGTACACCAGCTCGGTGGCGAGCGCGGCGTCCCGGTTGTCGAACTTCTCGGGCCCCTCCTTCTCGCGCGCCTTGCGCAGCAGCGGGGGCAGCACGAGGTTGGCGTAGGCGTCCCGCTCGTCGACGGCGCGCAGCGCCTCGAAGGCGAGGATGCGCACCGGGTCCTTCTGCGGACGGCGGTGCGGCTTGCCGGTCCTGGCCGGCTTCCCGGACTTGCCGCCGTTCCCGGCCTTGCCGGGAGTGCCTGGCGTCCCGGCCCCCGAGCCCCGGCCGGTCTTGCCGGACGGGTGGGGACGGCGGTCGGACGAGGTCGGCTGGTCGCTCAAAGGTGCTCCGCTGGTGGGTCGTACGGGCGGTACGCCGAGGGGGTCCGCCGGGATGAACCCTCCCAGCCTACGTCGCGGGCGCCGGCCGGCCGCCGGGCCCCCGCGGGGGGGGGGGCGGCCGGCTCAGCCGAGCTGCTCTCCCGAGGCGATCCGCACGCCGCGCGCCCAGTCGGCGGCGGCCATCGGCTTCTTGCCCTGGGCCTGCACCCACAGCAGCTCGACGGCGTGCGACCCGGTGCCGACGTACAGGTTCTTCTTGCCCACGCCCAGCTCGCCCGGGGCCAGGTCGGTACGGTCCGGGGCGAGCACGGCCGTGCGCACCTTCAGCCGCTCGCCGCGGAACCCCGTCCACGCGCCGGGGGCCGGGGTGCAGCCGCGCACCACCCGGTCGACGCGGAGCGCGGGCGCGGCCCAGTCGATCCGGGCGTCGTCGACGGTGATCTTCGGGGCGAGCGAGACGCCGTCGGCGGGCTGCGGCTCGGCCCGCAGGGAGCCGTCCTCGATGCCGTCCATCGTCGCGACCAGCAGCCCGGACCCGGCGAAGGCCAGGCGGGTCAGCAGGTCGCCGCTGGTGTCGGTGGGGCGGACCGGTTCGGTGACGGTGCCGTAGACGGGCCCGGAGTCCAGGCCCTCCTCGATGAGGAAGGTGGAGGCGCCGGTGATCTCGTCGCCCGCCATGACCGCGTGCTGCACGGGCGCGGCCCCGCGCCAGGCGGGCAGCAGCGAGAAGTGCAGGTTGACCCAGCCGCGGGCCGGCACGCCGAGGGCGACCTTCGGCAGCAGGGCCCCGTAGGCGACGACCGGGCAGCAGTCCGGGCCGATCTCGCGCAGCCGGGCGAGGAACTCCTCCTCGCGCGGCCTGCCCGGCTTGAGCACCTCGATCCCGGCCTCCTCGGCGCGCTCGGCGACCGGGCTGGCGACGAGGCGGCGGCCGCGCCCCGCGGGGGCGTCCGGCCGGGTGACGACCGCGGCGACCTCGTGCCGGTCGGAGGCGATCAGGGCGTCCAGAGCGGGGACGGCGACCTCGGGGGTGCCGGCGAAGACGAGCTTCATCAGGGACTGACGGCCTCTCGGGTCAGGGTCATGGGCAGCGCACCAGTCTATGGCGGCCCGGTCCCGGGCACACATGGGGCGCACGCCTGAACGTGCGCCCTGTGCATATGCGGATGCGCCGGAACAGCGTGACCCCACACCTGATGGCGCGTTGGTCAAGAAAGAGTTGACCAGTCCAGGGGCCGTGACCACTCGGTCGGCAGCGGAAGTCGTCGTTGCGGCGAGCGCGGCCCCCTCCTTCACATCGCCGGTTCGAGAGGCTTGTCTATGGCCGACCACGCCACCCACGACGCCCAGGCACGGGCCAGCCTGCACCTGCTGGTGCGGGACATCGAGCGGGTCCGCCGGCAGGTGGACGCCCTGCGCACCCTCACCGCACAGCTCGGCAACGTCTACCGCCCGCGCCGCTCCGGCCCCTCCGCGGGGTTCGTCGTCTACGGCAGGGCCCCCGCCCCGACCGTCCGTCTCGCCCAGGAGCTGCGGGACAGCGTCGAGACGCTGGTGACCGCCGCCGTGGACTTCGACCGCTCGCTGGGTTTCTCGTGGGACGCGGTGGGCTCCGCCCTGGGAGTCACCAAGCAGGCGGTGCACCGCCGTTACGGGGCCCGCAGGGCCGTCACGCAGGCGGCCGCCGACGCCGAGCGGGCCACCGACACGCCCGCGGCGGCCCGTCCCGCCCTTCCGCTCGGCGCGGGCCCGCTCCCGTCGGTGCCCGCCGCCCGCGCCATGCCGAGCCAGCCCACCGCGGGGAGCCCCGGCCTGCGCGACGAGGCCCGCCCGGGCGCCTTCCCGGGCCCGCGCAACGGTTGAGCGGAGCTCCCGGACTGCCTCCCCGCACCGCGTGCGGGGAGGCAGTGCTGCGTCAACCACTTCTCCCCCGGCCGACACCGCTGCCCCTCGGTCACGCCTCCGCGCCCCGGCCGCACCCACCGCGCCCCGGCCGCCCCCACCGCGTCACCCCCCGCTGACGCCCCCGCGTCACCCCCCGGCTGACGTCCGGTCAGCCGATGTCGAGGGGGTCCACCCGTACGCGCACCGGGTCGACCCCACCGCGGGCCATCCGCGCGGCCTGCGCCTGCTTCAGGGCGCGGGCGAGCGCGGCCCCGCTGCCGGGTGGCACCCGGACCAGGACGCGCTCGCCGGGCGCGGTGGCCGGGGGCGCCCCGGGGCGCCGCGCACCGCCCGGCCCCGCGTCGGGCAGCGGCACCGGACCCAGCACCTCGGCGTCCGCGGGCAGTTCGACCGCGGCGAGGAAGTCGGTGAGCGCGGCCGGGGCCCCGCTCACCGAGGCCATCCGGGAGACCGGCGGGAAGCCCAGCTCGGACCGGTCCGCGAGCTCCCGCACGGCGTGCCCGGCCGGGTCCCAGCGCACCAGGGCCTGCACCGGACGCAGCGTCGGCTCCGCCATGATGACGACGGTGCCGCCCGCCTCCTGGGGCCGGACCAGGGCCGCCGCGGCGATCCAGCGGCGCAGCGCGTCCTCCCCGGCCCGCAGATCGGGCCGGCCGAGCATGGCCCACCCGTCGAGCAGCAGCGCGGCCGCGTACCCGCCCTCGGCGACCGGCTCGGCGCCGGGCGTGCTCACCACGAGTGCGGGCTCGCCCGAGACCGTGTCGAGCACCTGCTCGCGCCCCGACGTGCGCACCGGCACCGTGGAGAAGGCCCGGCCCAGCTCCTCGGCGGTGCGCCGCGCCCCGACCACCTGGGCCCGCAGCCGGGTGCCCCCGCACGTGGCGCACTGCCAGTGCGCCTCCTCGCGGCCGCACCAGCCGCAGGCCAGCACGCCGGTGGCCGCCCGGGCCTCCAGCGGGCCCGCGCAGTGCCGGCACCGGGCGGGCTCCCGGCACCGCTGGCAGGCGAGCCGCGGCACGTACCCGCGCCGTGGCACCTGGACCAGGACCGGGCCCGTGCGCAGGGCGGCCCGGGCCACGTCCCAGGCGATGCTGGGCAGCCGGGCGGCCCGGGCCGCCTCGTCCCTCGCCTCGTCCAGGTCCCCCACGGTCCGCACCAGCGCAGCGGCGCGGCGCACCTCGTCCCGGGGCGCGGCGACCGCCGCCGCCCAGCCGCTGCGCACCAACTGAGCCGCCTCGACGGTGCAGCTCCAGCCGCCCAGCAGGAAGGCACACGCCTCCCGCGTGGCCCGCAGCTCCAGGACCTCGCGCACGTGCGGGAAGGGCGCGCGCTCGTCGCTGTGGTGCCCGTCCCCGTCGTCCCACACCACGACGAGGCCCAGATCCCGTACGGGGGCGAACATGGCGGCCCGGGTCCCCACCACGGCCCGCACGGCGCCCCGGCGCACGGCCAGCCACTCCTGGTAGCGGCGCTGCTGCCCGGCGTCGGCGGTCAGCAGCGCGTGCTGCCCCTCACCGAGGATCTCCCGCAGCGCGGCGTCGACCCGCGCCGCGAGCCGCACGGTGGGCACGACCACGAGCGCGCCCCGCCCCGAGGCGAGCGTCGCCCGGACGGCCCGGGCGATCTCGGCGGCCCACTCGGGCCCGGGGAGCGCGGTCCACACGGCGCGCGGCGCGCCCCCGGCGGCCAGCGCCGCCAGCAGCTCGGCCCCGCGCTCGTAGCGCCGCCACGATCCGGGCTCCGGAGCGGACGGCGGGGGCGGCGGGTCCGGGTACTCCCGCGCCTCCGCCTTGGCGTGCCGGGGCGGCACCGCGAGCTGGAGCACGTCCGCGAGGCTGCCCGCGTAGCGGTCGGCGACGGCCCGCGTCAGCCCCAGCAGACCGGCGTCGAGCACCGGTTCCGGCGACACCACCTGGGCCAGCGCGGCCAGCGGGCCCTGGTACTCGGCCTCCGCGACCCGCTCCAGCAGGAACCCGTCGATCAGGCCGCCGCCCTCGCGCCGCCCGTCCCGCACGTTCTTCGAGCCGGCGCCGAACCGCACCCGCACGCGGACGCCGGGCTGCGCGACGGCGTCCAGCTCCTCGGGGACGGCGTACTCGAAGTACCGGTCGAGGTGGAGCACGCCCTTGTCGACGAGGACCCGGGCCACCGGCAGCTCCTTGGCGAGGGCGGCCCCCCGCCAGGTCCGCGGCTTCGCCTTCGGCGCCTTGGCCTTGCGCACGCTCTCCCGGATGAACGCCAGCTGCTCCGGCTCGCCGCCGGACCGCCCGGACGTGTCGTTCTCGCTGCTCACAGCTGCATTCCTACCAGAGGGGACCGACAGCGCACCGTCCGGGAAAAACGCCGGAGGCCCGGCCCTCCGGTAGGAGAGCCGGGCCCCGCGGGCGCCGGGTGCGGGACTACAGGCCCGCGGCCTTGCGCAGCGCGTCCACGCGGTCCGTCTTCTCCCACGTGAAGTCGGGCAGCGGGCGGCCGAAGTGACCGTAGGCGGCCGTCTGGGAGTAGATCGGGCGCAGCAGGTCGAGGTCGCGGATGATCGCGGCCGGGCGCAGGTCGAAGACGTCCGTGATGGCGGCCTCGATGGTGTCCGTGTCGACGGTGTTGGTGCCGAAGGTCTCGACGAAGAGGCCGACGGGCTCGGCCTTGCCGATCGCGTAGGCGACCTGGACCTCGCAGCGGGCGGCGAGGCCGGCGGCCACCACGTTCTTCGCGACCCAGCGCATCGCGTAGGCGGCGGAGCGGTCGACCTTCGACGGGTCCTTGCCGGAGAAGGCGCCGCCGCCGTGCCGGGCGTAGCCGCCGTACGTGTCGATGATGATCTTGCGGCCGGTGAGGCCCGCGTCGCCCATCGGGCCGCCGATCTCGAAGCGGCCGGTCGGGTTGACCAGCAGCCGGTAGCCCTCGGTCTCCAGCTTGATGCCGTCGTCCAGGAGCGCCTTCAGCTCCGGCTCGACGACGAACTCGCGGATGTCGGGGGCGAGCAGCGAGTCGAGGTCGATGTCCGAGGCGTGCTGCGAGGAGACCACGACGGTGTCAAGCCGGACCGCCTTGTCACCGTCGTATTCGATGGTGACCTGGGTCTTGCCGTCGGGGCGCAGGTACGGGATCGTCCCGTTCTTGCGGACCTCGGAGAGGCGGCGCGACAGGCGGTGCGCGAGGTGGATCGGGAGCGGCATCAGGTCCGGCGTCTCGTCGCACGCGTAGCCGAACATCAGGCCCTGGTCGCCGGCGCCCTGCTTGTCCAGCTCGTCGTCGTCGCCCTCGACCCGGTTCTCGTACGCGGTGTCGACGCCCTGCGCGATGTCCGGGGACTGCGACCCGATGGAGACGGAGACGCCGCACGAGGCGCCGTCGAAGCCCTTCTTCGAGGAGTCGTAGCCGATCTCGAGGATCTTGTCGCGCACGAGCTGCGCGATCGGCGCGTACGCCTTGGTCGTGACCTCGCCGGCCACGTGCACGAGGCCGGTGGTGATCAGCGTCTCGACGGCGACGCGGGAGGTGGGGTCCTCCCGCAGCAGCGCGTCGAGGATGGTGTCGCTGATCTGGTCAGCGATCTTGTCGGGGTGACCCTCGGTCACGGACTCCGAGGTGAACAGGCGACGGGACACAACGCTCCCTGTGGTTGCAGCGGCTGCTGGCTGATCATTGATGGACTGCCGGGAGCTGCGCCCGGCGGCGTCCGAGACCAGTTTATCGGTCACGCTCGGCCGCCGGACCCCGCGTCTCGGTAGATGGAAACGCTGTGACCTGCGACACGGCATTCTGCGATATGACGAACGGTCTCCGGAAGACTACTGGGCGCCCCGAATCACCGGGTTTTCAGACACGCCGGGCGACTTCGTCCCAGATCCGGTCCGCGAGTGCGTCCTTCGGGCCGTGCGGAACGGGCGTCTCCGAGCCGTCGGCGCCGAGGATGACGGCCTCGTTCTCCTCGGCCCCGAAGGTCTTGCGCTCCCCGACCTCGTTGACGACGAGCAGGTCGCAGCCCTTGCGGGCGAGCTTGGCGCGGCCGTTGGCGAGGACGTCGTCGGTCTCGGCGGCGAAGCCGACGACGACCTGGCCCGCGCGCTGCCGGTCGGCGGCGACCTCGGCGAGGATGTCGGGGTTGCGGACGAGGGCGATCGGGGCGGGTTCCTCGCCGTCCTTCTTCTTGATCTTGCCGCTCGCACGGACCGCGGGGCGGAAGTCGGCGACGGCCGCCGCCATGACGACCGCGTCGGCGTCGGCGGCCGCCTTCAGGACCGCCTCCCGCAGCTGGAGCGCGGTGCCGACGTGGACCACGTCGACGCCCGCCGGATCGGGCAGCGCCGCGTTCGCCGAGAGCAGGGTGACCCGGGCGCCGCGGGCGACCGCCGTACGGGCCAGCGCGTAGCCCTGCTTGCCGGAGGAGCGGTTGCCGAGGAAGCGGACCGGGTCGAGGGGCTCGCGGGTGCCGCCCGCGCTCACGACGACGTGCTTCCCGGCCAGGTCGGAACCGGCCGCACCGGCGCCGCGGGCCAGCACACGGCGGGCGTACTCGAAGATCTCCACCGGGTCGGGGAAGCGACCCTTTCCGGTGTCGACGCCGGTCAGGCGGCCGACCGCGGGCTCGATGACGAGGGCGCCGCGGCGGCGCAGCGTGGCGACGTTCTCCTGGGTCGCCGGGTGCTCCCACATCTCGGTGTGCATGGCGGGCGCGAAGACGACCGGACAGCGGGCCGTCAGCAGGGTGTTGGTGAGGAGGTCGTCGGCGAGGCCGTGGGCCGCCTTGGCGAGCAGGTCGGCGGTGGCCGGGGCGACGACCACCAGGTCGGCGTGTTGACCGATCCGCACGTGCGGGACCTCGTGGACGGAGTCCCAGACCTCGGTGGAGACCGGGTTGCCGGAGAGGGCCGACCAGGTCGCGGCGCCGACGAAGTGCAGCGAGGAGTCCGTGGGGACGACGCGCACGTCGTGGCCGGACTCGGTCAGCCGTCGCAGCAGCTCGCAGGCCTTGTAGGCGGCGATCCCGCCACTGACCCCCAGAACGACCTTCGGCTTGTCCACCGTCTCCACCGTCCGTGCTCCCCGCGCTCGTGTGTGTACGACTCCATGACACACCACAGGCCCGACAGCCGGGCTGTCGGGCCTGTGGAAAAGCTCTGCGGACTACTGCGCGGGGCCCTCGATGGCCTCGGACGTCAGCAGGCCCGCGTTGATCTCGCGCAGGGCGATCGAGAGGGGCTTCTCGTGGACGTGCGTGTCCACCAGCGGGCCGACGTACTCGAGGAGGCCCTCACCGAGCTGCGAGTAGTACGCGTTGATCTGACGCGCGCGCTTGGCGGCGTAGATGACCAGGCTGTACTTCGAGTCGGTGGCTTCGAGCAGCTCATCAATCGGCGGGTTGATGATGCCCTCGGGCGCGGTGATGGAAGAGGACACTCTCTGCCTTCCGATGGGGGCCGGGACCGATGTCCCGACTGGGGTAAAGATCAAAGAACTTTCATCAAGGCTAGCAGCTCACGCGCCACGTCCTCGACGGAGGTATTGACAAGGGTCGTGTCGAACTCCGCCTCGGCGGCCAGTTCGATCTTGGCGGCCCCGAGCCGGCGCTCGATGACCTCGGGGGCCTCGGTGCCGCGCCCGGTGAGCCGGCGGACCAGCTCCTCCCAGCTCGGCGGAGCCAGGAAGACCAGCTGCGCCTCGGCCATCGACTCCCGGACCAGGCGTGCGCCCTGGAGGTCGATCTCGAGCAGGACCGGCTCGCCGGCCTCGAGGTGATCGAGGACGGCGCGGCGCGGAGTGCCGTAGCGGTTCCCCGCGAACTCGGCCCACTCCAGGAGCTCGCCGTTGGCGATCAGCTTGTCCATCTCCTCGTCGGTGACGAAGAAGTAGTGGACCCCGTGCTGCTCGCCGGGGCGCGGCTTGCGGGTCGTCGCCGACACCGAGAGCCAGACCTCGGGGTGTTCCTTGCGCATGTGGGCGACAACCGTGCTCTTGCCGACCCCCGAGGGGCCGGAGAGCACGGTCAGCCGCGGACGTTCACTCATGCAGCGATTATTCCAGTTGTTCCGGAGTGCCCGGACCAGCCCGGGGGCCGGCCCGTGACGCTCAGGCTCCGGTGCTGCCGAACTCGCGCTCCAGGGAGGCGATCTGGTTGGAACCGAGACCGCGGACCCGGCGGGATTCGGAGATCCCGAGACGCTCCATGATCTGCTTGGCGCGGACCTTGCCCACGCCCGGCAGGGACTCGAGGAGGGCGGAGACCTTCATCTTGCCGATGACGTCGTTCTCCTGGCCCTGCTTGATGACCTCGTGGAGGGAGGCGCCGGAGTGCTTGAGTCGATTCTTGACCTCGGCCCGCTCCCGGCGAGCCGCGGCGGCCTTCTCGAGCGCGGCTGCGCGCTGTTCAGGGGTAAGGGGCGGAAGAGCCACGCCTACGTCACCTCGGATGTCGAAACTGGTCGGACAGGGACCGGTGAGGAACCTAGTCGCCCCACACCTCTCGACGGAGACTAGCGGCCAAGGCCGCCCGAGTCAGCGAGAACGAACGAAAAGTCCTGGTCAGCCTCGCACGAGCCGTGCATATCGGACAAAACAACCAGTAATTCGGTCAGGATTCGGACGCCGGGCCCGAGGTCGGCACGGAGTGCCACCCCCGGGCACCTCTCCTCAGGCGCCGTCGACCGCCTCACGCACCTCGTCAGCGAACCGTACGGCCGCCTCGCGCAGGGCCGTCACGGACGGTCCGGCCTTCAGGACACCGCGGCTCACGTTCGGTACGACGTTGCGCACGGCGGCCCCGAACACCGTCGGGAGATCGGCGGCCGTGGCGCCCTGTGCCCCGATGCCGGGGGCGAGGAGCGGACCGTTGACGGAGAGCTCGTAGGACGACAGGTCCCCGAGGGTCGCTCCGACCACCGCGCCGAACGAGCCCAGGGGGTCCTCCCCCGCGTTCTCCTCGGCCAGGTGCGCCAGCATCGTGGCGCCCACGGTGCGGCCGTCGGCGCGCACCGCGTGCTGGACCTCGCCGCCCTCGGGGTTGGACGTGAGCGCGAGGACGAACAGACCCGCGCCGGACGCGCGCGCGAGGTCGACGGCCGGCTTCAGCGAGCCGTACCCCAGGTAGGGCGAGACGGTCAGCGCGTCGGAGAAGAGCGGGGAGTCCCGGTGCAGGAAGGTCTGCGCGTACGCCGCCATGGTGGAGCCGATGTCGCCCCGCTTGGCGTCCATGACGACCAGGGTGTCCGCGGCCCGCAGATCGGCGACGGCGCGCTCCAGGACGGCGACGCCGCGCGAGCCGAACCGCTCGAAGAACGCCGACTGCGGCTTCACCACGGCGACCGTGCCGGCCAGGGCCTCGACCGTCGTGCGGGTGAAGGTCTCCAGGCCCGCGATGTCGTCGCCGAGGCCCCAGGAGGACAGCAGGGCGGCGTGCGGATCGATGCCGACGCACAGGGGGCCGCGCTCGTCCATGGCGCGGCGCAGGCGGGCGCCGAAGGGCTGCTGCGGTGCGGTCATGCGGATTCCGCCTTCTTCACGTCGGCCTGCGGCGCGTCGGCCCGCTGCTCGGTGGACTTCTTCACGTCGGCGCCGACCGCGTCGGCCAGGGTGGCGTACGGGGAGGCGTTCAGGCGGGCGGCGAGGCCCTTGTGGATCGCGCGGGCGTAGAACGGGCCCTCGTAGATGAAGGCCGAGTAGCCCTGGATGAGCGTGGCGCCCGCGAGGATGCGCTGCCAGGCGTCCTCGGCGGTCTCGATGCCGCCGACGCCCACGAGGGTGACCTGGTCGCCCACGCGCGCGTAGAGGCGGCGCAGCACCTCCAGGGAGCGCTCCTTGAGGGGCGCCCCGGACAGCCCGCCGGTCTCCTGCACGACGCCGCCAGTGGTGGCGAGGCCGGCGCGGGAGATCGTGGTGTTGGTGGCGATGACGCCGTCCAGGCCGAGTTCGACGGCGAGGTCGGCGACCGCGTCGATGTCCTCGTCGGCGAGGTCGGGCGCGATCTTCACGAGGAGCGGGACGCGGCGGCTGCGCACGGTGCGGTCGGCGGCCTCGCGCACGGCGGTGAGCAGCGGGCGCAGCGCCTCGGTGGCCTGGAGGTTGCGCAGGCCCGGGGTGTTGGGCGAGGAGACGTTGACGACGAGGTAGTCGGCGAAGGCGGCGAGCCGCTCGGTCGACTTCACGTAGTCCGCGGCGGCCTCGGACTCGGGCACGACCTTGGTCTTGCCGATGTTGACGCCGACCGTGGTCCGGAAGACCGGGTTGCGGGAGGCGAGGCGGGCGGCGACGGCCAGCGAGCCTTCGTTGTTGAAGCCCATGCGGTTGATGAGCGCACGGTCCTGCACGAGCCGGAAGAGCCGCTTCTTGGGGTTGCCGGGCTGCGGCTCGCCGGTGACGGTGCCGATCTCGACGTGGTCGAAGCCGAGCATCGCCATGCCGTCCACGGCGACGGCGTTCTTGTCGAAGCCGGCGGCGAGCCCGAAGGGGCCGTGCATCCGCAGACCGAGGGCCTGCGTGCGCAGCTCTTTGTGGCGCGGCGCGAGGGCGGCGGCGATGAAGGTGCGCAGGACGGGGACGCGGGCGGCGCCCCTGATCCAGCGGAAGGCCGCGTAGTGGGCCTTCTCGGGGTCCATGCGCGTGAAGACGAGGTGGAAGAACAGCTTGTACATGATCAAGTCCTCTGGACGAGCCCGCGGCGGGCCTCGTGAAGAGGGGGACACCGTTTCCGGTGTCCCCCTCGTGGGCTGCTAGTCGCGGGTCGCGGTCAGGTGCTCCGCGTGTTCCTGCAGGGAGCGGACGCCGACGTCGCCGTTGTTGAGGGCGTCGATGCCCTGGACGGCGGCGGCGAGCGCCTGGACCGTCGTCAGGCACGGCACGGAGCGGGAGACGGCCGCGGTGCGGATCTCGTAGCCGTCGAGGCGGCCGCCGGTGCCGTAGGGGGTGTTGACGATGAGGTCGACGTCGCCCGAGTGGATCAGCTGGACGATGGTCTTCTCGCCGTTCGGGCCCTCGCCCTCGGACTGCTTGCGCACGACGGTGGCGCTGATGCCGTTGCGCCGCAGCACCTCGGCCGTGCCGGAGGTGGCGAGCAGCTCGAAGCCGTGGGCGACCAGCTCACGGGCCGGGAAGATCATCGAGCGCTTGTCGCGGTTGGCGACGGAGATGAACGCCCGGCCCTTGGTCGGCAGCGGCCCGTAGGCGCCGGCCTGCGACTTGGCGTACGCCGTGCCGAAGACGGTGTCGATGCCCATGACCTCGCCGGTGGAGCGCATCTCCGGGCCGAGGACCGTGTCGACGCCGCGGCCGTGGATGTCGCGGAAGCGCGACCACGGCATGACGGCCTCCTTGACGGAGATCGGCGCGTCGAGCGGGAGGGTGCCGCCGTCGCCGGTCTTCGGCAGGAGCCCCTCGGCGCGCAGCTCGGCGACGGTGGCGCCCAGCGAGATGCGGGCGGCGGCCTTCGCGAGCGGCACCGCGGTCGCCTTGGAGGTGAAGGGGACGGTACGGGAGGCGCGCGGGTTGGCCTCCAGGACGTAGAGGATGTCCCCGGCGAGCGCGAACTGGATGTTGATGAGGCCGCGCACGCCGACGCCCTTGGCGATGCCCTCGGTGGAGGCGCGCAGGCGCTTGATGTCGAAGCCGCCGAGGGTGATCGGGGGCAGGGCGCACGCCGAGTCGCCGGAGTGGATGCCGGCCTCCTCGATGTGCTCCATGACGCCGCCGAGGTAGAGCTCCTCGCCGTCGTAGAGGGCGTCGACGTCGATCTCGATGGCGTCGTCCAGGAAGCGGTCCACGAGGACCGGTCGGGACGGGCTGATCTCGGTCGACTCCTCGATGTACGAGGACAGCCGGGTCTCGTCGTAGACGATCTCCATGCCGCGGCCGCCGAGCACGTAGGACGGGCGGACGAGGACCGGATAGCCGATCTCGTCGGCGATCGCCTTCGCTTCCGCGAACGTGGTGGCGGTGCCGTGCTTGGGCGCCGGGAGGCCGGCCTCGGCGAGGACGCGGCCGAAGGCGCCGCGGTCCTCGGCGGCGTGGATCGCCTCCGGGGAGGTGCCGACGACCGGCACGCCGTTGTCCTTGAGCGCCTGGGCGAGGCCCAGCGGGGTCTGGCCGCCGAGCTGGACGACGACGCCCGCGATCGGGCCCGCGAGGGACTCGGCGTGCACGATCTCCAGCACGTCTTCCAGCGTGAGCGGCTCGAAGTACAGGCGGTCGGAGGTGTCGTAGTCGGTGGAGACCGTCTCCGGGTTGCAGTTGACCATCACGGTCTCGTAGCCCGCGTCGCTGAGCGCGAAGGAGGCGTGGACGCAGGAGTAGTCGAACTCGATGCCCTGGCCGATGCGGTTCGGACCCGAGCCGAGGATGATCACCGCGGGCTTGGTGCGCGGCGCGACCTCGGACTCCTCGTCGTAGGAGGAGTAGAAGTACGGGGTCTTCGCGGCGAACTCGGCGGCGCAGGTGTCGACCGTCTTGTAGACCGGGCGGACGCCGAGGGCGTGCCGGACCTCGCGGACGACGTCCTCGCGCAGGCCGCGCAGCTCCGCGATCTGCTGGTCGGAGAAGCCGTGCCGCTTGGCCTCGGCGAGCAGCTCCGCGTCGAGCCGCTCGGCGGCGGCCAGCTCGTCGGCGACCTCCTTGATGAGGAAGAGCTGGTCCACGAACCAGGGGTCGATCTTCGTGTAATCGAAGACCTCCTCGGGGGTGGCGCCCGCCCGGATCGCCTCCATGACCGTGTTGATGCGGCCGTCGGTCGGGCGCACGGAGGCTTCGAGGAGCTCCTTCTTGTCGCCGACCGGGCCGACGAAGGTGAACTGCGAGCCCTTCTTCTCCAGGGAGCGCAGCGCCTTCTGGAACGCCTCGGTGAAGTTGCGGCCGATCGCCATGGCCTCGCCGACCGACTTCATGGTGGTGGTGAGGGTGGAGTCGGCGCTCGGGAACTTCTCGAAGGCGAAGCGCGGGGCCTTCACGACCACGTAGTCGAGCGTCGGCTCGAAGGAGGCCGGCGTCTTCTCGGTGATGTCGTTCGGGATCTCGTCGAGCGTGTAGCCGACGGCCAGCTTGGCGGCGATCTTCGCGATCGGGAAGCCGGTGGCCTTGGAGGCGAGCGCGGACGAGCGCGACACACGCGGGTTCATCTCGATGACGATGACGCGGCCGTCTTCGGGGTTGATCGCGAACTGGATGTTGCAGCCGCCGGTGTCGACGCCGACCTCGCGGATGATCGCGATGCCGATGTCGCGCAGCCGCTGGTACTCGCGGTCGGTCAGCGTCATGGCGGGCGCGACGGTGATGGAGTCGCCGGTGTGCACGCCCATCGGGTCGAAGTTCTCGATGGAGCAGACGACCACGACGTTGTCGTTCTTGTCGCGCATCAGCTCCAGCTCGTACTCCTTCCAGCCGAGGATGGACTCCTCCAGGAGCACCTCGGTGGTCGGGGAGAGCGTCAGGCCCTGTCCCGCGATGCGGCGCAGCTCCTCCTCGTCGTGCGCGAAGCCGGAGCCGGCGCCGCCCATGGTGAAGGAGGGGCGCACCACGACGGGGTAGCCGCCGAGGGTGTCGACGCCCGCGAGGACGTCGTCCATGGAGTGGCAGATCACCGAGCGGGCGGACTCGCCGTGCCCGATCTTCTTGCGGACCTCCTCGACGACGCCCTTGAAGAGGTCGCGGTCCTCGCCCTTGTTGATCGCCTCGACGTTGGCGCCGATCAGCTCGACGCCGTACTTCTCCAGGACGCCCTGCTCGTGCATGGAGATCGCGGTGTTGAGCGCGGTCTGGCCGCCGAGGGTGGGCAGGAGCGCGTCGGGGCGCTCCTTGGCGATGATCTTCTCGACGAACTCGGGGGTGATCGGCTCGACGTACGTGGCGTCGGCGATCTCCGGGTCGGTCATGATCGTCGCGGGGTTGGAGTTCACGAGGATGACCCGCAGGCCCTCGGCCCGCAGGATGCGGCACGCCTGGGTGCCGGAGTAGTCGAACTCGGCGGCCTGGCCGATGACGATCGGGCCGGAGCCGATGACCAGGACGGACTGGATATCGGAGCGCTTAGGCACGCTGGCCCTCCATCAGGGTGACGAAACGGTCGAAGAGGTACGCGGCGTCGTGCGGGCCCGCGGCGGCTTCGGGGTGGTACTGGACGGAGAAGGCCGGCTGGTCGAGCAGCTGGAGGCCCTCGACGACCTGGTCGTTCAGGCAGACGTGGGAGACCTCGGCGCGGCCGAAGGGGGTCTCGCTGACCTTGTCGAGCGGCGCGTCCACGGCGAAGCCGTGGTTGTGCGCGGTGACCTCGACCTTGCCGGTGGTGCGGTCCTGCACCGGCTGGTTGATGCCGCGGTGGCCGTACTTCAGCTTGTACGTGCCGAAGCCGAGGGCGCGGCCGAGGATCTGGTTGCCGAAGCAGATGCCGAACAGCGGCGTCCTGCGGGCGAGGACGGCGCGCATCAGCGCGACCGGTCCTTCGGCGGTGGCCGGGTCACCGGGGCCGTTGGAGAAGAAGACGCCGTCGGGGGCGACCGCGAACAGCTCCTCCTCGGTGGCGGTGGCGGGCAGCACGTGCACCTCGATGCCGCGCTCGGCCATCCGGTGCGGGGTCATGCCCTTGATGCCGAGGTCGACGGCGGCGACGGTGAACTTCTTCTCGCCGACGGCCGGGACGACGTAGGTCTCCTTGGTGGCGACCTCCTCGTACAGGCTCGCGCCCTTCATCTGCGGCTGCGCCTGGACCTTCGCGACCAGCTCGGCGTCGGCCGGCAGCGTCTCGCCGGCGAAGATCCCGGAGCGCATGGAGCCGCGCTCGCGCAGGTGGCGGGTGAGGGCGCGGGTGTCGATGCCGCTGATCCCGACGACGCCCTGGGCGACCAGCTCGTCGTCGAGGCTGCGCCGCGAGCGCCAGTTCGACGGGATGCGCGCGGGGTCGCGCACGACGTAGCCCGAGACCCAGATGCGGGCCGACTCGTCGTCCTCGTCGTTCCAGCCCGTGTTGCCGATCTGCGGGGCGGTGGCGACGACGATCTGGTGGGCGTACGACGGGTCGGTGAGGGTCTCCTGGTAGCCGGTCATGCCGGTGGAGAAGACGGCCTCGCCGAAGGTCTCCCCCACGGCCCCGTAGGCGCGGCCGCGGAACACGCGGCCGTCCTCCAGGACGAGTACGGCGGGAGTTTTGGCGGCTCCCCTGGTGGAGGTGGTCATCGTGCGGTGCCTTCCGTCGTGATGGTCGTCTTGACCATGTCGTTCAGTGTGGTGACCCAGGCGGCCTGCTCGGCGGCGTGGTCGGAGCGGAACCCGGAGTCGATCAGCCGGTCGCCGTGGGCCCAGGTGACGATCAGCAGACCGCCCTCCGTGAGGACCTTGCCGGCGATGCCCTTGTCGAGCCGGGCCTCGCGCAGCGCCTCGGCCGGGACGAAGAAGTCGCTCGCACCGGGGCGTACGACGTCGAGTCCGGCGTCGGTGAGGGTCAGCTCGACGCGGCTGCGGGTACCGAGGCCGTGCGCCACGATGCGGTCGAGCCACTGCCCGGCGGTGGTGGAGCCGTGGTACCGGCCGCTCATCGTCATTCTGGGCTCGCCGGGCTCCGCGGGCGACTGCGGGAGCGGCGCCAGGTCGCCCTGGAGGGTGCCGCGCCACTTCCAGCCCTGGCGCATCAGCCAGTAGACGAGGGCGACGAAGAGCAGCAGCCCGACGATCCAGCCGATCCGGTCGGCCCAGTCGGTCACGTCCGCCGACTTCTGTTCGGCGGCCAGGACCAGCGGGCGGATGGTGTGCAGAGAGGTCACGCGAGCTTCCCGTCGGCGAGGGTGGCCTTGCCCCGCAGCCAGGTGTGGGTGACGCGCCCCGGCAGCTCACGGCCCTCGTAGGGGGTGTTGCGGCTGCGGGAGGCGAAGCCCGCGGGGTCAACGCTTCCACGGTAGTCGGCGTCGACCAGAACCAGGTTGGCGGGCTCACCTGCCGAGACGGGCCGTCCGTGGCCCGTGGCCCGGCCGATCTCGGCGGGCTTGACGGACATGCGGTCGGCGACGCCCGCCCAGTCGAGCAGTCCGGTGTCGACCATGGTCTGCTGCACGACGGACAGGGCGGTCTCCAGGCCGACCATGCCCATGGCGGCGGCGGCCCACTCGCAGTCCTTGTCCTCGTGCGGGTGCGGGGCGTGGTCGGTGGCGACGATGTCGATCGTGCCGTCGGCGAGCGCCGCGCGCAGCGCCATGACGTCCTTCTCGGTGCGCAGCGGCGGGTTGACCTTGTAGACCGGGTTGTAGGAGCGCACCAGCTCGTCGGTGAGGAGCAGGTGGTGCGGGGTGACCTCGGCGGTCACGTCGATGCCGCGGGACTTGGCCCAGCGCACGATCTCCACGGACCCGGCGGTCGACAGGTGGCAGATGTGCACGCGGGAGCCGACGTGCTCGGCGAGCAGCACGTCCCGGGCGATGATCGACTCCTCGGCGACGGCGGGCCAGCCGCCGAGCCCGAGCTCGGCGGAGACGGTGCCCTCGTTCATCTGGGCGCCCTCGGTGAGCCGGGGCTCCTGCGCGTGCTGGGCGACGACGCCGCCGAAGGCCTTCACGTACTCCAGGGCGCGGCGCATGATCACGGCGTCGTGGACGCACTTGCCGTCGTCGGAGAAGACGGTGACGCCGGCGGTGGACTCGTGCATGGCGCCGAGCTCGGCGAGCTTCTGTCCCTCCAGGCCCACGGTGACGGCGCCGATGGGCTGCACGTCGCAGTAGCCGTGCTGCCGGCCGAGGCGGTACACCTGCTCGACGACACCGGCGGTGTCGGCGACCGGGAAGGTGTTGGCCATGGCGAAGACGGCGGTGTAGCCGCCGGAGGCGGCGGCCCGGGTGCCGGTCAGCACGGTCTCGGAGTCCTCGCGGCCCGGCTCGCGCAGGTGGGTGTGGAGGTCGACCAGGCCCGGCAGCAGGACCTTGCCCCGGGCCTCGACGACCTCGTCGGCACCGTCGGCGCTCAGCCCGGCTCCGACCTGGGCGATGACGGCCCCGTCGATCAGGACGTCCTGCGGCTCGCCGCCGAGCACCTTCGCACCGCGGATAAGGATCTTGCTCATGGTTACTTCTCCTCGGTACGAGAGTGGGTGACGGCGGGCTCGTTGCCGCCGAGCAGCAGGTAGAGGACGGCCATCCGGGTGTGGACGCCGTTGGCGACCTGCTCGATGGCGGTGCAGCGGCCGGAGTCCGCGACCTCGGCGGTGATCTCCATGCCGCGGACCATCGGGCCGGGGTGCATCACGATGGCGTGCTCCGGCATCCTGGCCATCCGGTCGCCGTCGAGGCCGTAGCGGCGGGAGTACTCGCGCTCGGTCGGGAAGAACGCGGCGTTCATCCGCTCGCGCTGGACGCGGAGCATCATCACGGCGTCGGACTTGGTGAGCGTGGAGTCGAGGTCGTAACTGACCTCGCAGGGCCAGGTCTCGACGCCGACGGGGAGCAGGGTGGGCGGCGCGACGAGGGTGACCTCGGCGCCGAGGGTGTGCAGCAGGTCGACGTTCGAACGGGCGACGCGGCTGTGCAGGACGTCGCCGACGAGCGTGACGCGCTTGCCGTCCAGGCCGTGTCCGAGCCCGGCGTCGGCGCCGACCAGGCGGCGGCGCATCGTGAAGGCGTCCAGGAGCGCCTGGGTGGGGTGCTGGTGGGTGCCGTCGCCCGCGTTGATCACCGGGGCGTCGATCCAGCCGGAGGTGGCGAGCCGGTAGGGGGCGCCGGACGCGCCGTGCCGGATGACGACGGCGTCGACGCCCATCGCCTCCAGGGTCTGCGCGGTGTCCTTGAGGGACTCGCCCTTGGAGACGCTGGAGCCCTTGGCGGCGAAGTTGATGACGTCGGCGGACAGCCGCTTCTCGGCGGCCTCGAAGGAGATCCGGGTCCGGGTCGAGTCCTCGAAGAAGAGGTTGCAGACGGTGCGCCCGCGCAGGGCGGGCAGCTTCTTGATGGGCCGGTCGGAGACGCGGGCCATCTCCTCGGTGGTGTCGAGGATGAGGACGGCGTCGTCGCGGGTGAGATCGGCGGCCGAGATGAGGTGTCGCATCATCGGGGGGTGCTCCGTAGGGAGATTCAGAAGATTTCGGGGCATACGGGCGCGTGGGGGCACACCTGTCGGGGCGTACGGCCCCTCGCGGGGACGTACGCGCACAGGTGGCTACTGCTCGGCCGCCCTGGCGGCCCGCTTGGCACCGAGCAGCACGGCGTCGCGGCCGTCCTCCTCGGCGAGCTGGACCTTGACGGTCTCCCGCAGCGACGTGGGCAGGTTCTTGCCCACGTAGTCGGCGCGGATCGGCAGTTCGCGGTGGCCGCGGTCGACGAGGACCGCGAGCTGGACCGCGCGCGGTCGCCCGATGTCGTTCAGGGCGTCGAGGGCGGCGCGGATGGTGCGGCCGGAGAAGAGCACGTCGTCGACGAGGATCACCAGGCGGCCGTCGATGCCGTCGCCGGGGATCTCGGTGCGGGCCAGCGCGCGCGGGGGGTGCATGCGCAGGTCGTCCCGGTACATCGTGATGTCGAGCGAGCCGACGGGGACGGTGCGGCCGGTGATCTCGGCGAGCTTCTCGGCGAGCCGGCGGGCGAGGAAGACGCCGCGCGTGGGGATGCCCAGGAGGACCACGTCCTCGGCGCCCTTGGCGCGCTCGACGATCTCGTGGGCGATGCGGGTCAGTACCCGCGCGATGTCAGGGCCTTCGAGGACGGACCTGGCGCCGGAGTGCTCAGCAGTCTCGGCGGCTTTGGCGTTCTGCGTGTCCATACGAAACGGACCCCCTTCTCCGCCTCACGGGACGGATCTTAAAGGACGTCGGAATTGCGCCATCCAGACTACCAGCCCCCGAACGGCGCCGATCACCTCCCTGAAGGTGCGAGAACGCCCGTTTTGGGAGAGAGTCGGTACGGACCATTCGGCTTGACGCGGCCAAGTAACGCTGCGTAACCTCACAGTGAGTTACCAGCCACGCGGCGCAGCCGCACAGTGATGCAGTGTCCGGGGAGCTATATGTCCAGCGAATACGCCAAGCAGCTCGGGGCCAAGCTCCGTGCGATCCGTACCCAGCAGGGCCTTTCCCTCCACGGCGTCGAGGAGAAGTCCCAGGGACGCTGGAAGGCGGTCGTGGTCGGGTCGTACGAGCGCGGTGACCGTGCCGTCACCGTGCAGCGCCTCGCCGAGCTGGCGGACTTCTACGGGGTCCCCGTGCAGGAGCTGTTGCCCGGGACCACCCCCGGCGGCGCCGCCGAGCCGCCGCCGAAGCTGGTCCTCGACCTGGAGCGCCTGGCCCACGTGCCGCCGGAGAAGGCGGGCCCGCTGCAGCGGTACGCCGCGACGATCCAGTCGCAGCGCGGCGATTACAACGGCAAGGTGCTCTCGATCCGCCAGGACGACCTGCGCACCCTCGCGGTCATCTACGACCAGTCGCCCTCGGTCCTGACCGAGCAGCTGATCAGCTGGGGCGTGCTCGACGCGGACGCGCGGCGCGCGGTGGCGCACGAAGAGGTCTGAGCGGGGCGGTAGCGAAGAAACGTCACATCCCAAGGGGCGGAGCCGGACGGCTCCGCCCCTTGGTGTCTTTCCCTGAGTGTCTTCCCCTGAGTGTCTTTCCCGGCGGGCGGGCTCAGATCCGGTAGAGCCGTCCGACGACCTCCGGCAGCAGCCGCTCGCTCAGCCGCGGCGGCAGCGCCTGGAGGACCGCGAGCACCGGCGCCATCCGCCCGGGCAGCCTGCCGTCCGGGCCGACGCCCGCCAGGGCCAGCGCCGCCTCCACCTCCTCCGGGCCGAGCGCGTCCGGGTCGAGCGCACCGGCCGCCTCGACGAGCGCCGGGTCGACCCGCACCGGCCCGGCCGCCCGTGCGCGGACCACCGCCTTCTCCAGATCGCCGAGGAGCAGCCGCACGGTCTCCTCGTCGGCGACCGCGGCGGTCACCGTCAGATGCACGGTGGCGGGGAACGCCCCGAACGCGGGTTGCGGCTGGAGGTACCAGCCGCTCCCCCGGATCTCGTCCGCCACCACGAACACGTCGACCCCGGGATCGTCGGCGGCGACCGCGAGCAGCGAGGCGCCCGGTCGTGCGAGCAGCCGCAGCCCCGCGATCCGGTCGATGCCCGCGGCCAGCCCCCGGGTCGCCCGGTGTACGCGCGTCGACAGCGCGGAGTAACCTCCGGCGCCGACGCGCTCGGTCACGGCCCAGGCCGCCGCGAGCGGCCCGGCGGACTTGGTGCCCTGGAGGGTGGAGTTGACGACGGGGTAGCCGGGCCAGGAGGCGTGCGAGAACCAGCCATGGCGGCGCAGCCCGGCGTCCCGGAAGAGGAGGAGCGAGGCGCCTTTCGCGGTGTACGCGTATTTGTGGAGGTCCACCGAGAGGGAGGTCACGCCGGGGACGGACAGGTCGAACGGCGGGATGTGCGGTGCGTCCTGGGTGACGTGTCCGGCGTCCACGGCGGCCCGCAGGTGTCCGAGGTACCAGCCGCCGATGCAGGCGTCGACATGGCAGAGGACCCCGCGCCGGGCCGCCTCGGCCGCGACCTGCGCGACCGGGTCGATGACGCCGTGCGCGTAGGAAGGGGCCGAGACGACGGTCAGCGCGGTGCGGTCGGTGAGGGCCGCGGCCATGTCGACGGGGCGCACCGCACAGGTGTCCGGGTCGACGGGCACGCTGACCACGCGCAGCCCGAACAGTTCGGCGGCCTTGTGGAAGGCGGCGTGCGCCGTCTCGGGCAGGACCAGCTCGGGGTCGCGCACGCCCCGCGTCGCGCGGGCGTGGTTGCGTGCCGTCAGGACCGCGAGCAGACAGCTCTCGGTGCCGCCGCTGGTGAAGGTGCCCGCGCCGCCGCCGAGCAGCGTGGTAGCCCGCCGCACCAGGTCGTTCTCCAGCTCGACCACGCTCGGGAACGCCGTCATGTCGAGCCCGTTGACCCCGGCGAAGGCGGCGTGCGCGGCGCTCGCCAGTTCGTCGAGCCCGTCGAGCCCGGAGTCGTAGACGTAGGCCATGGTGCGGCCCCCGTGGACGGGGAGGTCGCCCGCGCGCAGTGAGGCGAGGCGCGCCAGGATCGGGTCGGTCGTCATGCGCACACTCCGGTCGTCATGCGGCTCCTTCGGTTCGGGTGGCCGGACGGGCGGCGGACGCGTCGCGCAGCCGGACCAGTTCGGCCTCGGTGAGGCGGTAGCGGGCCAGCAGGGGCAGGCTGAGCAGCAGCAGTGCGGCGGGCAGGGCGCCGAAGCCGACGACGATCGCGGTGAGCGCGGAGCCGGGCTGGGCCACACGGTGGTCCGCGTCGGACGAGACGAACCCGCCGAGGGCGAGCACCAGGCCGAACAGGCCGGGCCCCAGAGCGAGCCCGAGCGTCTCGCCCGCGGTCCACAGGCCGGTGAAGACCCCGGCCCGGCGCCGGCCGCTCCGGTAGGCGTCGGCGGCGATCGCGTCGCCCAGCATCGCCATGGGCAGCAGCTGCATCCCGGCGTAGCCCACCCCGGCCACGGCGACGGCCGCGTAGATCAGCGGGGCCGGCAGGGCCCGGCCGGCGGCGGCCCCGAGACACCCCAGCAGGAAGCAGAGCGAGGCCCAGACCGCCGCGTTCCGCTTGCCCGCGCGGCGCCCGGCGGCCAGCCAGAGCCCCATGGCGAGCAGCGACGGGACGATGAGGCACAGGAACAGCAGCGTCGTGGCGCCGGGCCTGCCGAGGATGTACGTGGCGAAGTACTGGGTCCCTGCCAGCATCAGGCCGCTCGCCGCGGCCTGGGTGACGAAGGCGCCGAGCAGCCAGGCGAAGGGCGCGTTGCCGCGGGCGGCCAGGAGCTGGGCCCGCAGGCCGGGCTCGCTCGTGGCGTCCAGGACGCTCCGGGTCCCCGCGGTCGCGGCCACGGCGGCGAGCATCCCGGCGGCGAGCAGGGCGCCGATCACCGCGCCCATCAGCCGGTAGCCGCCCGCGCTGCCCCGGTCCTCGGCGGTGGCTCCGGCGAGCAGCGGCGCGACGGCCCCGGAGAGCAGGATGGCGACGGCCAGGAACGCCACGCGCCAGGACATCACGCGGGCGCGCTCGTCGGGGTCGGCGGTCAGTTCGGCGGGCAGCGCGACGTAGGGGACCTGGAAGCAGGCGTACGCGGAGGCGGTGAGCAGGAAGAGCAGCGCGACGTACGCGGCGGCGGGCCCGCCGCCGAGGCCCGGCGCGGCGAACATGGCCGCGAAACAGAGGGGCATGGTGAGCGCGCCGAGCAGCATCCAGGAGCGGCGCGGGCCCAGGCGCGCGCGGGTGGTGCGGTCGGAGCGGCTGCCGATCCACGGGTTGAGCAGGACGTCCCATGCCTTGGGCAGGAAGACGAGCAGCCCGGCGAGGCCCGCGCCGACTCCGAGGACGTCGGTCAGGTAGTAGAGCAGCAGCAGGCCGGGGACGGTGCCGAAGGTGCCGGTGGCGAAGGAGCCGAGGCCGTAGCCGACGCGCACGCGCACGGGGAGGGCGCCGGTGCCGCCGGGGCCGGAGGGGGACATGCCCGCAACCTATTTCGGCCCCGGGGAACGCACCAGGCCCGAAGCAGAACAATGTTCATGTTCTGCCTCGGGCCTGCGGTGTCACGCGTGCTCCGCGGTGGCGTGGGGGCTATGCCTCGTCGCGGCGGAGCGAGGGCTTCAGGTCCTTGAACCGGGCCAGAAGTCCGTTGATGAATGCCGGGGAATCGTCGGTGGAGAACTCCTTGGCGAGCGAGACCGCCTCGTCGAGGACCACGGCGTCCGGCGTTCCGTCGACCCAGATCAGCTCGTAGGCGCCGAGCCGCAGGATGTTGCGGTCGACGACCGGCATCCGGTCCAGCGTCCAGTCGACGGAGTACTGCGAGATCAGCTCGTCGATGCGGCGGGCCTTGGGGGCGTACCCCTCGACCAGCTCCATCGTGTACTCGCTGACGGGCGGCTGCTGGGGATCGCTGTGCGAGTTCTTGACCCAGTCCGCGAGGACCGTCACGACGTCGGCGCCGCGCTGGTCGGCCTCGAAGAGGATCTGGAAGGCTCGCTTGCGGGCCGTGTTACGGGCAGCCACGGTTAGCTGTTCACCCGGCCGAGGTAGTCGCTCGTGCGGGTGTCGACCTTGATCTTCTCGCCCTGGGTGATGAAGAGCGGGACGTTGATCTGGTGCCCGGTCTCCAGCGTGGCGGGCTTGGTGCCACCGGTGGAGCGGTCGCCCTGGACGCCCGGCTCCGTCTCCTGGATGACGAGCTCGACGGCGGCCGGCAGCTCGACGAAGAGCACCTCGCCCTCGTGCTGGGCGACCGAGGCGTTGAAGCCCTCGATCAGGAAGTTGGCGGCGTCGCCGACGGCCTTGCGGTCGACGTGCAGCTGGTCGTAGGTCTCCATGTCCATGAAGACGAAGTAGTCGCCGTCCATGTAGGAGAACTGCATGTCGCGCTTGTCGATCGTGGCCGTCTCGACCTTGACGCCGGCGTTGAACGTCTTGTCGACGACCTTGCCGGAGAGCACGTTCTTGAGCTTGGTGCGCACGAAGGCCGGGCCCTTGCCGGGCTTGACGTGCTGGAACTCGACGACGGACCAGAGCTGGCCCCCGTCGAGCTTGAGCACCAGGCCGTTCTTGAGGTCGTTCGTGGAAGCCACGGTTGCGGAATCTCCTGGACTGACGTGGACGACCCCGGGGCACGTGCTCGGCCGCCGGCCGGATTGCTCCGGCTAGAGCGCGAGCAGCTCCTTGGTCGTGATGGTGAGTAGCTCGGGTCCGCCGTCCGCCTCGGGGCGGACGACGAGCGTGTCATCGATCCGGACGCCGCCCCGGCCCGGGAGGTGGACCCCCGGTTCGACGGTGACCGGCACACAAGCGTCCAGTTTACCCATGGCCGCGGGGGCCAGTTGCGGGTCCTCGTCGATTTCGAGTCCCACGCCGTGCCCGGTCAGCTGGGCGAGCCCGTCACCATACCCCGCCGCGTCCAGGACGTGACGGGCGGCCCGGTCCACCTCGCGGCACTCGGCGCCGGGCACCAGCGCCTCCCGTCCGGCCCGCTGAGCGGCGAAGACGTGGTCGTAGAGGTCGATCTGCCACTGCGCGGGCGAGGTCCCGATGACGAAGGTGCGGCCGACCTCGCAGCGGTACCCGCGGTAGGTGGCGCCCAGGCACACGGAGAGGAAGTCGCCCTCCTCGACGCGGCGGTCGCTGGGCCGGTGGCCGCCACGGCCGGAGTTCGGCCCCGTGCCCACGCAGGTGGGGAAGGCGGGCCCGTCCGCGCCATGGTCGACAAGTCGACGTTCCAGCTCCAGGGCGAGGTGGCGCTCGGTGCGGCCGACGAGGATCGACTCCAGCAGTTCGCCGAGGGCCTGGTCCGCGATCTCGGCGGCGATGCGCAGACAGGAGATCTCCTCCTCGTCCTTGACCAGGCGCAGCTGCTCGACGGCCCGGTCCAGGTCGGTCAGGAGCAGCCCGGGCGCGACCGAGCCGATGGCGCGGTGCCTGGCCATCGTCAGGTGGTGCTCCTCGACGGCGAGGGAGTCGGCGCCCTGCGCGAGGGCGACGTCGGCGGCGGCGACGGCCGGGTCGCCCGCGGGCGACGCAAGGAGCTGCACCCGCAGCGCCTCGTCGGGCCGCCCCTCGGCGATCTGTCCGCTCGGGGAGCGCCCGCACAGCAGGACGTCGCCGCTGCCACCGGAGTCCCGGCCGACCAGCAGCACCGCACCGGGCGGGGCCGCCCCGGTGAGATAGCGGACGTTGGCGGAGCGCGACACGAGGGCGGCGGCGCTGCCGCCCGCTGCCGCGCGCTCTCTGAGCCGGTTCCGTCGTGCCGCGTACACCTCTGCCATGGAGCCGAGCGTACGAGCGCGGGGCCCCGGCGGCCGGTTCAGCGCGTCCGGACGGGCGTCGCCGCCGCCACCACCAGGGGCGGGCTCACCACCGGGGCGGGCTCACCCTTGCGACGGGCTCACCATTGCGGCGGGCTCGCGATGGCGCGGGCGAGCACCTCGTCCAGGACCTGGGCCGTGGCGGCCACGTCGAGCTGGGAGTTGTCGATGATCGGCAGCCCCGATCCGTACCAGCCGGCCATCCGGCCGTGGATGCGGGCCACTTCCTCGTCGCTGAGGCGGCGGTTGCCGCTGCGCTGCGCGTTGCGCTCCAGGACGATCTCCAGGCCCGGCAGCAGGACGACGGGGAGCAGCCCGGGGCCGACGTGCCGCTTCCAGCCACCGAGGCCGACGACCGGCCGGTCGGGGAAGACGGCGTCGTCGAGGATGCAGGAGATCCCGTTCGCCAGGAAGTTGCGCGCGGCGAAGCCGCAGGTGCGGCGGGCGAGGCGGTACTGCGCCTCACTGTTGTCGTTCCACCCGGTCTGCGGGTCGGCGAAGCCGGAGCGCACCCACTCGCGGACGTCGTCGAGGCTGATGTGCGCGGTGGGCACCCGGCGGCACTCCGCCCAGTGCTTGGCGACGCTGGTCTTGCCCGCGCCCGCCGGGCCGATGAGCAGCACGGCGAGGGTGGTCGCGCCCGGGTCGGCGGGGGCCTGCGCGGGCGGCGGGGCCGGCACCGCGACCGGGCCGCCGGGCGGGAGCTGGACATGGCCGGTCGTCTCGCGCGCCGCCGGAGCGGGCGGGACGGGGTGGGGCGCCTGGGGGTGCGGCGGTACCTGCGGCGGGTGCGCGGCACCGGCGAAGCCCGGGGCCCCGGGGTGCTGCTGCTGCGCCGCCGGCGCCGCCGGCCAGGGGCCGGCCGGTCCCTGCCCCGGCCGATGGGGCGGTGGCAGCGGAGACCCCACTGCGTGCTGCATCCGGTGCCACTCCGTCTCGTACAACCGTCACTGGGGCGCCGGCGATCAGGGCGCTACCGAACGGTACCGTCCCCGGCCGCCGTTGTGTGAACGGCCGGGGAGGTCGCAAAGTGCCCGCTGCCGAACAAGCGGCGCTATTCGGCCACTTCGCCGTAGGCGGCGAGCAGGACGGCGGGGTCCGGGCCCTCCAGGACGGTGGGCTTGCCGAGGCCGTCGAGGACGATGAAGCGCAGCAGGTCGCCGCGGGACTTCTTGTCGACTTTCATCGTCTCCAGGAGCTTGGGCCACTGGTCGTAGCGGTAGCTCAGCGGGAGACCGACGGACTCCAGGACGGTGCGGTGCCGGTCGGCGGTCGCGTCGTCGAGGCGCCCGGCCAGGCGGCCGAGTTCGGCGGCGAAGTGCATGCCGACGGAGACGGCCGCGCCGTGGCGCCACTTGTAGCGCTCGTTCTTCTCGATGGCGTGGGCGAGGGTGTGGCCGTAGTTGAGGATCTCGCGCAGGCCCGACTCCTTGAGGTCGCCGGAGACCACCTCGGCCTTGACCTTGATGGACCGCTCGATCAGCTCGGCGGTGTGCGGTCCGGCCGGGGTGCGCGCGGCGGCCGGGTCCTCCTCGATGAGCTCCAGGATGCGCTCGTCCGCGATGAAGCCGGCCTTGATGATCTCGGCGAGCCCGGAGACGTAGTCGTGGACCGGGAGGGAGTCGAGCGCGGCGAGGTCGCAGAGCACACCGGCCGGCGGGTGGAAGGCGCCCACAAGGTTCTTGCCCTCGGCGGTGTTGATCCCGGTCTTGCCGCCGACGGCGGCGTCGACCATGCCGAGCACGGTCGTCGGGACGGCGATCCAGCGCACCCCGCGCAGCCAGGTGGCCGCCACGAACCCGGCGAGGTCGGTGGTGGCGCCGCCGCCGACGCCGACGATGACGTCGGAGCGCGTGAAGTTCGACTGCCCGAGCGCCTTCCAGCAGTAGGCGGCGACCTCGGCGGTCTTGGCCTCCTCCGCGTTCGGCACCTGGATGGCGACCGCCTCGAAGCCCTGCTCGGCCAGGTCGGCGCGGAGCGCCTCGCCGGTCTCGGCCAGCGCCTCGGGGTGCACGATGGCGACCCGCTTGGCCCGGTCCCCGATCAACGAGCCCAGCTCGCCCAGCAGCTGCCGTCCGACCAACACCTCGTAGGGGTCGGTACCGGCGGTGCCGCCGACCTGGATCCGGGTCACTTCGTCGCTCATGCCTGCTTCAACTCCAGTGCGTCGAGGACGGCCTGGGCCACCTCGTCGGGACCACGGCCGTCGGTGGCCACGACCACCGTGGCCACCTCGGTGTACAGATGCCGCCGGGCCTCCATCAGCTCGCGCCACTGCTTGCGCGGGTTGACGGCGAGCAGCGGCCGGGCCACGTTCAGGCCGGTGCGGCCGACCGCCTCCTCGACGTCCATCGAGAGGTAGACGACCCGGTGCCCGGCGAGCAGGGCCCGGGTGTCGGCGTCGAGGACGGCGCCGCCGCCCAGGGCGAGAATCCCGTCGTGCTCGGCGAGGCCGGCCGCGACGGCCGCCTTCTCCAGGGCGCGGAAGCGCTCCTCGCCGTCGTCGACGAAGATCTCCGCGATGGTCCGGCCCTGCGCGGCCACGATGTCCTCGTCGGTGTCCCGCAGGGCGGCGCCGAGCCGCTCGGCGAGCAGCGCGCCCACCGTCGACTTGCCGACGCCCATCGGCCCGACGAGCACGACCTTCGGGCCGCTCACCGGATCTGCAGGTTCTCGAGGTACGACGTCACGTTGCGCCGGGTCTCGGGCACGCTGTCACCGCCGAACTTCTCGGCCACCGCGTCCGCGAGGACGAGGGCGACCATGGCCTCGGCGACGATGCCGGCCGCGGGCACCGCGGAGACGTCGGAGCGCTGGTGGTGGGCCTGCGTGGCCTCGCCGGTGGCGACGTCCACGGTCCTCAGCGCGCGCGGCACGGTCGCGATCGGCTTCATCGCGGCGCGCACCCGCAGCAGTTCGCCGGTGGACAGGCCGCCCTCGGTGCCGCCCGCGCGGCCGGAGACGCGGCGGATGCCCTCGGGGGTGCTGACGATCTCGTCGTGCGCCTGCGAACCGGGCACCCGCGCCAGGTCGAAGCCGTCGCCGATCTCGACGCCCTTGATGGCCTGGATGCCCATCAGCGCGCCGGCCAGGCGGGCGTCGAGCTTGCGGTCCCAGTGCACGTGCGAGCCGAGGCCGACCGGGACGCCGTAGGCCAGGACCTCGACGACGCCGCCCAGGGTGTCGCCGTCCTTGTGGGCCTGGTCGACCTCGGCCACCATCGCCTTCGAGGCGTCGGCGTCCAGGCAGCGCAGCGGGTCGGCGTCCAGCTTCGCCACGTCGGAGGGCTTGGGGTAGACGCCCTGGGGCGCCTTGACCGAGCAGAGCTCGACGACGTGGGAGACGATCTCGATCCCGGCCGTCTCCTTCAGGTACGACCGGGCGATCGCGCCGAGCGCGACCCGGGCCGCGGTCTCGCGCGCCGAGGCGCGCTCCAGGATCGGCCGCGCCTCGTCGAACCCGTACTTCTGCATGCCCGCGAGGTCGGCGTGGCCGGGCCGGGGCCGGGTCAGCGGCGCGTTGCGCGCGAGGCCCGCGAGGACCTCGGGGTCGACCGGGTCGGCCGCCATGACCTGTTCCCACTTGGGCCACTCGGTGTTGCCGACCATCACCGCGACGGGCGAGCCCAGGGACAGCCCGTGCCGGACGCCGCCCAGGAACGTGATCTCGTCCTGCTCGAACTTCATCCGCGCCCCGCGCCCGTACCCGAGACGGCGCCGGGCCAGGTGGTCCGCCACCATCTCCGTGGTGATCGGCACCCCGGCGGGCAGCCCCTCCAGCGTCGCCACAAGCGCGGGTCCGTGCGACTCCCCCGCGGTCAGCCAGCGCAACCTGCTCAACGATGCTCCTCATGCTCGCGCACTGCGTTCGGGCTCAAAGGGCGGGCACCGGGTGCGCGGCCCGGCCCACCGTGTGCCCCCGATCCTCCCACGGCCCGCGGCGGGACCGTCGCCGCGTCCGCCCTCCGGACGCGGCGGGCGGGCCTCAGCCCAGCGCGCGCAGGCCCGCCTCGCGCATCGCGGCGAGCACCGGCCGCGACTCCCCCGTGAACTGCTCGAACTGGAAGACGGCCTGGTGCACGAGGAGGTCGAGACCGCTCAGGACCGGGCCGTCGCACCGCTGCCAGGCCGCCGCGAGCGGCGTCGGCCACGGGTCGTACACCACGTCGAACAGGGTCCCCACCCGCTCGGGGACCGCGTCCGCCAGGTGGTCCGTGCCGCCCTTCGGTGTCGTGGAGATCACCAGCGGCGCCTCGAAGGCGGCGGCCGCGTCCGCCCAGTCGGCCGTGCGCACCGCGACGCCGAGCCGCTCGCCCCAGCCGCGCATCTCCTCGGCCCGGTGCTCGCTGCGTACGTAGGCGACGACCTCGCCCGAGCAGATCCGGGAGAGGGCGGCCAGTGCCGAGGAGGCGGTGGCGCCCGCGCCGAGGACCGCGGCGGAGGCGACCTTCTCGACGCCCTGTTCGCGCAGTGCGGCCACGAGTCCCGGGATGTCGGTGTTGTCGCCGGTCCTGCTCCCGTCGGGGTGGCAGACCACGGTGTTCACGGCCTCGACGGAGGCCGCGGTGTCGGTGACCGCGTCGAGCAGCGGGATCACCGCCCGCTTGAGGGGCATCGTCAGCGACAGGCCGGCCCACTCGGGCCCCAGCGTGGCGAGGAAGCCCGCGAGCGCCGCCTCGTCGACGTCGAACCGGTCGTACGTCCAATGACCGAGGCCGAGCGCCGCGTACGCCGCGGTGTGCAGCTGTGGGGAGAGGGAGTGGGCGATGGGCGAGCCGAGTACGGCGGCCCGGCGTGTATCAGTTGCCCTGGCTTGCATTGAACTTGTCCCTCAGCCTCTCGAACTCGGCGTGCGTCTTCGCGAACTCGGTCTTCTCCATGCCGTCCGTGGCCACGAAGTACATCCAGCCGCCGGACGTGGGATCGAGCGTCGCGGTGAACGCCTCGTCACCAGGGTTGCCGATCGGCCCGGGCGGCAGCCCCTTGCGCGTGTAGGTGTTGTACGGGTCCTTGTTGCTGTGGATCTCGGACTCACCGATGTTGATGTTGCTCTGGCCCCTGAGGTAGTTGTACGTCGAGTCGAACTGCAGGAGCTGGTTGGTCTCGGTGTTGCTGGTCTTGAGGCGGTTGTAGACGACCTCGGCCATCTTGCGGAAGTCGTCGTGGGTCTTGCCCTCGGCCTGGACGAGGCTCGCCACGGTCAGCACCTGCCAGGGGCTTTCGAGGTGGAGACTGGCGGCCTTGTCCTCCAGGTGCAGTGCCGCGTACTTGTCGTTGGCCCGGGAGACCATGTCCTTCAGCACGTCCTCGGGCTTCATGCCCTTGGCCGCGGCGTAGCTCGACGGGAAGAGGAAACCTTCGAGCGGGTCCTTCACGTCGGGGTGGTTCAGCGCCCAGCCGGGCAGGCCGAGGTCCTTGTACTGCTGCTTCGCGACCTTGGCCGTGGTGCCCTTGCCGACGTTCAGCTTCTTGTCGATCTCCTCGTAGACCCGGGCGTTCCGCCAGCCTTCGTGCACGATCAGGTTGGCGCGGCTCTTCGGGCTCAGCATCAGGTCGACCGCGCTGGCCCCGGACATCTTCTTCTGCAGGATGTACGCGCCGTCCTGGATCGACTTGCCCTCGGAGTCCGCCGACTGGGCCGCGACGAACGCGTCGACGCTCTGCACGACGCCCGCGTCCTTGAGCGCCTGCCCGATGGCGTAGCCGCCCGCGCCCTTGGGGATGACGACGGTGACCCTCTCGCCGTTGCCCGAGCCCGCGTAGTCCGGCGCCGAGCCGAACTTGTCCTGGTAGAACTGGTAGCCGAAGTAGCCGACGCCGCCGACACCGGCCGCGAAGACCACGGTCAGGACCAGGCAGGCACAGCCGCTGCGACGCTTCTTCGGCTTCTTGCCGCCGCGTCCGCGCCGGGCGCCCCGGCCCCCCCGCTCGTCGTCCTCGTCCTCGCCGTACTCGTCGTCCTCGCCGCTGAAGAACGCGTGCTCACCCTGGTCGGGGCCCGCGTCCCAGCCGGTCTGCTCGGGCTCGGGCGCCCGGCGGCGGCCCGGGGGCTCGGGCGGCGGGTAGGCGCCGGGGGTGTCGTAGTAGTCCGGCTGTTCGCCGCCGTACGCCGCGGGCGTCGCCGCGCCGTAGGGGTCCATGGGATCGATGCCGTACGGGACCTGACCGTGCGCGGCGTGCGGGTCCCAGCCGCCCTGGCCCTGGTTCGGGTCCTGCCCGCCGCCGTACGCCTGCTGTCCGTAGCCCGGGTCCTGGTGGTAGCCGGCGTGCTGCCCGTACCCCTGGCCCTGCGCGTAACCCGGGTCCTGGCCGTAGCCGGACTGGTGTCCCGTCCCCCAGTCGCCCTCGTAGTGCTGCTGCTGCGGCTGCTGCGGGTCGTAACTCCCCTGGCCGCCGTAGGCAGGCTGGCCGGATCCGGCCTGCTGCCCCCACCCCTGGTCCCCGTACAAGGGGTCCTCGGGGTGCCACGGTTCGGAGCCTTGGCCCCGGCCATACTCAGTCATCGATCCCCTACAAGCCGCGAGGCGGTGGGGGAGCCCAGGTCCGGTGAGTCAGGAGGGCAACCGTTCCGCCTCTTTCTGCTGTGCGGCAGCTGTTCGAACGCCGCCGGTCGCGCGGAACGTTACCGTATCGCGATCAGACAACCACTTCGACGCCCTCGCCCGGAGCCGTTCCCGACGCCCGTTCGGACTCCAGTGCCTGCTGGAGGATGATGACGGCCGCCGCCTGGTCGATGACGGACCGGCCCTTCTTGGACTTGACGCCCGAGGCGCGCAGCCCCTGACTGGCCGTCACTGTGGTCATCCTCTCGTCCAGCAGCCGCACCGGCACGGGGGCGATGCCCCGCGCGAGCTCCGTCGCGAAGCCGCGGACCTTGACCGCCGCCGGGCCCTCGCCGCCTTTGAGGGAGCGCGGAAGTCCGACGACGACCTCGATCGGCTCGTACTCCTCGACGATCTGCCGCAGCCGCCGGTGGGCGGCCGGGACATCGCGTCCCGGGACCGTCTCCACCGGGGTGGCGAGGATCCCATCGGGGTCGCAGGACGCGACCCCGATCCGGGCGTCCCCGACGTCGATCGCCAGCCGGCGGCCTCTGCGCATCAGTTGGCCGTCTCCGCGACCGCCCGCTCGACGGCGTTGATGGCGTCGCCGATGGCGGCCGCGTTCTGCCCGCCGCCCTGGGCGACGTCCGGCTTGCCGCCGCCACCGCCACCGAGCGTCTTGGCGGCGGTGCGCACCAGGTCACCGGCCTTGAGGCCGCGGTCGCGTGCCGCGTCGTTCGTCGCGATGACCGTCAGCGGCTTGCCATTGGCGGTGGTGAACAGGGCGACGACCGCGGCGCGGCCGCCCTGGATGCGGCCCCGCACGTCGAGGACCAGCTTGCGCAGGTCGTCGGCGGAGGTGCCGTCCGGGACCTGGCCGGTGACGAGGGCGACGCCGCGCACGTCCTTGGCGGAGTCGACGAGACCGGCGGCGGCCTGGAGGACCTTCTCCGCGCGGAACTTCTCGATCTCCTTCTCGGCGTCCTTCAGCTTGCCGAGCATCGCGGAGATCTTCTCCGGCAGCTCCTCGCTGCGGCCCTTGACCAGCTCCTGGAGCTGGGCGACGACCGTGTGCTCCTTGGCCAGGAAGTTGTACGCGTCCACGCCGACCAGGGCCTCGATGCGGCGCACACCGGAGCCGATGGAGGATTCGCCGAGCAGCTTCACCAGGCCGAGCTGGGCGGTGTTGTGCACGTGCGTGCCGCCGCACAGCTCCTTGGAGAAGTCGCCGATGGTCACGACGCGCACGCGCTCGCCGTACTTCTCGCCGAACTCGGCGATGGCGCCCTGCTTCTTGGCGTCGTCGATCGACATGACCTCGGCCTGCACGTCGAGTTCCCGGGTCAGGACCTCGTTGATCTTCTGCTCGACGTCCGTCATCACGGCCGTGGGAACGGCGGACGGCGAACCGAAGTCGAAGCGGAAGCGGCCCGGCTGGTTCTCCGAACCGGCCTGCGCGGCCGTCGGGCCGAGCGCGTCGCGCAGCGCCTGGTGGGTGAGGTGCGTCGCGGAGTGGGCGCGGGCGATGGCCCGGCGGCGGGTGACGTCGATGACGGCCTGCGCCGGGGCGCCGACGGTCACCTCGCCGACCTGCACGACGCCCTTGTGGACGTAGACGCCGGGGACCGGCTTCTGGCAGTCGCGGACCTCGATGACGGCGCCGCTGTCCAGCTTGATGCGGCCGGTGTCGCCGATCTGGCCGCCGCCCTCGGCGTAGAAGGGGGTGCGGTCGAGGACGACCTCGACCTCGTCGCCCTCGGAGGCGGCGGGCGAGGAGACGCCGTTGACCAGCAGCCCCACCACGGTGGACTCGCCGGTGGTCGAGGAGTAGCCGATGAAGTCGGTGGCGCCGGCGGCGTCCGCGATCTCGCGGTAGGCGCCCATGTCGGCGTGGCCGGTCTTCTTGGCCTGCGCGTCGGCCTTGGCGCGCTCGCGCTGCTCCTTCATCAGGCGCCGGAAGCCGTCCTCGTCCACGGACAGGCCCTGTTCGGCGGCCATCTCCAGGGTGAGGTCGATCGGGAAGCCCCAGGTGTCGTGGAGCAGGAACGCCTGGTCGCCGGCGAGGACCGTCCGGCCGGCGGCCTTGGTCTCGGAGACGGCGGTGTCGAGGATGTTCGTGCCGCCCTTGAGGGCCTTGAGGAACGCGGCCTCCTCGGCGAGCGCGACCGTCTCGATCCGCTTGCGGTCGGTGACCAGCTCCGGGTACTGCTGACCCATCGTGTCGATGACGACGCCGATCAGGTCGTTCACCACCGGCCCGGTGGCGCCCAGGATGCGCATGTTGCGGATGGCGCGGCGCATGATGCGGCGCAGCACGTACCCGCGGCCCTCGTTGCCCGGCGTGACGCCGTCGCCGATGAGCATCGCGGAGGTGCGGATGTGGTCGGCGACGACGCGCAGCGAGACGTCGCTGTCGTGCTTGTCGCCGTACGCCACACCGGTCAGCTCGGTGGCCTTGTCCATGACGACGCGCAGGGTGTCGGTCTCGTACATGTTCTGTACGCCCTGGAGGATCATCGCGAGGCGCTCGAGGCCGAGACCCGTGTCGATGTTCTGCGACGGCAGGTCGCCGAGGATCTCGAAGTCCTCCTTGCCGATGCCCTGGCCGCGCTCGTACTGCATGAAGACCAGGTTCCAGATCTCCACGTACCGCTCGTCGTTGACGATCGGGCCGCCCGCTTCGCCGAACTCGGGGCCGCGGTCGTAGTTGATCTCCGAGCAGGGGCCGCAGGGTCCGGGGACGCCCATGGACCAGAAGTTGTCCTTCTTGCCCAGGCGCTGGATGCGCTCCTTTGGCACGCCGACGACCTCGTGCCAGATGCGCTCGGCCTCGTCGTCGTCGAGGTAGACGGTGATCCAGAGCTTCTCCGGCTCCAGGCCGTACCCACCCTTGTCCTGGGGCGTGGTGAGCAGCTCCCAGGCGTACTTGATGGCGCCTTCCTTGAAGTAGTCGCCGAAGGAGAAGTTCCCGCACATCTGGAAGAACGTGCCGTGGCGGGTCGTCTTACCGACCTCTTCGATGTCCGGCGTGCGCACGCACTTCTGCACGCTGGTGGCGCGCGGCGCGGGCGGCTTGACCTCACCCAGGAAGTACGGCTTGAAGGGGACCATGCCTGCCGGGACGAGCAGCAGAGTCGGGTCGTCCGCGATGAGCGACGCCGAGGGCACGACCTTGTGGCCACGCTCCTCGAAGAAGCTCAGCCAGCGGCGACGGATTTCTGCCGACTCCATCAGTGGTCCTCATTCCGGTTGGTGTAGTGCGTGTTCTCTAGGTGCTTGGGGGCTGCCCCGGCGCGCTCGTCGAGGATCGTGAAGCGGCGCTCGGGCAGTTCGGCGGCGGCCGGGCCGGTCAGGCCGAGCGCGTCGCCGAGCTCGGCCTCGCGGTCGGCCATGTTGGCGCGGACGTCGAGAGCGAAGTCCTTCAGCCGGTGACCGGCCTCGACCGCCTTGTTGGCGGCCTGGACGGCGAGGCTCTCGGGCGACAGCTGCCGGAGCTTGCGGTTGACCTTGGTGGTGGTCCACACGCCGGCGGCGGCGCCCGCGGTGAACCAGAACGTACGACGGAACATCGCTGGGTCAGTCCCTCTTATTCCGGTTGGCCCGCCTGGCCCGGCGCGCCTCGGGGACCTGGCGTCCCACGATGACGGTCCGGCGGGTCTGCTGGGCGGGTGCGTCCTTGCTGCGGCCGCCGATGGCCCGGCGGACGCCGTAACCGAACGCGGCCACCTTGACCAGCGGGCCCCCGAAGGTGGAGGCCACGGTGGAGGAGAGCGCCGACGCGTTCGACGTGACTTCCTGGACATCGGAGGCGATGGCGTCGACCCGGTCGATCTGCGTCTGCGCGGAGCGCACCGCGGCGGAGGCGTCGGCCAGCAGCGGGACGGTCTGCTCGGTCACGTCCGCGACCAGCTTGGTGGTCGCCCTGAGCGTCTGGGCCAGCCTCGCGAGCGCCACCGCGAGGAAGGAGACCAGGATCGCCCAGAAGACAGCCACCAGGATCCCGGCCACCTCTCCACCGGACACTTGGCACCGCTCCCTAGCTCTGCACTCTTCGCCGTCTGTCACCGACCTGCCGAGCGGCCGCCGCCGATCATCGAAAAGTCGTCCCCCGAGCCTATCGCGCCCCGCCCCGCTCTCCGTACCGCATTCCGGCGCCGGGCGGGAGCACTTCGACCGGAGCGATTGTACGGAGTGCGTACGGATAGGTACGCTCCGTGCCTGATGCGACGCTCTACGCCGCCCGCCGGCCCGCCGGCCGGGCCACCACGCCCCGGCAACCTCCCCCACGAGCTGAACCGTTTCGTCGGCCGTACGGCCGAACTCGGCGCCCTGCGGCGGACGCTGGCGGCGGCCCGGCTCGTGACGGTGACCGGGGCCGGCGGCGTCGGCAAGTCCCGGCTCGCCGCGCAGGTCGCGGCCCGGCTGCCGCGGCGGCTGCGCGAGGACGGCGTGTGGCGGGTGGACCTCGCGCCGGTGCGCCGCCCGGAGCTGGTCGAGTACACGGTCCTGGAGGCGCTCGCGCTGACCGACCACACGGCCCGGCCGCCCCGCCGGGTCCTGCTCGACCACCTCGCCGAGCGGCGGCTGGTGCTCGTCCTGGACGGGTTCGAGCACCTCGTGGAGGCCTGCGCCGCCCTCGTGGGCGAGCTACTGCGGGCCGCGCCGGGGCTGCGGGTCCTCGCGGTGGGCCGCAGGCCGCTGGCGCTCCAGGGCGAGCACCTGTTCCCGCTCTCGCCGCTGACGGCGCAGGACGCGGTGGAGCTCTTCGCGGACCGGGCGGCGGAGCTGCTGCCCGGCTTCCGGCTGGACGACGGGCACCGGGCCGACGCCCTGGAGGTGTGCCGGCGCCTGGACTGCCTGCCGCTGGCGGTGGAGCTGGCGGCGGGCCGGCTGCGGGCCCTGTCGCCCGCCCAGCTGATGGAGCGCCTCGACGACCGGTTCCGGCTGCTGACGGGCGGCGGCCGGGACCTGCTGCCGCGCCACCAGACGCTGCGGACGGCGATCGGCTGGAGCCACGAGCTGTGCACGGAACAGGAGCGGCTGCTGTGGGCGCGCCTGTCGGTCTTCGCCGGCCAGTTCGACCTGGAGGCAGTCGAGTACGTCTGCGGCGGCGAGGGGCTGCCCGGTGACGCGGTCCTCGCGGGACTGGAGGAGCTGCTCGCGCAGTCCGTGCTGATCCGCGAGGAGTCGGCGGCCGGGGTGCGCTACCGGATGCTGGAGTCGGTGCGGGCGTACGGCGCGGGGTGGCTGGAGCGGACCGGCGACGGCCGCCGGATGCGGCGCAGGCACCGCGACTGGTACATGGGGCTCGCCACCTGGTGCGAGCTGGACTGGTTCTCCCCGCGGCAGGGCGAGGTGGCGGAGCGGATCGACGCGGAGCTGCCGAATCTGCGGGCGGCCCTGGAGTTCTGCCTCACCGAGCCGGGCGAGACGCATCTGGGCCAGTACCTGGCGGGCACGCTGTGGTTCTACTGGGCGGGGTGCGGGCGGCTCACGGAGGGCCGGCACTGGCTCGACCGCAGTGTCGACCTGGCCGATCCCCCCGGCGAGGACGAGGCCTTCGCCTACGGCGCCTCCCGGCTCAAGGCGCTGTGGGTGCTCGGTTACGTGGCGATCCTTCAGGGCGACACCGTGCCCGCCCTGGCGGCGCTCCAGGAGTGCCACGACGAGGCGGAGCGCGGCGGGGACGCGACGGCGCTCGCGTACGCGGTGCACCGCACGGGCTGCCTGGCGCTGGTCACGGACGACCTGCCGCGCGCGGAGCGGCTGCTGCGCACCGCGCTCGCCGGCTACCGGGAGATCGGCGAGCTGAACAGCAACGTGCTGATGGGCCAGGTCGAGCTGGCGATGGCGGTGGCCTTCCAGGGGGACCTGCCGGAGGCCGTGGCGCTGTGCGAG
Source organism: Streptomyces sp. NPDC049813 (assembly GCF_044465085.1). Classification (NCBI taxonomy): domain Bacteria; kingdom Bacillati; phylum Actinomycetota; class Actinomycetes; order Kitasatosporales; family Streptomycetaceae; genus Streptomyces; species Streptomyces sp. NPDC049813. The sequence continues at coordinate 184,027 of NZ_JBITLI010000008.1, read as the reverse complement.
GACGTACGGCAGGTGTGCGAGGACCACGGGGAGCGCTGGACTCTGGCGTACGCCCTCTACGTCCTGGCGTACGCGCGCTGGTACGACGGCGATCCGGCCGGGGCCCGCGCCCTCCTGGAGGAGTGCCTGGCCATCGACCACGAGTTCCACGACCTGCTCGGCACGGTGCTCGCGCTGGAGCTGCTCGCGCTGGTGACGCTGGCGGAGGGGGACGCCGCGGAGGCGGCGGTGCTCCAGGGCGCGGCGCGCGGGATCTGGCCGTCGGTGGGGCTGCCGCTGTTCGGCTCGGGCCACTACAACGAACCGCACCGGCTCTGCGAGGCGCGGGCGCGGGCGGCGCTCGGCGACGGCCGCTTCGACGAACTGGCGCGGGCCGGCGAGCGGCTGGGGCACGACGAGGCCGTGGCCCGCGCCCTCGGCCGGGGCGAGCCGGAGCGGCTCGCCGCGCCGGTGCGCCTGCCGCGGGCGAGCACCCCGCAGACGCGAGAACCCGCCGCCTCCCCCACCGCGAACGGCGGGGAGACGACGGGCTGAAACGCAGGTGAGACCAAGTCCGCCGGTCGGTCAGCGGGCGTAGTACTCGACGACGAGCTGCTCGTCGCAGATTACGGGGATCTCCTTGCGGTTCGGGTCCCGGTCCAGGCGGAAGGCCAGGGCCTTCAGGTTCACCTGGAGGTAGCGGGGGGTCTCGCCGTCGGCGGCGAAGCCACCCTCACGCGCGACCTGGAACAGCGGCTTCTCGCGGCTGCGCTCGCGGACCATCACGACGTCGTCGGGACGGACGCGGAACGACGGCTTGTCGACCTTGCCGCCGTTGACCTCGATGTGGCCGTGGACGACCATCTGACGGGCCTGGTAGATCGTGCGGGCGATGCCCGAACGCAGCAGCAGCGCGTCGAGACGGCGCTCCAGCTCGATGACCAGGGCCTCGCCGGTCTTGCCTTCGGCCTTCTTGGCGCGGTCGTAGGCGCGGGCCATCTGCTTCTCGCTGATGTCGTACTGCGCGCGCAGACGCTGCTTCTCGAGCAGACGGACCTTGTAGTCCGAGTTCTGCTTGCGGCCACGGCCGTGCTCGCCCGGCGGGTAGGGGCGGGCCTCGAAGTACTTGACGGCCTTCGGGGTCAGCGCGATGCCGAGGGCACGCGACTTCTTGACCTTGGGGCGGGACTGGTTCGTCATGAACCAAACACCTCATGTTTCTGATGCGAATACGGCTTCACCAGGGTTCGGGGAGGTCGCATCCGCAGTCCGGGAAACCCTTCACGTCACAAGGACGGGCAGGGCAGCCGCTCCCAGGGCTGGGCACATACGTGCAGCACGCGAGTGGCCCACCGGCCCGGTCCCGGGGTGCGGGAGGGTGGTGGGCTGCCCGCGACACCTTCGACGGTGCGCGACGCTCCTGGATCCCCTTGCCTCGCGGTGTGGGGGATCCGGCTGGATGTCCCGCTCTGGTGATGCCGGTCTCCCTTTCGGGACACCGGGCGCGGGACGCAGCACTGCGAAGGAGTCTACCGGATGGCGCGGGGCCCGATCACCGCGCGCCCGGCCCGCTCAGCCGCCCTCGCCGCGCAGCCGCTCCCGGACCCGCTCCACCACGTCCGCGTACCGCGCCTCGGCGCCGTACCGCGTGGGCTCGTAGTAGCGGCGTCCTGCGATGGCGTCCGGCGCGTACTGCTGGGCCGCGATGCCGCCGGGCACGTCGTGCGGGTACACGTAGCCCTGCGCGTGGCCGAGCTTGGCGGCGCCCTTGTAGTGGCCGTCGCGCAGGTGGGGCGGGACCGGTCCGGCGAGTCCCTTGCGGACGTCCTCCATGGCGGCGCCGATGGCCGTCGTCGCCGCGTTCGACTTCGGGGCGAGTGCCAGGGCGATCGTGGCGTGGCTCAGGGTGAGAGCGGCCTCGGGGAAGCCGATCATGGCGACGGCCTGGGCCGCGGCGACCGCGGTGGGCAGCGCCGTCGGGTCGGCGAGGCCGATGTCCTCGCTGGCCGAGATCATCAGGCGGCGGGCGATGAACCGCGGGTCCTCGCCCGCCTCGATCATGCGGGCCAGGTAGTGCAGGGCCGCGTCCACGTCCGAACCGCGGATGGACTTGATCAGGGCGCTCGCCACGTCGTAGTGCTGGTCGCCGTCGCGGTCGTACGTCACCGCCGCGCGGTTGACGCTCTCCTCGACGGTCTCCAGGGTGATGGCCGACTCGCCCTTGTCGAGGGCGGCGCCGGCCGCGGCCTCCAGGGCGGTCAGGGCGCGGCGCGCGTCCCCGCCGGCGACCCGCAGCAGGTGCTCCTCGGCGTCCTCGTCGAGGGTCAGGGCGCCGCTCAGGCCCCGCTCCTCGGTCAGCGCCCGGGCCAGCAGGCCGCGCAGGTCGTCGTCGGTGAGCGATTCGAGGGTCAGCAGGAGGGAGCGGGAGAGCAGCGGGGAGATCACCGAGAAGTACGGGTTCTCCGTGGTCGCCGCGATCAGCGTCACCCAGCGGTTCTCCACGGCGGGCAGCAGCGAGTCCTGCTGGGCCTTGCTGAAGCGGTGGATCTCGTCGAGGAAGAGGACGGTCTCCTTGCCGTGGCCGCCCAGCGCGCGCCGGGCGCCCTCGATGACGGCCCGGACCTCCTTGACGCCCGCGGTGATGGCGGACAGCTCCACGAACCGCTTGTTCGTCGCCTTCGAGACGACGTACGCCAGGGTCGTCTTGCCGGTGCCGGGCGGGCCCCACAGGATCACCGACGACACCCCGGCGGGTCCCGAACCCGACGCGCCCTCGCCGACCAGGCGGCGCAGCGGCGAGCCCTGCTTGAGCAGGTGCTGCTGGCCGACGACTTCGTCGAGGGTGCGCGGGCGCATCCGGACGGCCAGCGGACTCGCGGACGGGTCCTTCTCCTGGCGGTCCTCGGCTGCGGCGGTGAACAGGTCGGGCTCCACGGGGAAAACCCTATGTCACGGCAGTGACAACGCCGCGGGCGGCGACCGTCGCGGGCTCACGCCCAGAGCTTGTCGCCCCAGCGCGTGAGGATCAGCACGGCGATGATGCCGATGTGCACGACGGGCAGCGCCCAGGTGAAGTCCGCGAAGAACGACTTCAGCCAGCGCGGGGCCGGCAGGAAGTCGTGACGGATGTTGAACGACGTGACGTACCAGAACATCAGGATCGTGGCGACCCACGCGAGGGAGCACCACAGGCACAGCGCGTTGATCCGGTACAGCGACTCGAACTGCAGCCAGCTGACGAAGCCGACGCCGAAGAGGCAGCCGGCGTTGAGGACGAGCCAGTACCAGCGCGGGAAGCGGGCGCCCGCGAGCAGGCTCATGCCGACGCAGATCACGATGCCGTAGGCGACGAGGCCGAGCATCGGGTTCGGGAAGCCGAAGACCGACGCCTGGTCGCTCTTCATGATGCTGCCGCAGGAGATGACCGGGTTGATGGAGCAGCCCGGCGTGAAGTTCGGGTCCTCCAGGAGCTTGAACTTGTCGAGCGTGATGACCCAGGCGGCGAGCACGCCCGCCGCCCCGGTGATCACCAGAAGCAGCGCGAACGCGCGGCTGCCGCCGACGGACCGCGGGACGCCCGTGGCGCCGGTGTCGCGGGTGACGGTCTCGCTTGCTGTCGCGGTCCTGGTCGTCTTGCTCATCACGCCGATCCGTAGGTGAGGGGTGGAGCCTGCGGGCAGGGCCATTCTGCCGTACGGGGGCCGCCGTTCACCGTTCGATCGGCATAAGCACCGGCGGGGGCGCCGGCCGGAGCGGGGTCCTGGCAGCCGCCACGGACCCCGCCCGCCGCCGGATCAGCCGAGCTTGTCCTTCAGGACGGCCACGATCTCGTCCACGGCGACCGCGCTCTGCTCGCCGGACTCCATGTCCTTGAGCTGCGCGACGCCCTCGGCGAGGTCCCGCTCCCCGGCGACGAGGGTGTACCGGGCGCCCGAGCGGTTGGCGTTCTTCATGGCGCCCTTGAGGCCCTTGCCGCCGAAGGAGAAGTCGGCCGAGATCCCGGCCCGGCGCAGCTCGGTCACCTTGCCGAACAGGACGCGGCGCGCCTCCTCGCCGAGCGGCACGGCGAAGACGCTGGTGGTGGTGGGCAGTTCGAGCGCGACGCCCTCCGCCTCCAGGGCGAGGACGGTGCGGTCGACACCCAGGGCCCAGCCGACGGACGGCAGCGAGGGGCCGCCGATCATCTCGGACAGCCCGTCGTAGCGGCCGCCGCCGCCCACCGCCGACTGCGAGCCGAGCCCGTCGTGGACGAACTCGAAGGTGGTGCGGGTGTAGTAGTCCAGGCCGCGTACGAGCTTCTCGTCGTCCTCGAAGGCGACCCCCTCGGCGAGCAGCAGCTCGCGCACCTGCTCGTGGTAGGCCTTGCACGCGTCGCACAGGTAGTCGCGCAGCGAGGGCGCGCCCACGAGCTGCTTCTGCACGTCGGCCCGCTTGTCGTCGAGGACGCGCAGCGGGTTGATGTCGGCGCGGCGCAGCGTCTCCTCGTCGAGGTCGAGGCCGCGCAGGAAGTCCTGGAGGGCGGCCCGGTAGACGGGACGGCACTCCTTGTCGCCGAGCGAGTTCAGCAGGATGCGGAAGTCGCGCAGCCCCAGCGAGCGGTACGCCTGGTCCGCCAGGATGATCAACTCGGCGTCCAGGGCCGGGTCCTCGGCGCCGATCGCCTCGGCGCCGACCTGGGAGAAGTGGCGGTAGCGGCCCTTCTGGGGGCGCTCGTAGCGGTAGTACGAGCCCGAGTACCAGAGCTTGACCGGGAGGTTGCCCGCCTTGTGGAGGTTGGCCTCCAGGGCCGCGCGCAGCACGGAAGCGGTGCCTTCGGGGCGCAGGGCCAGCTTGTCGCCGCCCTTGGTCTCGAAGGCGTACATCTCCTTGGTGACGATGTCGGTGGACTCGCCGACGCCGCGGGCGAACAGCTCGACGTTCTCAAAGCCCGGCGTCTCGATGTAGCCGTAGCCGGAGGCGCGCAGCGGCGCGGAGATCGCCTCGCGCACCGCGAGGTACTTCGCGGAGTCCGGCGGGATCAGGTCGTACGTGCCCTTGGGGGCCTGAAAGGTGCTCACGGGAGGTCTTCTCGTCACATTCCTCGTCGGGGAGCCTCGGTCGAGGGTCCCAGGCCGGCGGCCACCTGCCGCAGATACGGGTTGGTGGCGCGCTCCTGGCCGATGGTGGTCTGGGAGCCGTGCCCGGAGAGGACCACGGTCGAGTCGTCGAGCGGCAGGCACACGCGGGCCAGCGATTCGAGCATGTCGTCCATGGAGCCACCGGGCATGTCGGTGCGTCCGACGGAGCCGGCGAAGAGCAGGTCGCCCGAGAAGAACACCGGCGGGATCTCCGCCGTCTCGGGCATCCGGAACGCCACCGACCCCTTGGTATGGCCGGGCGCGTGCGCGACGGTGAGGTCGAGCCCGGCGAGCCGCAGGGACGCGCCGTCGGCCAGCTCCCGTACGTCGTCGGGCTCCCCCACGGTCAGCTCGCCCATCAGCGGCATGCCGATGGAGCGGCCGATGCCCTTCTCCGGGTCGCTCATCATGTAGCGGTCGGCGGGGTGGATCCACGCGGGCACGTCGTGCGCCCCGCAGACCGGGACGACCGAGGCGACATGGTCGATGTGCCCGTGGGTGAGGACGACCGCGACCGGCTTGAGCCGGTGCTTCTTGAGCGCTTCCTCGACTCCCTGGGCGGCCTGGTGGCCCGGGTCGATGATCACGCACTCCTCACCCGCGGCGGGGGCAACCAGGTAACAGTTGGTGCCCCAGGCCCCGGCGGGGAACCCGGCAATCAGCACGATCGTCCTTCGTATGTCGTCGGTATGGCGCCGGTATGTCGTCGCTGTGGGGGCGCCACCACGGAATGCGGCAGATCAGAGCCTACCGGCGCTGCCGAATCCACAGCGAACCCATATACGGTACGGGGCACCGACCGACGGTCCGGCCCGCTCGAACAAGGTCACGAGACGTACGAGGAGAACACGCGGTGGTCAGCAAGGATCAGCGGCAGCGTCAGCTCGCCCGGGAGAAGTTCCTGCGCCAGCAGCAGCGGCGCGAGTCCGCGCGGCGCAAGGCGCGCACCCGCAACACCGTGATCGCCGCGGTGCTCGCGGTGGTCGTCCTCGGCACGGGTGGCGCGTACGCCGCCGGGGCCTTCAAGAGCGACGACAAGGAGACGAGCGCCGGCAGCGAGCCGAGCGCGAGCCCGTCGGCGTCGAAGGCCCCGGACCCGTGCGAGAAGCCCGCCGCGGGCAAGGCGAAGACGGCCACCTGGAAGAAGGAGCCGGCGATGACCATCGACACGTCGGCGAAGTACGCGATGAAGCTCGCCACGACCTGCGGCGACATCGGCATCGACCTGAAGGCGAAGGCCGCCCCGCACACGGTGAACTCGTTCAACTACCTGCTGGGCAAGGGCTTCCTGGACCACACCAAGTGCCACCGGCTGACCACCGAGGGGATCTACGTCCTTCAGTGCGGCGACCCGACCGGCACCGGCCAGGGCGGCCCCGGGTACACGATCCCGGACGAGAACCTCAAGGACGCCTCCCTGAAGAAGGCGGAGAAGCAGCAGGGCACGCAGCTGTACACGTTCCCCGCGGGCACCATCGCGATGGCGAACACCGGGCAGAAGCACACCGGCGGCAGCCAGTTCTTCCTCGTCTACAAGGACAGCAAGCTCCCGGCGACGTACACCCCGTTCGGGACCATCTCCGACTCCGGGATGAAGGTCCTCGACAAGATCGCGAAGGCGGGTGCGCAGCCGGCGGACCAGACCACGGGGAACACGGCGCCGAACGCGACCGTGGTGATCGACAAGGGGACCGTGACCAAGTCCTGACCTGCCGGTGGCCAACTTCGGTCGCGCTGGATGCGGACAGCCGCCCCGCCGGTCGCCTATGTTGGCGGTGACGAAACTGTGGACGATGCCCGGGGGCCCACGAGTCCCCCGCAGGCATCATGTGGAGGAGGCGCTGTGAGCAGCGACCCGTGGGGCCGCGTCGACGAGACGGGGACCGTGTACGTGCGTGCGGCCGACGGCAGTGAGCGAGTCGTCGGCTCCTGGCAGGCAGGCTCGCCCGATGAGGCGCTGGCCTACTTCAAGCGCAAGTACGACGGTCTGGTCGTCGAGATCGGGCTCCTCGAGCGCCGGGTGCAGACCACCGACCTGTCGGCCAAGGACGCCTCGGTGGCGATCGAGCACCTGCGCGCGCAGGTCACGGACGCGCACGCGATCGGTGACCTGGACGCGCTCGGCAAGCGGCTGGACAAGCTGGTCGAGACGGTCGAGTCGCGCCGCGAGGAGCGCAAGGTCCAGAAGGCCAAGCAGTCCGACGAGGCGCGGCACGCCAAGGAGGCGCTGGTCGTCGAGGCGGAGGAGCTGGCCCAATCCGAGCAGTGGCGGGCGGCGGGTGAGCGGCTGCGGGCCCTCGTGGACATCTGGAAGGGGCTGCCGCGGCTCGACCGCAAGTCGGACGACGAGCTGTGGCACCGCTTCTCGCACGCCCGGTCGGCGTTCTCCAAGCGGCGCAAGGCGCACTTCGCCTCGCTGGACGCGCAGCGCGAGGAGGCCCGCAAGGCCAAGGAGGCGCTGGTCGCCGAGGCCGAGGCGCTGTCGAACTCGCAGGACTGGGGTGCCACGGCGGCCCGGTACCGCGAGCTGATGACGGACTGGAAGGCGGCGGGCCGCGCCCAGCGCGAGCACGAGGACGACCTGTGGAACCGCTTCCGCGGCGCCCAGGACGTGTTCTTCGCCGCGCGCAGCTCGGTCTTCGCCGAGCGCGACGCCGAGCAGGGCGAGAACCTCAAGCTGAAGGAGGAGCTGGCCGCCGAGGCGGAGAAGCTCCTGCCGGTCGGCGACCTGAAGACGGCCCGCGCCGCGTTCCGGTCGATCAACGAGCGCTGGGAGGCCATCGGCCACGTGCCGCGGGACGCCCGCCCGAAGGTCGAGGGCCGGATGCACGCGGTGGAGCGGGCCCTCCAGGAGTCCGAGGAGGCCGAGTGGCGCCGGACCAACCCGGAGGCGCGGGCGCGTGCCGCGGGCTTGACCGGTCAGCTTCAGGCGGCCGTCGACAAGCTCTCGGGGCAGATCGAGCAGGCCCGTGCGCAGGGCAACGCGGCGAAGGCCGACAAGTTGCAGCGTGAGCTTGATGGGCGGCAGGCGCTGCTCGACTCCGCGCTCAAGGGGCTTGAGGAGTTCGGCGGTTAAGAACTGGCCGTGAGGGAGCGGGCCCGGGCTTTCGTAAGCCCGGGCCCGCTCTTTTACGCCTTTGCGTCTGCCGTGTCGCGCTCATCGTGCGGGTGCCGGGCGTCGGGGCTTCTCGCGCAGTTCCCCGCGCCCCTGGCGGCGCTGATCTGACGGAGGTTAAGGCCTGCGCGCCGACGTCACCCGGTACACGTCGTAGACGCCCTCCACTCCCCTGACCGCCTTCAGGACGTGGCCCAGGTGCTTCGGGTCGCCCATCTCGAAGGTGAAGCGGGACGTGGCCACCCGGTCGCGGGAGGTCTGGACCGCTGCCGAGAGGATGTTCACGTGCTGGTCGGAGAGGACCCGCGTGACGTCCGAGAGCAGCCGCGAGCGGTCGAGGGCCTCCACCTGGATGGCGACGAGGAAGACCGATGACTGGGTGGGCGCCCACTCGACTTCCAGGATGCGCTCGGGCTCGCGGGAGAGGGAGTCCACGTTCACGCAGTCGCTGCGGTGGACCGAGACGCCGCTGCCGCGCGTGACGAAGCCGATGATGGGGTCGCCGGGCACGGGCGTGCAGCAGCGCGCCAGCTTCACCCAGACGTCGTCGACGCCCTTGACCACGACACCCGGATCGGCGTTCGAGCGGCGCTTGGAGCGGCCGCGCGAGGGCGGGGCGCTCTCGGCGATGTCCTCGTTGGCCGCTTCCTCGCCGCCCAGGGCCTGGACCAGCTTCTGCACGACGGACTGGGCCGTGACATGGCCCTCGCCGATGGCCGCGTAGAGCGAGGAGATGTCGGGGTAGCGCATCTCGTGCGCGAGGGTGACCAGGGAGTCGCCGGTGAGGATGCGCTGGATCGGCAGGTTCTGCTTGCGCATGGCCCGCGCGATGGCGTCCTTGCCCTGCTCGATCGCCTCGTCGCGGCGCTCCTTGGAGAACCAGGCGCGGATCTTGTTGCGCGCGCGGGGCGACTTGACGAAGCCCAGCCAGTCCCGGGAGGGCCCGGCGCCGGCCGCCTTGGAGGTGAAGACCTCGACCAGGTCGCCGTTGTCCAGGGTCGATTCGAGCGGCACCAGCCGTCCGTTGACCCGGGCGCCGATGGTGCGGTGGCCGACCTCGGTGTGGACCGCGTAGGAGAAGTCGACCGGGGTGGCGCCCGCCGGGAGCGCTATGACGTCGCCCTTCGGCGTGAAGACGAACACCTCGTTACGGGACAGGTCGAAGCGCAGGGACTCCAGGAACTCGCCCGGGTCCTCGGTCTCCTTCTGCCAGTCGAGCAGCTGGCGCAGCCACGCCATGTCGTTGAGGTGGTCGTCCTTGCCGGTGGTGCGCGGCTGGTCGGAGCGGACCTTGGAGGCGCCGGCGACGGCCTCCTGCTTGTACTTCCAGTGCGCGGCGATGCCGTACTCGGCGCGGCGGTGCATGTCGAACGTGCGGATCTGCAGCTCGACCGGCTTGCCGTTCGGCCCGATGACCGTCGTGTGCAGCGACTGGTACATGTTGAACTTGGGCATCGCGATGTAGTCCTTGAACCGCCCCGGAACCGGGTTCCAGCGGGCGTGGACCGTGCCGAGCGCCGCGTAGCAGTCGCGGACCGTGTCGACGAGGACGCGAATGCCCACCAGGTCGTAGATCTCCGCGAAGTCACGGCCGCGGACGATCATCTTCTGGTAGACGCTGTAGTAGTGCTTCGGACGGCCGGTGACGGTGGCCTTGATACGGGCCGCGCGCAGGTCGGACTGGACCTCGTCGGTCACTATGGCCAGGTACTCGTCGCGCTTGGGCGCGCGCTCGGCCACCAGCCGCACGATCTCGTCGTACATCTTGGGGTAGAGGATCGCGAAGGCGAGGTCCTCCAGCTCCCACTTGATCGTGTTCATGCCCAGGCGGTGGGCGAGCGGCGCGTAGATCTCCAGGGTCTCGCGCGCCTTCTTCTCCTGCTTCTCGCGCTTGAGGTAGCGCATGGTGCGCATGTTGTGCAGGCGGTCGGCGAGCTTGATGACCAGGACGCGCGGGTCCTTGGCCATGGCGACGACCATCTTGCGCACGGTCTCGGCCTGCGCGGCCTCGCCGAACTTGACCTTGTCGAGCTTGGTGACGCCGTCGACGAGGAGGGCGACCTGGTCGCCGAAGTCGCGCTTGAGGGTGTCCAGGCCGTACTCGGTGTCCTCGACGGTGTCGTGCAGCAGCCCCGCCATCAGGGTGGCCGGGTCCATGCCGAGCTCGGCGAGGATCGTCGTCACGGCGAGCGGGTGCGTGATGTACGGGTCGCCGCTCTTGCGCTTCTGGCCGCGATGCCAGCGCTCGGCGACCTGGTAGGCGCGCTCGATCTGGCGCAGCGTCGACGTCTCGATCTTGGGGTCGTTGCCGCGCACTATCCGCAGCAGCGGCTCCAGGACGGGGTTGTACGGGTTCGAGCGCTGCACGCCGAGCCGCGCGAGGCGGGCGCGGACCCGGTTCGAGGAGCCGGAGCGGGCCGCGGGCTGGTTCGCCGCGGCACGGATCGCCGGGGGCGGGGTGGCGCGGGGCTTGTCGGGCGCCGGCTCGGGGCGTGGCCGCTCGGCCGCCTTGCCGCCCGGGGCGCCGGTGGAGTGCGCGGGGCCCCGCCCGTTCTTCGCGGGCGTGCCGGAGGGAGCCGCGGCCTGGTCGGCGTGCTGGTCGGGCTTGGCGGCGGTGAGTGGCTTGGCCTCGTCTGGCAACGGCGCTCCTCGTGCACACGGGTCCCGGTTCAGGTCCCGGAGAGTCCATGGTATCGATCCAGCGCCCGCCGAACGTATTCGGCCGGTGGGACGCCCTGTACGGGAGGAACGCCCGGGGCGGGCGCCGGATTCCTCCGGCCCCGGCCGCACGGCCTCGACCAGGCGTTTCTACACGACGAGCAGCGGTTCGTACGGGGCGCCCTGGAGGGCGGGTTCCAGCCGGTCGCGGCCCGGCAGGAAGCCCAGCTCCATCAGGACGGCGACGCCGGCCACCTGGGCGCCGGCCCGCCGGATCAGGTGCAGGGCGGCCTCGGCGGTGCCGCCGGTGGCCAGCACGTCGTCGATGACCATGACGCGGTCGTCGGCCGACAGGTCCTCGGCGTGCACCTCGATCTCCGCGGACCCGTACTCGAGGTGGTAGCTCTGCGCGAGCGTGGCGCCGGGCAGCTTGCCCGCCTTGCGCACGGGGATGAAGCCGAGGCCCGCACGGACGGCCACGGGGGCGCCCAGGATGAAGCCGCGCGCTTCCAGGCCGACGACCTTGGTGGCGCCGTGGCGCACGCACAGCTCGGCGAGGGCGTCGGTGAGGGCGGTGAAGGCCGCGGGGTCCGCGAGCAGCGGAGTGATGTCCTTGAAGACCACTCCGGGCTTCGGGTAGTCGGCCACGTCCCGGATACGGCTGAGGAGCAGTTCCTTGATGTCGGTCATTTCTGCACCTCAGGGCAGGTGTTCGAGCATTGCTCGACGGGTGTTCGGTGGGTTCGCGCGGACGAAACCCTAGCAGCCGTCCGTGCGAGGAACGACGCGGGCGCCAGGAGCCCCGAGGGTTCCTGGCGCCCGTGTGGCGCGCTGCGCGCCCTGGCGGCGCGCTGCGGTGGCCGGGTCAGCGGCGCTTGCCCGAGGGGCGGCCGCGGCCGCGGTTGCGGGCCGGCTGGTTGCGCGGCCCGGCACCGGCCGGGGCGGCGTCCTGCGGCTCGTCCTCCTGCTCGGCGTCCGCCTGGCGGCCCACGACGGCGGTCTCGGCCTGGGCGGCGGCCGACGCCCGCTTGGCGAGCACCCGCTTCCTGAGGGCCTTCATCTTCGGCTCGCGCTCCTTGAGGTCGGCGACCAGCGGAGTGGCGATGAAGATCGAGGAGTACGCACCGGCGGCGAGACCGACGAAGAGCGACAGCGAGATGTCGTTCAGCATGCCGGCGCCGAGGAAGCCGCCGCCGATGAAGAGCAGGCCCGCGACGGGCAGCAGCGCCACGATCGTGGTGTTGATCGACCGCACCAGGGTGCTGTTGATCGACCGGTTGGCGATGTCGCTGTACGTCCAGCGGGTCTGCTTCTCGATGCCCTTCGTCTGCTCCTTGAGCGAGTCGAAGACGACGACCGTGTCGTAGAGCGAGTAACCGAGGATCGTGAGCAGACCGATGACCGTGCCCGGCGTGACCTCGAAGCCCACCAGGGCGTAGATCCCGACGGTGATGGTGATGTCGTGGATGAGCGCGACGAGTGCCGCGAGCGCCATCCGCCACTCGAAGGCGATCGCCAGGTAGATCACGACCAGGACCATGAAGATGGCCAGGCCCTGCCAGGCCTTGTTGGCGATCGTGTCGCCCCAGCTGGGGCCCACCAGGTCGGCGTTGATCTTGTCGGCGTCGATGCCCATGTCCTGGGACAGCTCGGCCGCGATCTGGTCCGACTTGCCGGTGTCGATGCCCGCGATCTGCACGCGCAGGCCGCCGGTGCCCAGCTCCTGCACGATCGCGTCGTGGCCGGACGCCTTCTCCGCGTACTCCTCCGCCTTGGCGGCCGAGACGCTGGTCTTGGGCGTCGTGAAGACGGCGCCGCCCTCGAAGTCGATGCCCATGTTCAGGCCGCGGACCGCGAGACCGAGGATCGCCGTGATGGTGATCAGGATCGAGACGCCGTACCAGATCTTGCGCTTGCCGATGAAGTCGTAGCCGACCTCACCGCGGTAGAGCCTGGCGCCGAGATTGCCGAGCTTCGACATCTCACGCCTCCTTCGGGTCGACAGGGCCGGCGGCGGGAGCGGTACGGCGGGTGGAGCGCCGGCGCAGCGGAGGCTGGGCACCCAGGCGCTTGGGGTCGAGACCCGACCACTTGTGTCCGCTGGAGAAGAACTTCTTGCGGGCCAGGAGCGTCATCAGCGGCTTCGTGAAGAGGAAGACGACGACCACGTCGAGGAGGGTGGTCAGGCCGAGCGTGAACGCGAAGCCCTGCACCTTGCCGACGGTCACGATGTAGAGCACCGCCGCCGCGAGGAACGACACGAAGTCGGAGACGAGGATGGTGCGCCGGGCGCGCGGCCAGGCGCGCTCGACGGCGGGCCGCACCGAGCGGCCCTCGCGGACCTCGTCCCTGATCCGTTCGAAGAACACGATGAAGGAGTCCGCGGTGATACCGATGGCGACGATCGCACCGCACACCGCGGGCAGGTTCAGCGCGAACCCGATGGCCGGGCCGAGCAGCGTCATCAGCGTGTACGTGAGGATGCCGGAGGCGACCAGCGACGCGAGGGCGATGACCGACAGGCCGCGGTAGTAGACGATCAGGTAGATGACGACCAGGGCGAGGCCGATGGCGCCCGCGATCAGGCCGGCGTGCAGCTGCTCACCGCCGAGCGCGGCGGTCACCGTGGTGACGCTCTGCTCGTGGAAGGTGAGCGGCAGGGCGCCGTACGAGAGCACGTTGGCCAGGTCCTGGGCGGAGTCCTGGGTGAAGCTGCCGGAGATCTCCGCGTTGGCGCTCAGCGTCGAGCTGACGCTGGGGGCGGAGACCACGTCGCCGTCGAGCACGATGGCGAACTGGTTCATCGGCGACTGCTGGTCCTTGAGCTTGCCGGTCGTCTTCGCGAACTTCTTCGAGCCGCCGCCCGTGAAGTCCATGTTGACGACCCACGCGCCGGACTGCTGGTTGATGACGGCCTGGGCCTTCTTGACGTCCTTGCCGTTCACCTCGGACGCACCGAGGATGTACTTCTCCCACTGGCCCTGCGAGTCCTTGCCGCAGGCGACGATGGTGTCGCCGGGCTTGGCGCCCTCGTTCACCTTCGTGCGGGCCGCCTTGTCCGTGCAGTCCAGTTCCGTGAACTTCTTCTGCAGGGCGGCTGTCGCCGGGTCGGCGGAGGGGGTCGCGCTCGACGACGGCGTCGGGGACGCCTTGTCGTCGGCCTTGGCGCTGGACGAGGCGCCCGGCGTCTCGTCGGCCTTCAGCGCGTCGGTGACGGCGCGGCCCTGCGAGGTGGCCGTGGCGGACGGCGTGGCCGTGCCCGTCGCCTTGTCGGTCGCCTTGTCGTTGTCCGTGGCCTTGTCGGTCGCCTTGTCGCCGGACGACGCGCTCGGGGACGGGGTCGCCGAGTCGCCGGTGGGTGCGCCGGCGGCCACCGTCAGGACGGGACGGAAGTAGAGCTGAGCGGTCGTGCCGACCTGCTCACGCGCCTGCTTCTGGTTCGTGCCCCGGGGGATGTTGACGATGATGTTGTTGGCGCCCTGCGTCTGGACCTCGGCCTCGGAGACACCCATGCCGTTGACACGGCGGTTGATGATGTCCGCCGCCGTGTCCATGTTGGTCTTGTTGATCGCGTTGGGCTGGCCCGGCTCGTTCTTGGCCTCCAGCGTGATGCTGGTGCCGCCCGCGAGGTCGATGCCGAGACGCGGCGTGAACGTACCGGAGAGGAACATCCCCCCGACGAGCGCCACCATGATGATGACGATCAGGCTCAGAGCGCGCCCGGGCTTGCTCGGTGAGCCTGCCCCTCGGCTCTTCGTAGGTGTGGCCACCTTCTCGTACTCCCTCTCCATCCGTCCGGCGGCGGGGATCGGCGCCCCGGCCTGCACGGACGGTCATGAAATGGTCGTAAATCCACGCGGGTCACGCACGGGCCGCAGCCGCGGCGACGCAAGCGGTCGCCCCGCGGCTCCGGTCGTGACTACTTCGCGTCGGACTCGCCGTCGGTCTTCTTCGGCTCGGCGTCGGCGGCCTTCTCGGCCTCGGCGGCGGGCTCGGCCTCGGCGGCGGGCTTGTCCGCCTCGTCCTTCTTGCCCAGGTCGATGTGGGCGACGTCGGCGGCGGCGGTCTCGTCGGCCCCGGTGAGGGAGGACGCGTCGTCCGGCACGACGGCCGAGCCGGTCAGCTCGTCGTCCTCGGTCGCGTCGACGCCGTGGACGATGCGGTTGTACTCGTCGTCGGACAGCACGGCACCGATCGCGTTCTTCGCGAACATGAGGTGGACGCCGGGACCGGCGTCCAGGAGGACCGTGTCCTCGTTGACCTCCTTGACCGTGGCGTACATGCCCCCGATCGTGCGGACGCCGGAACCGGGCTGCATGTCATTGCGCATCGATGCGGCGGCCTGCTGCTTCTTCTTGGCCGACCGGGTCATCAGGAACATGGCCCCGATGAGCACGATGAACGGGAGGAGGGTCACGAGACTCACGGGTGGGAACTTCCTTCAGGCGACCGCGTCGAAGAGCGGCCTTGTCGGTTTCGGGGGTGCACCGTCGCCGTGAAAGGCGACCGTCGGCGGAGTCTAAGCGAGTCCGCACGGTGGGAACAACGCTCAGCATGGCACCGGGGTTCCAGGCCCGGCGAGTACGCGCGCCGTCACGCCCCGAACAGGTCCCCTTGTCCGGTTGCGCCCGGGCGCCCCTGGGGCGGGGTGAGACCCAGGTGGGCCCAGGCGGCCGGGGTGGCGACCCGGCCGCGGGGGGTGCGGGCCAGCAGCCCCTCGCGGACCAGGAAGGGCTCGGCCACCTCCTCGACCGTCTCCCGCTCCTCCCCTACCGCGACCGCGAGCGTCGACAGGCCGACCGGCCCGCCGCCGAACAGCTTGAGGAGCGCCTCCAGGACACCGCGGTCGAGGCGGTCGAGGCCGCGGCCGTCCACCTCGTAGACGGCGAGCGCGGCGCCGGCGATGTCCCGGGTGACGGAGCCGTCGGCCTTGACCTGCGCGTAGTCGCGGACGCGGCGCAGCAGCCGGTTGGCGATGCGCGGGGTGCCCCGGGAGCGGCCCGCGATCTCGGCGGCCCCGGCCGTGTCGATCTCCACGTCGAGCAGGGTCGCGGAGCGGTGGATCACCCGCTCCAGCTCGGCCGGCTCGTAGAACTCCATGTGCGCGGTGAAGCCGAAGCGGTCACGCAGCGGGGGCGGCAGCAGCCCCGCGCGCGTGGTGGCCCCGACCAGGGTGAAGGGAGGCAGTTCGAGCGGGATGGCGGTGGCGCCGGGGCCCTTGCCGACGATGACGTCGACGCGGAAGTCCTCCATCGCCATGTAGAGCATCTCCTCGGCGGGCCGCGACATGCGGTGGATCTCGTCGAGGAAGAGGACCTCGCCCTCCTGGAGCGAGGAGAGGATCGCGGCGAGGTCGCCCGCGTGCTGGATGGCGGGGCCCGAGGTGATGCGGATCGGCGCGCCCATCTCGGCGGCGATGATCATGGAGAGGGTGGTCTTGCCGAGGCCGGGGGCGCCGGAGAGCAGGACGTGGTCGGCGGTGGCGCCGCGCGCGCGGGCGGCGCGCAGGACCAGGTCCAGCTGCTCCCTGACCTTCTCCTGGCCGATGAACTCGCCCAGGTCCTTGGGGCGCAGGGCCGCCTCGACGGCCTGGTCCTCGCGGTCGGCGACGGAGCCGACGAGCCGCTCGGGGTCCGGCGCCGCGTCGGTCGGGTCGTCCCAGTTCATTACGTGTGCCTCGCGTTGCGGGTTCGAAGTCGGGCGGTCGGTCGGCTAGCGGGTGCGGTTCAGGGTCTGCAGGGCCGCCTTGAGGAGCTGGCCCACCTGGGGGGCGCCCTCGGCCGCCTCGGCCTGCGGGGCGACCGCCGCGACCGCCTCGTCGGCCTCCCGCGTCGCGTAGCCGAGGCCGATCAGCGCGGCGTGCAGCTGATCGCGCCAGCCGCTGGTGGTGGCGGTGCCGATGGCGGGCCCGCCGGTCCCGAGCGGCTCGCCGAGACGGTCCTTCAGCTCCAGGAGCAGCTTCTGCGCGCCCTTCTTGCCGATGCCGGGGACGGCGGTGAGCGCCTTCTCGTCACCGGTGGAGACGGCGCGGCGCAGGGCGTCGGGGCTGTGCACGGCGAGCATGGCCTGGGCGAGGCGCGGGCCGACGCCGCTGGCGGTCTGGAGCAGCTCGAAGGTCTGCTTCTCGTCGTCGTCCGCGAAGCCGTACAGGGTCAGTGAGTCCTCGCGCACCACCAGGGAGGTGGCGAGCTTGGCCTGCCGGCCGACGCGGAGCGTGGAGAGCGTGTTCGGCGTGCACTGGACGGCCATGCCGACGCCGCCGACCTCGACCACCGCGGCGTCGGGGGCGAGCGCGGCGACGGAGCCGCTGACGAAGGCGATCATGGGGTACGGCCTTTCAGTGCCTTGGGTGCCTTGGGTGCGCGGGCCGCGTGCAGCGCCACGGCCTGCTGGAGTCTGTTCTGTGCGGGGGCGCGCCAGATGTGGCAGATGGCGAGGGCCAGCGCGTCGGCGGCGTCGGCCGGCTTGGGCGGCACGTCGAGTCGCAGGATCCGGGTCACCATGGCGCCCACCTGGGCCTTGTCCGCGCGGCCGCTGCCGGTGACGGCGGCCTTGACCTCGCTGGGGGTGTGCAGGGCGACCGGCAGGCCGCGGCGCGCGGCGCACAGCATGGCGACGGCGCTCGCCTGGGCGGTCCCCATGACCGTGCGCACATTGTGCTGGCTGAACACCCGCTCCACGGCGAGCAGTTCGGGCCGGTACTCGTCGAGCCAGCGCTCGATGCCCTGCTCGACGGCGACCAGCCGGTGGCCGAGCTCGGCGTCCGGGGGCGTGCGCACGACACCGACGCCGTGCATCGTCAACGGGCGTCCCGCGACCCCCTCGACCACACCGACACCGCACCGGGTGAGCCCCGGGTCCACGCCCAGCACACGCACGCCTCGCCCCCACTTCCCTCGCCTGTCCGTGCAGGCTATCGGCTGCCACTGACAAAGCGGCGGGGCGGCGGGGGGGGGGCCGGGGGCCCCCCCCCGGGGGGCCGGGGGGGGGGGGGCCGGGGGCCGGGGGCCGGGGGGGGCGCGGATGTTGGGGAGACGTTTTTGACCTAGTGCGGGTACACGGCGG